>DASZJU010000410.1:0-3022 GCA_035947815.1 Reyranella sp.
TCATTGATCTCCATGTCGAGATATTCGAGCGGCCGGTAACCCGCGGGAATGATGCGATAGGCGCCGGAGCCCGCGCCGTCGGAGGCCAGCCAGGTCTTGCCCCAGTCGCCGTCCTTCTCGTTGGCCTTGATCACCCGCGGATTGACGATGCTGATGCTGGGGATCGCCGCAAAGAACGGCGCGTAGGACGCTTCGAGCTTGAAGCGCACCACCAGCGGGTCGGGCGCCGTCACGTTCTCAGGCTTGAGGATTTTCAGGAAGGCGCCGGCCGGCGCGAGTGCGAGCGCCAGCACGCGGCGGAAGCTGTAGACCACGTCCTCGGCCGTGAGTGGGCTGCCGTCGTGGAATTTGAGGCCCGGCCGCAGCTTGAATTCCCAGTTGAGGCCGTCGTCGGACACGGTATGGCTTTCGGCCAGCCACGGCACGATCTTCGGCGGATCGCCCTGGTAGCGATAGAGATTGTCGTAGGCATTCAGCATCATCGACTGCATCGGCACGTCGTAGACCTGATGCGGGTCGAGATTGATCGGCAGGCCGAAGCCGCTCACGAACGTCGAGGCGTCGGCGGCACGGGCGGACGGAATGCGCACTGCCGGCAAGGCGCCGATGGCGAGCGCACCGGCCGCCAGGGTTCCGACCCGACGGCGACGGATTACGGGACCGCGCCCGCTCATTGCGCGGCCTCGACCGACCGCGCGGCGTGGAAGCGACTGACAGGCACCGGCAGGCCGAGATTCTCGCGCAAGGTCATGGCTTCGTACTCCGTTCTGAAGAGGCCGCGTCGCTGCAGTTCCGGGATCACCAGGTCGACGAAATCGTCGAGGGAGCCCGGCAGCCACGCCGGCATGACGTTGAAGCCGTCGGCCGCGCCGTTCAGGAACCAGTGTTCCATCACGTCGGCGACATGTTGGGGCGTGCCGACGACCAAGGCGTGCCCGCGCGGCCCGGCATTCAGCAGGCAGAGTTCCCAGAGCGTGAGCTTGTCGCGTCGCGCCGCCTCCAGCAGCAGGTGCTGGCGGCTGAGCGGGCCGTTGGTGTCGGCCATTTCCGGCACCGGCCCATCGAGGGGGAACTTGTCGAGGCCCTTCACGCCGATCGTGTACTCGAGAATCGAAAGGCCGACGCTGGGCTGGATCAGCGACTGCAGGTAGTCGAACTTCTCCTTGGCCTCCGACTCCGTGGGCGCCACCACGGGATAGAAGCCCGGCATCACCTTCACCTGCTCGGGCGTGCGGCCGAACTTCGGCAGACGCGCCATGACGTCGGCATAGAATTCCCTGGCCTGCTCGAAAGTGGTCTGCGCGGTGAATGCCAATTCGGCGAGCCGCGCGGCGACGTCTCGGCCGGTGCCCGACGCGCCGGCTTGCACCAGCACCGGCCGTCCCTGCGGCGAGCGGGCGACATTGAGCGGGCCGCGCACCTGGAAGTGCTTGCCCTTGTGGTTCAGCGGATGGACCTTCGACGGATCGAAGAAGACGCCCGATTCCTTGTCGCGGATGAAGGCGTCTTCGTCCCAGCTGTCCCACAGGCCGTTCACGACCTCGGCGAACTCGATCGCCCGCTCGTAGCGATCGGAATGCGACAGGTGCTCGTCGCGGCTGTAGTTCAGCGCATCCGATTCGTTGTTGGAGGTCACGAGATTCCAGCCGGCGCGGCCGCCGCTGATCTGGTCGAGCGAGGCGAACTGGCGGGCGAGCGTATAGGGCTCGTTGAAAGTGGTGGTCGAGGTTGCGACCAAACCGAGATGCTTGGTCACCGCCGCCAGCGCCGACAGGATCGTCATGGGTTCGAACTTCACGACCTTGCCCATGCGGCCGCGCGCGTCGGCGTTGCCTGACAGGTTGACGGCAGCGCTGTCCGCCAGGAACAGCAGGTCGAACTTGCCGCGCTCGGCGGTTTGCGCCACCTCGACTGCCTGGGCGAAGCTCGTGCCTGCTTCGGCGTGGGCCTTGGGATGGCGCCAGGCGGCGACATGTTGACCGGTCTCGTGCACGAAGGCCCCGAGATGCATCATCCGACGTTGCTTCTGGTGCGCCACGCCTCGCCCTCCACTGAAACGCGGACTGTGTGAAAATCGACGCAAGTCCCATGCCATGGACTAATGGCGATGGGAGATCGACCGATTCACCGCCGCACGCCGAAAAATCCCACGGAATCGAGGGTATCTTTTGGCCAGATGGTTGATTCATGATCAACGGGAGGGAGGACCGCAATGCTCACTTTGTATTTTAGCCCCGGAGCCAGCTCTATGGCGCCGCATATCGCCCTGCACGAGGTCGGGGCGGCGTTCGAGGGCAAGCCGATGTCGTTCAACAAGAAGGACATGCGCCAGCCCGCCTTCCTGGCCATCAATCCCGAGGGCAAGGTGCCGACGATGTTGATCGACGGCCGGGCGCTGACCGAAGTGGCGGGTATCCTGTTCTATCTGGCCAGGCGCTTCCCGGCCGCCGGCCTGCTGCCGGACGGCGACGTCGAGGCCGAAGCCCGCGTCGTCTCCTGGATGTCGTTCATCGCCTCCTCGATCCATCCGGCGCGCCGCCAGGGGCTCGAGCATGCGCGGGCGATCTACGCTCTGGCCGACAAGCGGCTGGGCAAGAACGACTGGGCGGTGGGCGGGCGATACTCGATCGCCGACATCCACCTGTTCCGGCTCTATTGGCGCTTCCGCAATTCACTCAATCCCGCGCCCGGCGCGTTTCCCAACATAGAGGCGCACTACGAGCGCATGATGGCGCGGCCCGCGGTAAAGAAGACCATCGAGGTCGAGTCGAAGATCGGCTACGAGCTGCCGGCGTGAGCGCGAGCGCGGGCTTCTGCTTAGTTGTCGTCCTGAGCGCAGCGAAGGACCTCATCGCCGCTTGCAACGGCATGAGATCCTTCGCTTCGCTCAGGATGACAGAGAACTGAAGCCCGCGCTCCGCTAAGAGCCGTTCAGCGCCCGCCAGACCTTCTCCGGCGTCACCGGCATGTCGATGTGGGTGACGCCGACCTCGCTCAAGGCGTCGACCACGGCATTCATCAC
>DASZJU010000411.1:0-2535 GCA_035947815.1 Reyranella sp.
CGCGCGGCGGCGTCGCTCGAGATGCCGGAGGACATGCCGCCCGATCTGCCGTTGCTGGAGAGGATACTGGCCGAGGACAAAGCGATCAGCCACGTCTTCGCCGTCCATTGCGAGACCACGTCGGGCATCCTCAATCCCATCACTGAGATCGCGGCGATTGTGGCCGGGTACGGCCGACGCCTGCTGGTCGATTCCATGAGCGCCTTCGGGGCGTTGGAGATCGACGCCCGCGAGATCCGCTACGATGCGCTGGCTGCCTCTTCCAACAAGTGCCTGGAAGGCGTACCGGGCCTGGGCTTCGTGATCTGTCGCAACGAGGCGCTCGCCGCCTGCAAAGGCAACGCCACCACCCTGGTGCTCGACCTGTTCGACCAGGCCGACGCCTTCGCCCGTACCGGCCAGTACCGCTATACGCCACCCATCCACGTCATCGTGGCGCTGGGCAAGGCGATCGAGGAGCATGCGGCCGAGGGCGGCGTTTGGGGCCGCGGCCAGCGCTACCGCGACAACGCCAAGGTGCTGATCGACGGCATGCGCGCCATGGGCTTTCGCACCTTGCTGCCTGACCACCTGCAGGCGCCGATCATCGTTACTTTCCACATGCCGACGGACCCGAAGTTCGTCTTCCAGCGCTTCTATGACGGGCTGAAAGATCGCGGCTACGTGATCTATCCCGGCAAGCTTACTGTCGCCGACTCCTTCCGCATGGGCTGCATTGGCCGGCTCCATCCCGAGCACATGAAAGGTGCACTTGCCGCGGTGCGCGATGTGCTGGATGAGATGCGGGTCAGCAATGGCGGCCCCGCGTTGGCGGCGGAGTAGGAGGAACCATGGCGCCCGATAGCGTCAACACCACCGGAGGCGAGATCGCCGTCAACGGCCGCCGCTATCGCCTGCCGCGGCAGCCCATCGTCGTGGTCTGCGTCGACGGCTCGGAACCCGGCTACATCGAACGCGCCGTCGAAGCGGGCCGTGCCCCGTGGTTCGGCAAAGTGTTGACGCAAGGCACCAGCCTGCTGGCCGACTGCGTCGTGCCCAGCTTCACCAATCCCAACAATCTCTCCATCGTCACCGGTCAGCCGCCCGCCGTGCACGGCATTTGCGGCAACTACTTCCTCGATCCCGACACGGGCAAAGAGGTGATGATGAACGATCCGAAGCTCCTGCGGGTCGAGACGCTGTTCCCGGCCTTCCAGCGCGCCGGCTGCCGCATCGCCGTCATCACCGCCAAGGACAAGCTGCGCGGGCTTTTGGGCAAGAGCCTGGCGCTGGGCGCCGGCAAGGCCTGCAGCTTCTCCTCGGAGAAATCCGACAAGGCGACGTTGGCCGAGAACGGCATCGACCACGTGAACGCTCTGGTCGGCATGGACGTGCCGGATGTCTACAGCGCCGGCCTGTCGGAGTTCGTCTTCGCCGCCGGCGTCAAGCTGATGGAACGCGACCGACCGGAGATCATGTATCTCTCGACCACCGACTACATCCAGCACAAGCACGCGCCCGGCACGCCCGTCGCCAACGACTTCTACGCCATGATGGACGGCTACATGGCCAAGCTCGACGCCCTGGGCTGCACCATCGTGCTCACGGCCGACCACGGCATGAACGCCAAGTTCGGCGCCGACGGGCAGCCCGACGTCATCTACCTGCAGGATGTCTTCGACGGCTGGCTCGGGACCGACAAAGCTCGCGTCATCCTGCCCATCACCGATCCCTATGTCGTGCATCACGGCGCGCTCGGCTCGTTTGCCGTGATCTATCTGCCCTCCGGCACGACGGCCGAGGCGATGGCGGCCAAGCTCAAATCCATGCCCGGCGTCGAAGCAGCGCTCTCCAAGGTCGAGGCCGCGCAGCGCTTTGAGCTTCCAGCCGATCGCCTGGGCGATCTGGTGGTGGTGTCGACCAAGCACAAAGTGCTGGGCACTTCGGCGGCGCGGCACGATCTCTCGGGCCTCACCGAGCCGCTGCGCAGCCATGGCGGTGTCTCCGAGCAGAAGGTGCCCTTGCTGTGCAATCGCAAGCTCGCCACCGACACAGCGTCGCGTCATTGGCGCAACTTCGACGCTTTCGATCTCGGCCTCAACCTCGTCGCTTGAGAGAACCTCCCATGGACACCATGATCCGCTCCGATGTGCGGCACGAGATGCTGCGCATCGCCGGCAAGAAGGTCGAGACCAAGGCCCGCCTCGAAGTCCGCTTCCCGTGGGACAATCGTCTGGTCGGCAGCGTGCCGCGCGCCACGCCCGAGCTGGTGGCCGAGGCCTTCCGCATTGCCCACGCCTACAAGCCCAAACTCACGCGCTATCAGCGCCAGCAGATCTTGCTCAGGACGGCCGAGCTTTTGCTCGCCCGCAAGGAAGAGCTGAGCCGTCTGATCACGCTCGAATCAGGGCTCTGCCTGAAAGACTCGCTGTACGAGGTTGGCCGCGCCTTCGACGTCTTCACCTTTGCCGGCCAGCTCTGCCTGCTCGACGACGGCCAGACCTTTTCCTGCGACCTCACCCCGCACGGCAAGCCGCGCAAGATCTTCACCCTGCG
>DASZJU010000412.1:0-11511 GCA_035947815.1 Reyranella sp.
TCATGCGCGCCTACGCGACCAGCGGCGGGATGGTCTTGGCCGCCCAGCTCGAGCCGCTGCGGCGGCGCGCATCGACGTCCTTCCAGTAGGACTGCCAGCCCTCGGTCGGGCCCATGCCGTCGATGGCGATCGGGCCGCGGATCGCGCCGGCGCGTGCCGGATCGAGCCACATCGGCGGCTTCTCGCCGTTCGCCACCTGGCCGATGGCCGAGAGCAGCAGGCGGCGGTAGGCCACGATCGCCTTGTCGGTGGTGCCGAGATGCTCGCGCGTGCGGTCGGCGATGCGGCCCTGGCTTTCGATCGCCCACTGGTCGTGAACGTTGATGTCGAAGCCCATGCCGGTGAAGGTCAGGCTGGCCTGTTCAGCCACGTCATGGCCCCAGGAATTGTGGCGGCCGAGGCGAGGGCGATAGTCGGGCAGCTGGTAGAGCTTCAACCGCTGTTCGCGCATCTCAGCATGATCGACCGGCGCGCCGAAGCTGGTGAAGATCGCGTACCAGTAGCAGGACGTGTCGTCGATCGGCACGTGCCACTGGGTGATGGTCATCTCCGCGCTCATCGGGATCACGAAGGCGTAGGGGAACACGAGGTTGGTCACGCGCACGTGGGTGTGCCTGTCGTTCAGCCGGCGCAAGGCGAACAGCCGCAGGCCGTAGTCGGTTCCTTCGACGTCGATCTGTGGCCGCGTGAATTCGCGCAACAGGCGCGTCATCGGAATGTCGGAATCGGACGAGACCGAACGGAATTGCTTGCCGTAGGAAGCGCCGGTGTCTTCGTCCTCGTAGAAGCGATGCAGGTAGGAGGCGTGCGCCGGATCGATGCCGACTTCCAGCGCCTGCAGCCAGTTGCAGTCGATCAGGCCCTTGAAGGCGAAGGCGTGGGTCCCGGGGGCGAGGAAACAGTCGAAGTCGGGGAAGGCGGGCGCTTCACTTTCGCCCAGATAGGCGAACACGATGCCGTTCTTGATGACGACCGGATACGACCGTTGGCGCACTCGCTGGCAAAGCAGGCTGCCTTCGGGTTCGGCGGGCGTCTCCAGGCATTTGCCGTCGACGTCGAACAGCCAGCCATGGAACAGGCAACGCAGGCCGCCATCCTCCAGGCGACCGTAGGCGAGATCGGCGCCGCGATGCGGGCAGTCGCGGTCCAACAGGCCGTGCCGGCCGCGCTCGTCGCGGAACAGCACGAAGTCCTGGCCCAGCACGCGCACGGCTTTGGCAGGCCGTTCCTGAGGCAGCTCGTCGGCGAGCGCCACCGGATGCCAATAATGCCGCATCAGCGCGCCGCATTTGGTGCCCGGCCCGACGCGGGTGATCAGCTCATTTTGCTCGGGACTCATCATGGGAAAAGAGTGGCGTAAATCCCAACGCCTGTCATCCGGAGGCCGCAGGTTGAGCGGCCCTCTACCCTTCGGGCAACGGGAAATCCGTCGTCTCGACCGGAGCGCGAAGCGCGGAGTGGAGAGACCTTGTTTCTACGATAGGCTGCTTATTGTGGAAACAAGGTCTCTCCACTCGGGCCTGCGGCCCTCGGTCGAGACGACGTGATTCAACATATGCGATAGCCCCGCCGCGAAGCACCCCACGCCAACGCTTACTTCGCGCGCACTGACAGACTATACAAGGAGCCCATGAGTAATCTGAACGGCATGCCGGGCCCGACCTCCCGGCACTATTTTTCCCAACGTCTGCGCCTTCACTATGTCGACTGGGGCAATCCCGACGCGCCGCCGCTGCTGCTGGTGCATGGCGGGCGCGACCATTGCCGCAACTGGGACTGGGTGGCCCAGTCCCTGCGCAAGGACTGGCATATCATCTGCCCCGACCTGCGCGGGCACGGCGACAGCCAGTGGTCGCCCGACGGCAACTACTCGATGTCGGCCTACATCTACGACCTGGCGCAGCTCGTGCACCAGCAGCAGTTGGCGCCGGTGACGATCGTGGCCCACTCCCTGGGCGGCAATATCTGCCTGCGCTATGCCGGCATCTATCCCGAGCAGGTGCGCAAGCTGGTCGCCATCGAGGGGCTGGGCCCGTCGCCCAAGGTGATCGCCGAGCGTGGCCAGAAGAGCATGGCCGAGCGCGTGCGCGAATGGGTCGACGAGCAGCGCAAGCTCTCCGGCCGCCTGCCGCGCCGCTATCCGACCATCGAGGATGCCTTCAAGCGCATGCAGGAGGAGAACAAGCATCTCTCGGCCGAGCAGGCGCGGCACCTCACGCAGCAGGGCGTCAACCAGAACGAAGACGGCACCTATAGCTGGAAGTTCGACAACTACGTCCGCACCTCGCCGCCCTACGACATGAGTTACAAGGATATCGAGCTTCTGTGGACCCAGATCGCCTGTCCGACCCTGTTGATCTACGGCAAGGAGAGCTGGGCCTCTAATCCGGCGGATGATGGGCGACTAAAGCACTTCAAGAATGCCAACGTCGTCACGTTCGACAATGCCGGGCATTGGGTGCACCACGACAGGCTGCAGGCGTTCGTCGACACGGTCGGGGAGTTCATCGAATGAAAGCGGCGATCTTCCGCGGCGGCGACATCGTCGTCGACACGTTGCCCGAGCCGGTGCCGGCGCGCGGCCAGGTCCTGGTCAAGACTCTGGCCTGCGGCATCTGTGGCTCGGACCTGCACGCCGCCAAGCACGCCCATCGCATGGTCGCGGTGACCAAGCGCATTCCGGGCCGCGTGCCGATGGACCTGTCGCGCGACGTCGTGTTCGGCCATGAATTCTGCTGCGAGGTCCTGGACCACGGGCCCGATACCGAACGCAAGGTGAAGCCCGGCACGCGCGTCTGTGCCATGCCGCTGATGCTGGAGGCCGACGGGCCGAAGGGCATGGGCTACTCCAACACCTATATCGGCGGCTACGCCGAGCAGATGCTGCTCTCCGCACCGCTTTTGCTGGAAGTGCCCAACGGCCTGTCGACGGACCATGCCGCGCTCACCGAACCGTTGGCCGTGGGTGTGCACGCGGTCGAGAAGGCAGCACTCAAGGGCGACGAGGCGCCGCTGGTGGTGGGCTGCGGACCGGTCGGACTTGCCGTCATCGCCGCCCTGCGGCTGAAGGGCATACGTCCGATCGTCGCAGCCGATTTCTCGCCCAAGCGCCGCGAGCTTGCCGTGAAGATGGGCGCGGACGTCGTCGTCAATCCCGCGCAGGGGTCACCTTATGCGAAGCTCGAACCGAGCAAACGGGCGGCGATCTTCGAGTGCGTCGGCGTGCCAGGTGTTCTGCAACAGATGTTCGAACAGGTCCCGCGCGATGCGCGGGTCGTGATCGTCGGAGTCTGCATGGAGCCCGATACCATCGAGCCCATGTTCGGCATCGTGAAGGAACTCAGCCTGCAATTCGTGCTGGGTTACACCCCTGATGAATTCGCCCGCTCGCTTCGCCTGCTGGCCGAGGGCCAGGTCGATGCAGAGGCACTGATCACCGGCAAGGTCGGGCTCGACGGCGTGAAGGGCGCCTTCGCCGAACTGGGCAGTCCTGAGCGGCACACCAAGATTTTGGTCGAACCGTGGCGATGATCGGCTTCGTCAGCTGTTGACCGGCAGGCGGCCGATTTGATAGCGCTTGCGGCCGCTCAGGGAGGCAACAAATGAAGTTCTACAATTCGGGCGGGCCGAACCCGCGCATGGTCCGCATGTTCATGGCCGAGAAGGGCTTCGACGTCCCCAAGGTCGAGGTCGATCTGCGCGGCGGCGAGAACCGGCGCGAGCCTTACCTCAGGATTAATCCGGCCGGCCAGTGTCCGGCGCTGGAGCTCGACGACGGCACCGTGCTGGCCGAGATCACGGCGATCTGCGAGTACGTCGACGAGAAGAAGAAGGACACGCCCTCGCTGATCGGTGACACGCCGGAGGAGCGCGCCAAGACCCGCATGTGGACGCGCCGCATCGATCTCAACATAGCCGAGCCGGCGGCCAACGGTTTCCGTTTCGCCGAGGGCCTGAAGATGTTCGAGAACCGCGTCCGCTGCATTCCCGGCGCCGCCGGGGAGCTGAAGGCAACGGCGCGCGACAAGCTCAAGTGGCTCGATGGGCTGATGGGCTCGAAGCCCTTCATCGCCGGCGACAAGCTCACCATGGCCGACATCCTGCTGTTTGCCTTCCTCGACTTCATGGCCAATGTCGGCCAACCGCTCGATCCCGATTGCAAGAACGTTACCGCCTGGTTCGGCCGCATGAAGGCCCGTCCGAGCGCAGCCGCCTGATCCGGAGACACTGACGATGCGCCGTCTGACCATCCTGTTCGCCTTCATCGCCTCGTTCGTCATGGCTGCGGCGGGCCTCGCCCAGGCCGCCGATCCGCCGGCCTCCTCTTCCATTAGGGGTCTGTTCCTCATCACCGACTATCCCTCGCAGACGGTACGGGCCGGCGAGATCACCACCATCCGCGTGAAGCTCACCAATTCAGGCCTGCCGCCCGAGCCGGTGGCGCTCTCGCTCTCCGACGTGCCGACCGGCTGGAAGGTCGACATTTTAGGCGGCGGCCAGTCCGTCGCCTCGGTCATGCCCGGCGTCAACCAGGACGTCAGCCTGCAGCTCCGCGTCGACGTGCCGAAGGATGCCAAGCCCGGCTCGCAGAAGGTGGTGCTGAGCGCCAAGGGCCCGCTCACCCAGGCACCCGATCTGGCTTTCACCCTGACCGTCGGCACCGAGACGCCGGCCAAGCTCAGCCTGAAATCGCGCCTGCCGTCGCTACGCGGCACGCCGCGCTCGGCGTTCGAATATACGGTCACGGTCGGCAACGACAGCGGCAAGGACCTCACCGTGGCGCTGTCGGCGCAGGCGCCGGCCAACTTCCAGACCACCTTCACTGAAGGCTTCGGCTCCAACGAGATCAGCTCGATCCCGATCGAGGCCGGCCAGACCAAGGACATCAAGGTCAAGGTGACGCCGCCGCGCGATGTGAAGGCGGGCGATTACCCGGTGCTGGTCAAGGTCGCGTCCGAGGGCGCGACGGCCGAGCTCAGGGTCACCTTGCAGATCAGCGGCCAGGGCAAGCTCGCGCTCTCGACCAAGGACGGCCGCCTGTCCGGTGAGGCCGAAGTCGGCAAATCTGCCGCCTATGCTCTAGTGGTGAGCAACGACGGCACGGCGCCGATCGAGGAAGTCGAGATGTCGGGCACCGTTCCGGCCAACTGGAAGGTCGAGTTCAATCCCAAGACCATCTCCAGCGTGGCGCCCAACGAAAAGAAGGAAGTGCAGGTCCTGGTGACGCCGGCCGACAAGGCAATCGCCGGCGACTATGTCGCCTCGTTCCGCGCCAGCGGCCGCGGAGAATCGGCGTCGTCCGACTTCCGCATCACCGTCACGACCTCGACCCTGTGGGGCATCGTCGGCATCGGCATCATCGCCATCGCCCTGCTTGTCCTGCTGGGCGCTGTCGCGCGCTTCGGCCGGCGATGACCGACAACGTCATCGAGGCACGCGGGCTGCTGAAGCTCTACGGTGCGCAACGCGCTGTCGACGCCGTCGACCTCGATATTCGCCGCGGCGAGATCTTCGGCCTGCTTGGTCCCAATGGCGCCGGCAAGACGACGACCATCCTGATGATGCTGGGCCTGACCGAGATCAGCGGCGGCTCGGTCGAAGTGCTGGGCTTCAACCCGGTGCGCCAGCCGCTCGAGGTCAAGCGCCGGGTCGGCTACCTGCCGGATGCGGTGGGCTTCTACGATCACCTGACGGCGCGGGAGAATCTCGTCTACACGGCGCGCCTGCTCGCCATTCCGCGATCGCAGATCGGACGGCGCATCATGGAAGCGATGGAGAGCGTGCAGCTGGCCGACGTGGTCGACAGGCGGGTCTCGACTTATTCGCGCGGCATGCGGCAGCGGCTGGGCATCGCCGAAATCGTGATGAAGAAGGCCGAGATCGCCATCCTCGACGAGCCGACCTCGGGTCTCGACCCGCACGCCACCTTCGAGCTGCTGGAAATGATCCGCGGGCTGAAGCGGATGGGCGTGGCGGTGCTGCTGTCCTCCCATCTGCTCGATCGGGTGCAAAGCGTTTGCGACAGGGTGGCGCTCTTCAACAAGGGCCGCATCGCCCTGATGGGCACGGTGGTGGAGCTTGCCAACCAGGTGCTGGGCGCCGGGCATCCCATCCTGGTCGAAGCCTCGGGCATCGACATCGCCGCTGCGCTGCGCGGCATCGAGGGCGTGCAAAAGGTCATGCCGGAAGGCCCTCAAGGAAGCGAGGGTGGCGCCTGGCGGGTCGTGGCCGACCGCGACGTGCGCGCGGCGGCGGCCCAGCGCATCGTATCGGCCGGCGGCGCGCTGACGCGGCTCGCCGACCTGCAGCCCAGCCTGGAAGAGGTCTACACGCGCTACTTCCAGGAGGCGCGGCATGCAGCGTAGTCCCGCGCGTCGCGAGGGCTCGCCCTTCACCGGCCTGGGGCCGGTGTTCATGAAGGAGTTCTCCGATCACTTGAGCAGCGCCCGCATGATGGTGCTGATGCTCTTCGTGATCGCCTTCGGCGCGCTCACCGTCGCGCCGTCGCTTACCGAGCTGCGCAATGTGACGGAGTCCGATCCGTTCCTCTTCCTGCGCATCTTCACCTCGGCCTCAAGCCGCGTCCCGTTTTCCTTCACGGCCGCGCTGGGCTTTACGATTCCCCTGCTGGCGATCGGCCTGGGCTTCGATTCGGTCAACGGCGAGTTCAATCGCCGGACGCTGTCGCGCGTCCTGTCGCAGCCGATCTATCGCGACGCGCTGCTGCTCGGCAAATTCCTGGGCGCGCTCGCCACATTGGCGGTCGCGCTGGTGGCGCTGTGGCTGATCGTGCTGGGCGCAGGACTGCTGCTGCTCGGCATTCCTCCGCGCGGCGTCGAGGTAGCGCGCGGAGTCGCCTTCCTCGCAGTCGCCATCGCCTATGGCGGCGTGTGGCTCGCCGCATCGATCCTGTTCTCGGTGATTTTCCGCTCGACGGCGACCTCGGCCTTGTGCGCGTTGGGCGTGTGGTTGTTTTTCCTGATCGTTTGGCCGCTGATCGTGCCCGCCATCGTATTGGCCTTCGCCTCGCCCGACATGCTGTCGGGCCGGGCATCGATCGACGAGACGCTGGCCTTCATACAGTTTCAATCGTTTCTGGACCGGCTCTCGCCCAATACCCTGTTCGGCGAGGCGGTGATCGGCCTGCTCAATCCCGAGACCCGCACGCTCGGCCCCATCATCCAGAGCCAGATGTACGGGGCGATCATGGGCGCGCCGCTGCCATTGGACCAAAGCCTGCTCTTGATCTGGCCGCAGATTACCGGCCTGATCGCCGGCATGATCGTGGTGTTTGCTGCGGCCTACGTCATTTTCCAGCGCGAGGAAGTCAGAGCCTGAAGGATTGGACGCTTCCGGCCACCCTCAACAACGCGCGCTGGTGCGATGCGGTGTGCCGCGCGCATGGCCGGCCGGGGACATTCCTGCCGCACATATGGGTCAATGCCGAGCCGGTGCCGCGTTTCTATCCCAACGCGGTGACGCTCGCCCATGACGATGCGACGATCGCCGAGCAGCGCGGTACGATCGACATCCTGCTGAAATCGAACTTGCCGGGTCGCTGGGCGGTCAAGGACAGCTTCAACACGCTCGACCTTTCCCGGCAGGGATTCGACGTGCTGCTGGAAGCCTCGTGGATCCGCAGCGTGATGCCCGTCGACGGGCCGTCGTCGAACATTGATTGGCAACGCGAAACAGAGGGCAAGGCGTCTCTGCCGTTCGACGATCCGAACTTCGCGATGTTCACGGGCCGGCGCGGCTATGGCGTCGTCGCAGGCGGCATGCTGTACCGCGCCGACGGTGTCGTGGGGCTGTCTAATGTGGTGGCCGATGCGGCGGATGCCGTCGCCGTGTGGCGGTCACTGAGCTTGTTGGCCTCCAAGATGTTCCCGCGCTTGCCGCTGGTCGGCTACGAATCGGGCGGCGAGCTTCAGGCCGCATCTGACGCCGGCTTCGAGATCGGCGATCCGTTGCGGGTCTGGGTCAGGGCGCGGGATTGAAGCCGCAGGTTTTCAGCGCCTCGATCATGTGAGAGGGTGGCGGCGCGATGACGGCGATCGGCGGCTTGCTCTTGGACAGCGGCAGCACGATGCCGCGCGAATGCAGATGCAGCGACTTGTCGGGCTCGGCCCGCCCGTAGAGGCGGTCGGCGATCACCGGGCAGCCGGCCGCGGCGCAATGGACGCGGATCTGGTGGGTTCGACCGGTCTCGGGCTTCAGCTCCAGCCACGTCATGTCCGGCCCGCGCCCCAGCACCTTGTAGCGTGTGACCGCCGTCTGGCCCTTGTCGGAGATCTTTACCGACCAGCCGCTCCTTGTGTTCACCTTGAGCAGTTTCTGATCGAACACGCCTTCGTCGGAAGGCGGTGCGCCCTGGACGACGGCCCAATAGGTCTTCTCCGTGTCGCGCGCTTGGAACAGGCGGCCGAGCTTGCTCAACGCCTTGGGATGACGGCCCAGCACCAGCACGCCCGACGTGTCGGCGTCGAGGCGATGGGCCAGCGCCGGCGGACGCGGCAGGCCGAAGCGCAGCGCGTCGAAGCACTCCTCGAGGTTAGGCGCGTTGCTGGGGCCGGCATGGACGGCGAGGCCCGCCGGCTTGTCGATCACCAGGATCAGCCCGTCGCGATGAAGAACCCGCGCCTGGATCTCCGCGGCGGATAGAGGCGGAGGCCTCATCGCTGGGGGCGCGCCACTCCAGTGGCGCGTCATGTTCTTCCGGACCGCGGGCCTCTGGCCCGCTCATGATCATGAGCGAAGACGCGCCACTGGAGTGGCGCCCCCCCAGCAAAGCGTTCTAAAGGTCGGGCCATCGCGACAGCCAATCCTCGCTCGCCTCATAGAGCGCCGCCGCGCGTAGCACCGAGGCCTCGTCGCGGAAGTGGCCGACGATCTGCAGGCCGATCGGCAGGCCCTCCGAATCGTAGCCGCAGCACAGCGTCAGGGCAGGGTGGCCGGTGATGTTGAAGGGCATGGTATAGGGAAACCAGTTGCGACGGAGTTCGCCCACCTCCACGCCGTCGATCCGGATGGGCTCGAACAAATCCTGGTCGATCGGCAGCGCCGTGCGCGACAGCGTCGGCGTCACCAGATAGTCGGCCGTCTCGAACCAGCGCTGCACCATGCGGAAGAGATCGGTGCGCTGGAACATGGCGCGCTGGTAGTCCGCGCCCGTCCACTCCGACGCCATGGCGACCTGGCGCACCAGCGAAGGCGAGAGGCGGTTGTCCTCGCGGCGGATCAGATCGTCGAAGCGCGCCCGCCAGGTCGTGTGATTGATCACCTTCCAGATCGGCTCCATGTCTGGCGGCGTCTCGTCGAGCTCGACCAGCTCGGCACCGAGTTCGCGCAGCTTGCCGAGCGCGCGTTCGAACGCAGTCGCCACGTCCTTGGCCACGGCGGTGTTGCCGAGTGTCAGGCTGTAGAGGATGCGCTTGCCCGAAAGGTCGCCCCGGGCCTCCGCCGCGGCGATATAGTCCTGCGGTGCCACGCCGATCGACCACGGATCGGAAGGATGCGGGCCGGCCATGGCCTGCAGCATCAGCGCGGTGTCCATTACCGTGCGCGTCATCGGCGTGACATAGGTGTAGTTACCGAAAGCATCGGCCACCTGGCTGTGCGGGATGACGCCGTTGCTCTGCTTCAGCCCGACCATGCCGTTGGCTGCCGCCGGAATGCGCGTCGAGCCGCCGCCGTCGGTGGCGATGCCGATCGGCCCGATGCCGGCCGCCACGGCGACCGCCGCGCCGCCGCTCGAACCACCCGACGTGCGCTCGGCACTCCAGGCGTTGCGCGTGCGGCCGAACAACGGCGCGTCGGTCAGTGCCTTGTGGCCGAATTCGGGAGTCGTCGTCTTGCCGAACAGGATCGCGCCTGCGGCTTTCATGCGGGCGGCACAAACGGCGTCTTCCGTGGGCACGTTCTCGTCGTGATGCAGCGAGCCGAAGGTCGTGCGCACGCCAGCGGTGTTAACGAGGTCTTTCGCGGCGAAGGGGATGCCATGCAGCAGGCCAAGCGGCTTGCCCTGCATCACCGCGTCCTCGGCCTGCCTGGCCACCGCTCGCGCCTGATCGGCGGCGATGGTGATGAAGCAGTTCAGCACCGGCTGCAGCTTCGCCGCGCGTGCCAGGACAGCTTCGGTCAGCTCGACCGGAGAGACTTTCTTGGCGGCAATATGCCCCCGCAATACGGAGGCCGGCAGGCGCCAGAGATCGTCGCTCATCCCAGCAGCCCGCGCGCCGCCAGATTGCGCATCAGTGCCGCCACGCCGAACGTCCAGGGCGGGATCTTGTCGCAATGGTTCACCCTGTTGGTGAGCGTGCCCAGCTTGGGCGAGCGGATGGAAACGAGATCGCCCACCATGTGGGTGAAGCCCGCACCGCCCGGCTTTCGCGGTTCGGTGGGCGCGAACAAGGTCCCGGTCATCAGCACCATGCCGTCGGGATACTGGTGCGTGTGGCCCATCGCGTGGGCGACGAGCTCGGTCGGATCGCGGCTGATCTTCGACAGGTCGCTCGCGCCCCGCAGCCGGAACTGGTCGGGCCCGGTTACTTCCAGCTCGACCTTGGCCTGGCGGACGTCGTCGAGCGAGAAGGTCTGGTCGAACAGCCGAATGAAGGGACCGATGGCGCAGGAGGCGTTGTTGTCCTTGGCTTGGCCGAGCAGGAGCGCGCTCCGGCCCTCGATGTCGCGCAGATTGACGTCGTTGCCCAGGGTGGCGCCCACGATCTGGCCGCGCGCGTTCACGACCAGGGTCACCTCGGGTTCGGGATTGTTCCAGTCCGAGTCCGATCGGATGCCGATCTCCGCGCCATAGCCAACCGCGGCCATGGCCGGCGCCTTGGTGAAGATCTCGGCGTAGGGGCCGATGCCGACCTCGAGATAGGGCGACCAGGCGTCGCGCGCCAAAAGGGTCTTCTTCAGGGCCTCGGCTTCGGGCGAGCCCGGCTTGATGGTGCTGACGTCGGCGCCGATGATCTGGTTCAGTTCCTTGCGCACCTGCTCGGCGCGCGCCGGATCGCCCTTGGCGTGCTCCTCGATCAGGCGTTCGAGCAAACTCACGGCGAAGGTGACGCCGGCCGCCTTGATCGCCTGCAGGTCGATCGGCGCCAAAAGGTCGCCTAAAAGGTCTTTTAGCGCCCCCAGCCGGTCGCCGCCGGTGTTGCGGGCCAGCGCCACCGGATCGGGGGCATTGCAGAGGTCGGCCACCGTGGGCGTCGCCGACGTGATGTCGTAGACCCCGTCGGCCCGCAGCGCCACGACGCTGGGTCCGGAAGGTTTTCCCTTCCGCCAGACCCGGCCGATCAGGGTTCCGGTGGTGCCGTCGTCAGGCAGGATGTCGCTGGTCGAAGCTGGCACTGGACGTCTCCGGCGCTTCGTTGCAGAAAAGGCGCGCCATTCCCGGGAGAAATCAAATCATGGCCGCAGCGCGGATCAAAGGTGTTCTTTCGCCGGTCGTCACGCCCTTCAAGCGCGACCTCTCGCCCGACGTCGGCCGTTTCATCGCCCACTGCA
>DASZJU010000413.1:0-14224 GCA_035947815.1 Reyranella sp.
CGGACCAGCTCGACCACGCCCTCGGGCGTGGCGACGCCGGTGCGATGCATGCCGGGATCGATGTCGACCACGACCGCCAGGGGCTTGCCGGCCTTGGCGGCCGCCGCGGCGAGCGCGTCGACATTGGCGGCGTGGTCGACCCCGACCATGAGGTCGGCGATCTTGCCGATGAGCTCGATCAGCCGCGTGATGGCCTGCGGCGTCACCACCGGAGAGGTGATGTGCAGGCTCTCGATGCCGGCCTCGCCCAGCGCCTCGGCCTCGCCCAGCTTGGCGCAGCACACGCCGAGCGCGCCCGCCTTGATCTGGCGGCGCGCGATGTCGGCTGATTTGTGCGTCTTGGAATGCGGGCGCAGGTTCACCTTGTGCGCCTTGGCGAAGGTCGCCATCTCGGCGATGTTGCGGTCGAGCATGTCGAGATCGAGCACCAGCGCCGGCGTGTTCAGCGAACGACGCGATCCCTGCTGGCCGATGAGATGGCGGTGAAGACGCTCGGCTTCGCTCATTTCCTGTGATCTCCGGATTGAAGGTTGCGCACGACCATGGCTTCGCCGGTGGTGCCGCGATTGACGCCGGCGCTTTTCATGAAGGTGTTATCCTTGCCGGTGCCCCACAACGCAATGCCCTGCGCCAAAAGCCCGCCATCGACCTTCACGGTCTCGCCGGTGATGAAGCGCGCATCGTCGGAGGCGAGGAAGGCCGCCACGTCGGCGATGCAATCGGGCTCGCCACGGTCGGGCCATGGCTGATGCCTGAACTGCTTGTCATACTTTTCCGGCCGGCCGCGATGGACCAGCGGGGTCGAGATCACGCCCGGGGCGATGCCGACCACGCGGATGCGATCGTGCCCCAGCTCGGCAGCGACATTCTCGATCAGGCTGATCACCGCAGCCTTGGCCGCCGAATAGGCGTGGCTGCCGGCGCCGCCGACCATGCCGGCGATCGAGGCGGTGACCAGGATGACGCCGCCGCCTCCATGCTTCTTGATCGCCTGCGAGGCGTGCTTCATGCCTAAAAACACCGAGCGCGTCAGCACGGCGAAGGTGTAGTCCCAGTCCTCGACGGTGGTCTCGGCGATCGGCCCGAAGGCGCCGCCGACTCCGGCATTGAGATAGGCGATGTCGAGCCGGCCGAATCGCTTCTCGGCGGCAGCGACCATTGTTGCCACGTCGGCCTCCCTGGCGACGTCGCAGCGCACGAAAGCGATGCTGTCGCCATGGCCGCCCGCCTTGGCGACCGCCAGCGTCTCAGCGCCGTTGGCTTCGTTGAGGTCGGCGACCACGACCTTGGCGCCGTCGGCCAGGAAGCGCATGACCGTGGCGCGGCCCATGCCGCTTGCCCCGCCCGTGACGATCGCCACCTTGCCTGCCAGCCGTGTCATTTCGATTTCGCCCTCCGATGCCCCCTCTTCTTCCGAGCTCATCGTGCTGTTGCGTCGGCCCGCGGGCAAGCCTAGCGTTTCGCAAAAGCGCGGAGGACCCGATGAAGTTCGGCCTTTTCTACGAGATTTCGATCCCGCGGCCGTGGACGCGCGAGACCGAGCGCACGGTCTACAACAACTGCCTCGAGCAGGTGAAGCTGGCCGACGAGCTGGGCTTCGACCATGTCTGGGCGGTCGAGCACCACTTCCTCGAGGAATACTCGCACTGCTCCGCGCCCGAGCTGTTCCTGACCGCCTGCGCCGTGCTGACCAAGCGCATCCGGGTCGGCCACGGCATCGTGGTCTGCGTGCCGGAGTTCAACCATCCCATCAAGATCGCCGAGCGGACCGCGACACTCGACCTGCTGTCGGGCGGTCGCCTCGAGGTCGGCACCGGCCGTTCCGCCACCTGGACCGAGCTGGGCGGCTTCGGCGCCAATCCCGACACGACCAAGAAGAGCTGGGACGAATTCGTGCGCTGCCTGCCCAAGATGTGGATGCAGGAGACTTTCTCCTACCAGGGCGAATTCTGGTCGATGCCGGAACGCACCATCCTGCCCAAGCCCTACCAGAAGCCGCATCCGCCGATGTGGGTGGCGGTCACCAGCCCGGGCACCGAGATCGATGCCGCCGAGCGCGGGCTGGGCAGCCTCGGCCTCTCCTTCGCGGGCTTCGAGGAGCAGGAGAAGAAGATCAAGGAATACCGCCGGCGCATCCAGTCGTGCGAGCCGGTCGGCGCCTTCGTGAACGAGCAGGTCGCCACGACGAACTTCCTGTTCTGCCACGAGGACGAGAAATACGGCATCGAGATGGGCAAGAAGCTCGGCAACACCTTCAACTATCTGGCGACGCAGCTCATCTCGACCCGCGAGGTCTTCTCCTCGCCGTCCTACCAGTCGCTCGGCTTGCTGCCGGCGCTGCGCCGCGCCGCGACCGGCCCCGACGCCAGCGAGCAGCAGACCGAGGGCATGGCCTATGGCGATCCCGCGCGCATCATCCGCGCCGTCAAGAAATGGGAGTCGCTCGGCGTCGACTGCATCAACTTCATTTTGAATGCCAACGAGGTCGTGCCGCAGGACCAGGTGATGGCGAGCCTGAAGCTGTTCGCCAAGGAAGTGATGCCGGTCTTTGCCAAGAAACCGGCAAACGTCGCCGCGGCGGCGGAGTAGCAGACATGCCCCTCTACGGGACGCTCGATCTCACCGCCGTCGCCAACAAGCTGCCGACGCTGGCCAACCTCGACACCGAGGCCTGGATCTTGCCCAAGGCGGAGATGCTGCAGCTCCTGATCGAGGTGCCGCGCAGCTCTACCGATGGGCTGCTGCCCAAGGCCATGCATCCGGCGCTGCCGTCCTACGTGATCCTGGCCGTCACCAGCTATTCCGAGAGTCCGGTCGGGCCGTTCACGCTCGCCATGCTGCGCCTCGGCACGCGCGCCGGCGCGCATCCGCGCGGCTTCATGCTGGGCGCGGTTGCGAGCAGCGAGGCCGCCGCCAAGGAACTGCGCAACCGCTGGGGCTTCCCCGTCGAGGCGGGCGAGGTCAAGTTCCTGCGCCGGCACGACAGGGTGATGGGCACGGTGAAGAAGGACGGCAAGACCATCCTCGACTGCGCGCTGGTCGATCCGCAGCCGGTGTCGGGCACCGACGTGCAGTACATCAACTGGGTGACCGCGGCGAACGCGCCAATCGACGGCCAGACCCAGACGATGCTGATCCAGGTCGATCCGAAATACACCTTCTACAAGGCAGAGCGCGGCAAGCCGCAGGTGGCCACCTTCGACGCCGCAGCGTGGAATGCGCCCGGCCTGCTTCTCGCCGACCCGATCGTCGGCACCTGCTGCACCGTCGACACCGACCTGCCGCGCATCCGCTTCGTGATGGATCCGCTGAAGCCGGTGTTCCAGGGCACGCGACGCATCAGAGAGAGTCGCGTCGAGGAGTAACGCCGAAGGATGATCCCGAAACGGTTCCGATCGCCAGGAATCGCGTCGTTGCTGGGGGCGCGCCACTCCAGTGGCGCGTCTTTTCATGCTCATTCGGACCGCGGGCGTCGCGCCCGCTCATGATCATGAGGCGGGCGGGACGTCCGCGGTCCGAAAGAAACATGACGCGCCACTGGAGTGGCGCGCCCCCAGCGGGCGTCAGCCTAGCAATCCGTCTTCCCGAGCCTTGATCTGCAGGGCCAGATACCGCGAATAGATCCGGCATTGGGCAAGGCTGCCGGCGGTGAACCAAAGCCCGTCCTGCGCGGTCCGCGTCCACATGTTGCGCAATTCGCCGCCGTCGTCGAAGCCCCACACTGGACCGATGCGATCGGCGATGGCGTCGCCCAGCGTCGCGCGCACGAATTCCTGCTGGCTCTCATAACCCGTGGCGACAACGACGAGATCGGCCGGCATCGTCGTGCCGTCGCGTAACCGGACGCCCTGGGGCACGAAGCGTTCGATGGCATCGTACTGCAGCAGGCCGATCCTGCCGTCGACGATCATGTCGGAGCAGCCGACGTTGAAGTAGTAGCCGCCGCCGCGGCGCAGATACATCATCTGGAAGCCGGTATCGTCCTCGCCGTAGGCGAGACGGAAGCCGCGCGCCTCCAGGCCCTGCAACAGAGCGCGGTCGGCCTCGCGCATCTCCGCCGTCGACAGCTGATAGGCGCGCAGCAGGACCGGATAGGGCATCGACGCGGCCAGCAGATCGCAATCCGCGAAAGGCAGGCCCTCGCTGTAGATGGAGTAGACCTTCTGCGCCTCGCGGATGCTCACGATATAGGTCGGGCTGCGCTGGACGAGGGTCACGTCGGCGCCGCTGGAGCATAGATCCTGCGCGACGTCGTGGCCGCTGTTGCCGGTGCCGAGCACCAGGGCCTTGCGACCTTTCCAGGCTTCGCCGCTGGTGTAGCTGCCGGAGTGCATGGCCGTGCCGGCGAATGCGTCGAGTCCGGGGACCGAAGGCCAGATCGGAATACCGCTCACGCCCGTCGCCACAATCAGATGGCACGGCTTCAAGGTGCGCGCGCTGCCGTCGCTGCGGCGCAGCGTTACCGTCCAACGCCGTTCCGTGGAATCATAGCGTCCGCCGGCCAGTTCCGTGCCCGTCCAGTAGTTGAGGTCGAGCGCCTCGACATAGGCCTCGAACCAATTGGCGAGCTTGTCCTTGGGAATGAAGACCGGCCAGGTGGGCGGGAACGGCATCAGCGGCAGGTGATTGACGTGCACTTCGTTGTGCAGGGTGAGCGCGTGGTAGCGCTTGCGCCAGTTGTCGCCGATGCGCTCATGGCGATCGACGATCAGCGTGTCGACGCCGAGAGCGCCGAGCCGGGCCGCGACCGCGAGGCCCGCCTGACCGCCGCCCACCACCAGCACGGCCGGATCGTGATCGGCGTAGGCTGCCGCCTTGCGGCGCTGGTCGAGCCAGTTCTCGCCGCCGAAATCGCGCGAGTAGCGCTCGGCGTCGCTCATGGCCGGCGGCCGGCCGTCCGGATAGCCGTGCAGCTCCTCGAGCGTCGTCAGAAGTGTCCACGCCCGCCAGGCGCCGTCGGCTTCTTCGACAAGACGGACCACGCCGTTGGCGCGGCCGACGGCGGTCTCGAACTCGAAGATTGCCTCGATGCAATCGGTGCCGGCGCGGCGCACGCGGCGTGGCGCAGAGCGCTCGGCGGGCATGTGAAAGCTATCGGCCTTGGTGCGCGCCAGGGTCGGCGCCAGCGCGGCCTCGATCGCCGCGCTGCCGCTCTCGGTCTGCAGCCGCCAGGTGAAAGCGAGTACGTCGCGCCAGTGACCACCGGCCGCGAAGTGGCTCGCCGCGGCGGCAGCGTCGCCCGAGCGCAGCGCCTCACCAAAGGAGTCCAGCCATGCCGACGCCGTTTCCTGAACGTCGAAACGGGTTCTTGAAACCACGTTCATGTATTCAACCTCTGTGGATGTGCCACATTAGCAGAGAAACGAGGAGACGAAGCCATGGAGCCCGGGAAGAGACTTTTAGGCAAGGTCGCGATCGTGACGGGAGGCGCATCGGGCATCGGCGCGGCAACGGCCCGGCTGTTCGCTCTGCATGGCGCATCGGTGGTGCTGACCGACAGCAACGCTTCGCTCGGCAAAACCGTCGAGAAGGAGATCGCCTCGGCAGGCGGAACCGCTATGTTCGCCGACCAGGATGTGCGGAACGAAGCACAATGGGCCGCGATCGTGGACCAGGCGGAGAAGGCCTGCGGCCGGCTCGACATCCTGTGCAATATCGCCGGCATTTCAGGCCGCGATCCCAAGCTGAACATCCAGACCGGCCACACGGCCGGGCCGCGGCTGGCCGAGCAGACGCTCGAGCAATGGAACTGGGTGATGGAGGTCAACGCCACCGGTGTCTTTCTCGGAACGAAGGCTGCCGTGCCGGCCATGATGCGCGCCGGCGGCGGTTCGATTATCAACATCTCGTCGATTTGCGGCATCGTCGGCAGCCACGCCAATGCCGCCTATCATGCCTCGAAGGGCGCCGTGCGAATCTTCTCCAAGGCCGCGGCGATCCAGTATGCGCCCGAAAAGATCCGCGTGAACTCGGTGCATCCCGGCTTCGTCGACACGCCGATGACCGTGCCCGGCCATTCCAATCCCGAGGTCGCGCGCAAGCGCCTGGAGGCAACGCCGCTCGGCCGCTTCGGCACGCCGGCCGACATCGCCGCCGGCTGCCTGTACCTCGCGTCGGACGATGCGTCGTGGGTCACCGGCAGCGAGCTCGTGATCGATGGCGGCATGACCGCGAACTAATCATTTGCCTCCCCACGAAGTGGGGAGGTGGCCCGAAGGGCCGGAGGGGTCAAGATTCATGACCCCTCCGCCCGCTACGCGGGCACCTCCCCTTCGTAGGACGAAGGGGAGGAAAACTAATCCTTGTTCATCGAGGTTACCGCGCCCGGGGTTGCCGTGCGGCCGCCGTCGACGACGTAGTGGGCACCGGTGATGTTGCCGGCCAGGTCCGAGCACAGGAACAGGACCGTATTGGCGACTTCCTCGGCGGTGCCGTAACGGCCGATCGGGATGGACGACTGATAGGTCGCCTCGACCTTCCCGGGATTGGCCGGATTCAGCTGCTTTTCCAGGTCATGGATCATGCGGGTGTCGATCGGACCGGGGCACACCGCATTCACCCGGATACCGTGGCGCGCCACTTCGCCGGACGCCGTCTTGGTCAGGCCGAGCACGGCATGCTTGGAGGCGACGTAGGCCGGCATGCCGGGCGATCCCATCAAGCCGGCAACGGAAGCGGTATTGACGATCGCGCCGCCGGTCTTCTGGACGAGCATCTGCTTCAGGACATATTTCAGACCCAGGAACACGCCCTTGACGTTCACGGCCATAACCGAGTCGAACATCGCCTCGTCATAGTCCGCGGTGTTCGCGACCTTGCCTTCGATGCCGGCATTGTTGTGGAAGCAATCGATCCGTCCGAAGGCGCCGACCGCCTTGCTCACATAGGCCTGTACCGATTCGGCATTCGTGACGTCGGCCTGAACGAACAGCGCCTCGCCGCCCTGCTGGCGGACAATGCCGGCCGTCGCCTCGCCGCCCGTTGCGTCGCGATCCACGATCACGACCTTGGCGCCGCGGCCGCCAAAGCCCAGCGCCGTGGCGCGCCCTATGCCGTTGGCGCCACCCGTGACCAACGCCACCTTGTTGTGGAAATTCATTTTGTCCTCCCTGCACCGGATCGCTAGATCACCTTGCGCACGATGTGCCGCCGGTTCGAGGTGAAGGGGCGCACCTCGCTGGGCCAGCGCCCCTTCTCCGCCGCCGCCGCCCATTCCTTGCTCAGCAGCACGTCGGGGCTCTCGATTTCGTAGATCGCGACGTAGTTGGGCTCGCTGCCGCCGTCGAGCAGCTTGCGCTCGCCGGCGAGATTGAAGGCGGCAGGCTCGGTCTTCAGGCGCGACACCGCTTTGACGCCGGGCACCTTGAGCAGCAGAGGCACGTGCTCGGTGTCATAGACCTCGTTGAACAGCGCCTCCTTCTCCTTGGTCACATCCATGCTGACGATGAACAGGTATTTGGTGGCGATCGGCATGTCTCTCTCCTTGTTCCGACACACGGTGTTTCTTACCACGGACTTCATGCACCGTGATCAGGGGTCTACCGGCGTGGCAATGCGTCTCGATGGCTTCGAGCGAAAGCCCGGTCGTTTCCGGTACCCGCGTCACCGTGAAGAAGATCCCTCCCAGGCAGATGACGGCGAAGATCGTGAAGGTGAAGGCGAGACCCGGCCCGGCGAGCATCAACGGGAAGGAGAAGACCACGATGAAGTTGAAGCCCCAGTTGCTGATCGATGCCGTGCTCATGCCAAGTCCGCGCACGCGCAGCGGGAAGACCTCCGACATCATGACGTGCGGAAGCGGTCCCAGGCTGATGGCGAAAGAGGCGATATAGAGCAACAGCACCACCATGATGACCCAGGACGGCGCCAGCGTGGGGTGGACGACCGCAAGCGCGATGACGAGCATCGCAGCCGACGTGCCGGCAAAGCCCAGGATCAGCAAAGGGCGTCGTCCGATCCTGTCGATCAGGAACATCGCCAGCACGGTGGTCAGCAGATTGACCGTTCCGACACCGACCGTTGCCAGCATCTGCGTGGGTGCGCTGTCGAAACCGGCATGGCTGAAGATTTGCGGCGCATAGTAGATCACGGCATTGATGCCGCTGAGCTGCTGCAGGAAGAAAAGCCCCACGGCAACGATCAGCGCCGGCCGTATGGCCGGCTCCAGCAACGCGCCGTAGCCGGTCTTGCGGCCGGCGTTGGCTTGTGCGGTTTGGATCATCTCGTCGAGCTCCGCGTCGACGTTCCAGCCTGCGGCGCGCAGGCGCCGCAGGCTGGCCCGTGCCTCGTCGGGGAAACCCTTGAGCACGAGCCAGCGCGGCGATTCGGGAAGAAAGGCAAGGCCTGCGAGGAACAGGAGTCCCGGCACGGCGCCCAGACCGAACATCGCCCGCCACGTGCCGTCACCGGAGATGAGCAGGCCGGTCAGGTAGGACACCAGGATGCCGATCGTGATCGCCAGCTGATAGGTCGAGACCAGCGCACCCCGGATGCGAAGCGGTGCGGTTTCGGCGATGTAGAGTGGCGCGCCGACCGCCGCGACTCCGATCGCAAACCCCAGGATGAGACGGGCCAACACCAGCATCCAGATCGCGCTGATCGCGGCGGCGATCAGCGCCCCGAGCGCGAACAGGGCAGCCGCCGCCATCAGCACCCGGCGGCGACCGAACCGGTCGATGATCCGTCCCGCAACGCTTGCAGCAACCAGCGCGCCCAGCGGCACCGCAGCCGTCATG
Source organism: Reyranella sp. (assembly GCA_035947815.1). Taxonomy (GTDB): domain Bacteria; phylum Pseudomonadota; class Alphaproteobacteria; order Reyranellales; family Reyranellaceae; genus Reyranella. The sequence continues at coordinate 8,736 of DASZJU010000413.1, forward strand.
AAGCCGGCCGTCAGCGGCCCCATCGGGAAGTCCCTGTCGAGCGAGGGCCGGACGACGGCGATCACGCCCTCGTCGTAGCCGAACAGGAACCCTGCAATCGCCGCAACGGTCGCCAGGAAATAGATCATAGCGGTCTCACGCGCCGCCGATGACGATGACTCCCTCGCCGCCGGCGTAAAGCCTGTCGACCAGCGCCTTGCGCCGCTCGAGCGTGGCGCGCTGGTTGATGTAGCCCTTGTCGGTGATCTCGTGGCCGTCGACCGAGGGCGGGTCGGTCATCAGGAGCGCGCGGCGCACCTGCATCGACGAGCCCTTGCACTCGGCGTTCATGCGGGCGAGGCCGTCGCGCAAGGCGCCGACCACGGCGGGATGCGCCAGCAGCTCGGCGGTCGTCATCTTGGCGCCCCGGTCGTCGGCGAGCTCGCGGCAGGCGGCGATGTTGGGGAAGCCCAAGAGGCCGACATGGTCGCGGTCGTGGCCGCAGACCACGGCGTCCTGCAGCACCGGCGTCGCCGCCGCGATCGCCGTCGTGCGCAAGGTGCCGACCAGCACGAAGGTGCCGCTCCAAAGCTTGAAATCCTCGACCACCCTGCCGTCGAAGATCAGGCCCCAGCTCGGGTCCGCGGGATCGACGAAGCGGCCGGCGTCGCCGATCTTGTAGAAACCCTCCTCGTCGAACATCTCGGCCGTGAGATCGGGCCGGCGGTGGTAACCCGGCGTCACGATCACGCTCTTGAGGCGAAGCTCGTAGCGCCCCGCCTCGGCGGTCGGCACGAGTTTCAGCTGCACGCCGGGAAACGGCAGGCCGATCAGGCCGACGCGCTCCGACGCCCAATGCACGGTGGTCGCGGTCGGCGCCGTCTCGGTCGAGCCCCAGCCGGTGACGAAAGGCAGCCGGTAGCCGGTGTGCTTCACCGCCAGCGCCTCCATGCGCTCGTAGAGATCGGACGGCAGGGTGGCGCCGCCATAGGCCAGCGAATTCAGGTTCTTGAAGAAACGCCTGGCCAGCGACTCGTCCTTCTCCAGCGCGGTCGCCAGCATGGCGTAGCCGGCCGGCACGTTGGCGAAGTAGGTGGGCGAAACCTCGCGCAGGTTGCGCAAGGTCTCCTCGAACAGGCCGGGCAGCGGCTTGCCGTCGTCGATATAGGTCGTGCCGCCCTCGGCGAGGTTGCCCTGGAAGGTGGCGTTGCCGCCCATCGTGTGGTTCCACGGCAGCCAGTCGAGCATGACGGCCGGCGGATCGTCGGGCCGGCGCGTGCGCGCCATCTGGCCCATCGCCAGGTTGGCGCACATCATCTCCTGGGTGTTGATCACGGCCTTGGGCATGCCGGTGCTGCCGGAGGTGAAGAGAAACTTGCCCACGGTTTTAGGCTCGATCCGCTCGATCGATTTCGCCACCGCGTCGGTCGCCCGGACGGCCAGAAGCTCGCTCCACGGCAGCGACTGCATCTTGGGCGGCGCCTTGTCGACATGCACCAGCAGCACGCCCTCTAGGTCGAGCGCGGCCAGCGCGCGGGCATAGATCTCGCCGTTCTGCACGAACACCAAGCCGGGCTTGATCAGGTCGAAGACGTAGCGAAGCTTGGCACGGTCCTGGCTCATCACCGAGTAGGCCGGCGACACCGGCGCGAGTGGCGCACGCGCCTGCATGGCGGCCATGGAGAGCAGCGCGAATTCGATCGAGTTCGACGACAGGATCATGACCGGCTTGTCAGGGCCGAAGCCGCGGTCGAGCAGCGCCTGGGTGAGCGAATCGACCTGCTTCCTGGCCTCGGCATAAGTCACTTTCAGCCAATCGCGGTCCGGCCCGCGGCGCTGCGCCAGCCACACCCGGTCAGGCGTCGTGGCCGCCCATTTGGCCAGGAACGCCGGCACATGCCGCTCGTAGGGCTTCAGGGCGTGGTTCGACTGCAGCAGGATCGTGCCGTCAATCCGCTTCTCGACCTTGACGTCGCGGCTCAGGAACTCGATCGGCTTGAAAGGCGCCTGCATCACGCTGTCCAACGGCATTTCTCCCGGTGCTCTGTCTTGGCCGATTTAGGGACGGGAGCCGGCGATGGGCAAGGGAGCGTTTCAGGGCATGCCGCGCAGCAATTTCTCGGCGCCTGCCCGCCTGCACTGACAGCACACCGGGCGCTTTGGTGCACCGTGGGCTGGGAATTGCAGTGCGACTGTGGCAAAAGGAGCGAAAGAAACAACCGACTTAAAAGAACAAGCACGCTGGGAGGGGAACCATGACGTCGTACCAAACGGCGGCCGCGCGGCCGCCTTCCGGCCGTTGGCTACAGTTGCTGATCGGCATCGCCTGCATGGTGATGATCGCGAACCTCCAGTACGGCTGGACGCTGTTCGTGGGGCCGATCGGGCTGAAGCACGGCTGGGACCGTGCTTCCATCCAGGTCGCTTTCACCATCTTCGTGCTCACGGAGACATGGCTGGTGCCGGTCGAAGGCTGGTTCGTCGACCACTTCGGCCCCAAGATCGTCGTGGTGATCGGCGGCGTACTGGTCGGCATCTCGTGGATACTGAACGCCTATGTCAGTTCGCTGGCCATGCTCTACATCTCCGCCGCGATCGGCGGCATCGGCGCCGGCGCCGTCTACGGCACTTGCGTCGGCAATGCGCTGAAATGGTTTCCCGACAAGCGTGGCCTGGCCGCCGGCCTGACTGCGGCGGGCTTCGGCGCCGGCTCGGCGCTCACCATCATCCCGATCCAGGCCATGATCCGCAGCGCCGGCTACGAGGCGACCTTCTTCTGGTTCGGCCTCGGCCAGGGTGTGGTGGTCTTCGTCCTCGGCTGGCTGCTGCGCGCCCCGCGGACGGGCGAGGTGCCGGCCTCGGCGCATGTGCAGCAGTCGGCGCGGAACTACACGCCGGTCGAGATGCTGCGCACGCCGATCTTCTGGGTGATGTACCTGATGTTCGTGCTGGTCGGCGCCGGCGGCCTGATGGCAACGGCGCAGCTCGCCCCGATCGCCAACGACTTCAAGGTCGCCGGTGTGCCGGTGACCCTGATCGGCATCACCTTGCCGGCGCTCACCTTCGCGCTGTCGATCGATCGCGTCCTGAACGGCATCACGCGGCCGTTCTTCGGCTGGGTGTCGGACCATATCGGGCGCGAGAACACCATGTTCATCGCCTTCTCCCTGGAGGCGGTCGGCATCTGGGCCTTGAGCACGCTGGGCCACGACCCGGTGCTGTTCGTGCTGCTGAGCGGGCTGGTGTTCTTCGCCTGGGGCGAGATCTACAGCCTGTTCCCCTCGACCTGCACCGACGTCTACGGTGCCAAGTACGCCACGACCAACGCGGGCCTGCTCTATACGGCCAAGGGCACAGCCTCGCTGCTGGTGCCGCTCGGCAACGTGCTGATGGTGGCGACCGGCGACTGGCACGCCGTGTTCGTCGTCGCGGCCATCATGAACGCCGTCGCGGCGGTCATGGCGCTGGCCGTGCTGCGTCCATTGCGCGCCGCGGAGCGACGGACACCGACGGCGCTCGCGGCTGAATAGTCCCGCTTTCGACCTGTCCCGCACGCCGGAACTCGACGGCGGCGGCGCGGAAAGCCTGGTCGGCTGAATGGCCGTTCACATCGCCTCGGTTTTCGGCCAGAGTCCGCCGCAGCACCGAAGGGAGAGCACGTATGGATTTCGAATACTCGGACCGCAGCAAGGCGCTGGTCGAGAAGCTCAACAAGTTCATGGACGAGGTCATCTATCCGGCCGAGCCTGTCTACGAAGAGCAGATGGAGAAGGCCAAGGACCGCTGGCAGCTCCCGCCCGTCCTCGAAGAGTGCAAGGCCGAGGCCAAGAAGCGCGGCCTGTGGAACATGTTCCTGCCCGCCGACCGCGAGACCGGCGACACGCACGGCACGATGGGCCTCTCCAACCTCGAATACGCGCCGATCTGCGAAGTGCTGGGCCGCTCGTCGATCGCGTCGGAGTCGGTGAATTGCTCGGCGCCCGACACCGGCAACATGGAAGTGTTCGCCCGCTACGGCAACAAGGAGCACAAGGACAAGTGGCTGAAGCCGCTGCTCAACGGCGAGATCCGTTCGTGCTTCGCCATGACCGAGCCGGCGGTGGCCTCGTCCGACGCGCGCAACGTCGAGTGCCGCATCGAGAGTGACGGCGACGACTATGTCATCAACGGCCGCAAATGGTGGTCGTCGGGCATGGGCGACCCACGCTGCAAGGTCATCATCCTGATGGGCAAGAGCGATCCCAACGCGCCGGCCTACCGCCAGCAGTCGATGGTCGTGGTGCCGCGCGACGCCAAGGGCATCAAGATCGTCAAGATGCTGCACGTCTTCGGCTACGACGACGCGCCGCACGGCCACGCCGAGGTCATCTACGACAACGTGCGGGTGCCGAAGTCCAACATCCTGCTGGGCGAGGGCCGCGGCTTCGAGATCGCCCAGGGCCGCCTCGGCCCGGGCCGTATCCATCATTGCATGCGCGCCATCGGCGTCGCCGAGCGGGCGCTCGAGATGGCGATCAAGCGCGCCAAGAGCCGCGTCGCCTTCGGCCAGCGCATTTCGGAGATGGGCGTCACCAAGGCCCATGTCGCCGACATGCGCATGGAGATCGACATGGCCCGCCTCTTGGTGCTGAAGGCGGCGTGGGCGATGGACAAGTACGGCAACAAGGAAGCCCGCCAGCAGATCGCCATGATCAAGGTGGCGGTGCCCAACATCACCTCCAAGGTGGTCGACCGCTGCCTGCAGCTGCATGGCGCGGGCGGCGTCAGCCAGGTCTTCAAGCTGGCCAGCATGTACGCCCATCAGCGCACGCTCCGCCTGGCCGACGGCCCGGACGAGGTCCATCGTGACCAGGTCGGCCGGCTGGAGATCGCCAAATATAACTAAGCCCGGGGAAAGAGACGAACGCGAAGGCCGCCGAAAGGCGGCCTTCGTCGTTTGCGTTCAGCCGATGGCGGCGCGATCTTTCGGGGACGGAGGGTCCAATGGAAAGTCCGCAAGCGAAGCCACAGCACATCAGCGATCATCTCGCCAACGAACGAACCATCCTCGCCTGGATCCGGACGTCGATCTCGGTGATCGCGCTCGGGGTCGCCATCAACCGCTTCAGCCTGTTCCTCATGGAGTTCTACCGGATCGAACCGCAGGCACGCGCGGCGAACCGGCACGCCGAGGCGGTCGGCGTCGGCCTGGTCATCCTGGGGCTGGTCATCATGTGCGGTGCCATCTGGCACTACCTGCGCGTGGCCAACAGCATCGACAGCCAGACCTATCACGCGCCGCGGCTGGTCATGGCGCTGGCCTCGCTCGCTGTCGTGGTGGTCGGCGGTGCGATCTTGATCTGGCTGTTCTAGGCGAGCCCCTGCGGCGAGGCCATCGGCCCGTTGGGCTGGCGCAGCAGCTCGGCCTCGGACGCGCCCGCTTCGTAGGCGGCGATCAGCGTCTCGGGATCGAAATTGACGCCGATCGGGTTCTTCGTGAAGGACTCGGTCTGGAAATAGGCCGCGGTCTC
>DASZJU010000414.1:0-5067 GCA_035947815.1 Reyranella sp.
CTCGATCAGGCGCTGGCCGGCGAAAAGGATGCGCGCATCAAGCGCTCGATGAGCGAGGCGCGCGCCGCCAGCGTACTCGCCTCCGATGCGCCCGCGGCGCAGAAAATCGAGGCGATCGCGCTGGTGCGCGAGCGCGGCGACCGCGATGCCTTGGCCGTGCTGCAGGCGACGGCAGCGTCTTCCGATGGCGAGGTCAAGGAGGCCGCGACCGCCGGGGCGGAGGCGATTCGCCAGACGATCGCCGCCTGGGAAGTGGCGCAGAACGTGTGGTACGGCATCTCGCTCGGCTCGGTGCTGCTGCTGGCGGCGATCGGGCTCGCCATCACCTTCGGCACCATGGGCGTGATCAACATGGCGCATGGCGAGATGGTGATGCTGGGCGCCTACACGACCTTCGTCGTCCAGGAGGTGATCCGCAGCTCCGCGCCGCATCTGTTCGACGCTTCCCTGGTGATCGCGCTGCCGCTCGCCTTTCTGGTATCCGGCGGCGTCGGCATCCTGATCGAGCGCAGCATCATCCGTTTCCTCTACGGCCGGCCGCTCGATACCCTGCTGGCCACCTGGGGCCTGTCGCTGGTGCTGCAGCAGGCGGTGCGCTCGATCTTCGGGCCTTCCAATCGCGAGGTCGGCTCGCCGTCGTGGATGTCGGGGACCTTCCAGCTCGGCCAGCTCAACATCACCTACGGGCGGCTGTGGATCGTCGTGTTCGCGCTCGCGGTGTTCGCGGCCCTGATCCTACTGCTGCGCAAGACGCCGCTCGGCCTCTACATGCGCGCCGTCACCCAGAACCGCCCGATGGCGTCGGCCATGGGTATCCGCACGCCCCGGGTCGACGCGCTCACCTTCGGTTTGGGCTCGGGCATCGCCGGCCTCGCCGGCGTGGCGCTGAGCCAAATCGACAATGTCAGCCCCAATCTCGGCCAAGGCTACATCATCGACTCCTTCATGGTCGTGGTGTTCGGCGGCGTCGGCAATCTGTTCGGCACGCTGGTCGGCGCGACGGCGCTCGGTATCGTCAACAAGTTCCTCGAACCCTATGCCGGCGCGGTGCTGGGCAAGATCCTCGTGCTGGTGTTCATCATCCTGTTCATCCAGCGTCGCCCGCGCGGCCTGTTCGCGCTGAAGGGCCGCTCGGTCGAATGAGGGCGGTCGAATGATCACGCGCTTCCTGTGGCAGGGCATGGACCGCAACCTGCGGCTCTTCGTGCTGCTGGTGCTGGCGATCGGCATTGTGCTGCCGCTGCTGAACCTGCTCATGCCGCCTACCAGCGCGCTGTACGTGCCGGCCTGGGCGCTGCAGCTCATCGGCAAGTATCTCTGCTTCGCCTCGCTGGCCCTCGCGGTCGACCTCGTCTGGGGCTACTGCGGCATCCTCACGCTGGGTCACGCCGCCTTCTTCGCGCTGGGCGGCTACTGCATGGGCATGTACCTGATGCGCCAGATCGGCAGTCGCGGCGTCTACGGCAATCCGATCCTGCCCGACTTCATGGTGTTCCTGAACTACAAGGAGCTGCCCTGGTTCTGGCACGGCTTCGATCATTTCTGGTTTGCCGCCCCCATGATCGTCATCGTGCCCAGCCTGCTGGCGCTGGCGCTGGGCTGGTTCGCCTTCAGAAGCCGCGTCACCGGCGTCTATCTCTCGATCATCACCCAGGCGATGACCTTCGCCCTGCTGTTGGCCTTCTTCAGGAATGACATGGGCCTGGGCGGCAATAACGGCATGACCGACTTCAAGGACATACTGGGCTTCTCCGTGCAGGCCGACGGCACGCGCGCCGTGCTGTGCTTTGCCTCGGCCCTGGTTCTGGCGGTCTTCCTGGTGATCGCGGGCGCCGTCGTCGGCTCGCGCTTCGGCAAGGCGCTGACGGCGGTGCGCGACGCCGAAAGCCGCATGCGCTTCCTGGGCTACCGGGTCGAGGGTTATAAGCTCTTCGTCTTCGTGCTGTCGGCGGCCATGGCGGGCGTCGCGGGCGCGCTCTATGTGCCGCAGGTCGGTATCATCAATCCCAGCGAGTTCTCGCCGGGCAACTCGATCGAGGCCGTGCTGTGGGTCGCCGTCGGCGGCCGCGGCACCCTGATCGGGCCGGTGATCGGTGCCTTCATCGTCAACTTCGGCAAGACCTGGCTGACCGGCGCCCTGCCGGAGGTCTGGCTGTTCGCGCTGGGCGCCATGTTCATCGCCGTCACGCTGTTCCTGCCCAAGGGCGTCGTCGGCCTGTGGTCGCAGATCCGCACCCGCGGCGCCACGCGCAAGGCGAGGGCGCCTGCATGAGCACACGGGCATGAGCATGACGGAACAACGCAGCACCTCGGCGCTGCTCTATCTCAGCGGCGTCACCGTGTCCTTCGACGGCTTCAAGGCGCTGAACAACCTCTCGCTGCTGGTCGAGCCGGGCGAGATGCGCGCCATCATCGGCCCCAACGGCGCCGGCAAGACCACCATGATGGACGTCGTCACCGGCAAGACGCGGCCCGACGAGGGCGAGGTGGTGTTCGACGGCCGGGCCGACCTCACCAAGCTCGACGAGGCCGACATCGCCACCCTGGGCATCGGGCGCAAGTTCCAGAAGCCCACCGTGTTCGAGAACCACACGGTGCGCGACAACCTCCTGCTGGCGCTGGCTGGTCTGCGCAGCTGGTACCGTCTGCTGCTGGCCGCGCCGACCAAGGCCGAGAACGACCGGCTGGACGAGATCCTGTCGATCATCCGCATGGGCCCGCAGCAGCACATGCTGGGCGCGCGCCTCAGCCACGGCCAGAAACAGTGGCTCGAGATCGGCATGCTGCTCGCCCAGGATCCCAAGCTGCTGCTGGTCGACGAGCCGGTCGCCGGCATGACCGACGTCGAGACCGAGACCACGGCGCAGGTGCTGCGCGAGATCAACCGCACGCATTCGGTGGTGGTGGTCGAGCACGACATGAGCTTCGTGCGCGCGTTGGGCGTCAAGGTGACGGTGCTGCACGAGGGCTCGATGCTGGCCGAGGGTTCGCTCGACCAGGTAAGCGCCGACCCCAGGGTCGTCGAAGTCTATCTCGGACGATAGCCATGCTCGCAGTCCAGAACGTCGATCTCTTCTACGGCGCCGCCCAGGCGCTGCGCTCGGTGTCGCTCAGCGCGACCGTGGGACGGGTGACCTGCCTGCTCGGCCGCAACGGTGTGGGCAAGACCAGCCTGTTGCGCGCCATCGTCGGCCTGCAGCCGATCGCCGCGGGGTCGATCGCCTTCGAGGGCCAGGAAGTCTCCAGGCTGCCGCCCTACGAGCGGGCGCGGCGCGGCGTTGCCATGGTGCCGCAGGGCCGCGAGATCTTTCCGCTGCTGACGGTGAAGGAAAACCTTGAGACCGGCTTCGCGCCCGTGAGCCGCGACCAGAAGAAGATCCCCGACGAGGTCTTCGAGCTCTTCCCGGTGCTGCAGTCGATGCTGAGGCGCCGCGGTGGCGATTTGTCGGGCGGGCAGCAGCAGCAGCTCGCGATCGGCCGGGCGCTTACCATGCGGCCCAAGCTTCTGGTGCTCGACGAGCCGACCGAGGGCATCCAGCCCTCGGTGATCAAGGATATCGGCCGCGCCATCATCTTCCTGCGCCAGCGCGGCGACATGGCGATCCTGCTGGTCGAGCAGTATCTCGAATTCGCGCAGGAGCTGGCCGACGATTTCGCGGTGATGGACCGTGGCGAGGTCGTGATGTCGGGCACGCGCGACAGCTTCGACGCCGACGCCGTGCGCCGTCACATGACGGTGTGACGGACCGCGGGCCTCCGGCCCGCTGTCATCCTGAGCGCAGCGAAGGATCTAATGGCGACTGCAATGAGATCCTTCGCTGCGCTCAGGATGACAGAGGTGCCTGCGCGCCGCGAACCAGCCGGCCCGGCCGCTCGCCGGTCAGCTCGTCGTCCCGCACGGTCTCGACGCCGGCGTTGAAGGTGTGGCGGTAGCCTGAGGCGCGCTGGATCAGGCGGCGGCCACCAGTCGGCAGATCGTAGACCACTTCGGGCCGCTTGAGCTGCAGCGCATCGAAGTCGATCACGTTGATGTCGGCCTTGTGACCGGGCGCCAGCAGGCCGCGATCGAGCAGGCCATAGGCCTCGGCCGTGCCGCGCGTCTGCTTGGCGATCAGGAACTCGAGCGGCAGCCTGGGCCCGCGCGTGCGGTCGCGTCCCCACAGGGTCAGCAGCGAGGTTGGCGAGGAGGCATCGCAGATCACGCCGACATGGGCGCCGCCGTCGGCCACGCCCAGCACCGTCGCGGGATCGGTGATCATCTCGTGCACCACGTCGAGGCTGCCATAAGCGTAGTTCTCGAACGGCAGCATCAAGAGACCTTTGCCGTCCCGCGCCATCATTTCCTCGAGCGCGATCGCCTGCGGCGTGCGGCCGGTGCGTTGGGCGATGGCGGCGATCGAGCTTTTAGCGTCGGGTTCGTAGTCGGGTCGCTCGCCCACCGGGAACATCTTGTGGAACGACTGGGCCATGAACGCCCGCGAGCCTCCATCCGGCGGCGTCTCGACCAGGCGGCGACGCAGCTCTGAATCAGCGGCAAGACGCGCATGGCGCGCGGCCGGCGAGAGCTTGCGCATTTCGAGCCACGCCGGATGCGCAGCGAAGGGATGGGCCGTGGTCTCCAATCCCATGATGACGCCGATCGGCCGCGAGCCGACTTGCGCGTTGGCCATGTGACCAGCCTGGCGCACGCCATGGATCTGGTCGAGCGTCTCGCGCCACAGCCCCGGCTCGGCATCGACCTGCACCAGCAGGCAGGAGAGCGGGCGGCCGGCTTGTGCCGCCGCCGCCTGCAGCGCCTCGAACTCGCCCGGCCCGAAATCGGAATTGACCTGCAGCACGCCGCGGCCTGCGCGCTTCATGCCGGCGGCGATGCCTAAAAGCTCGGCCTCACGGGCGCTGAGCGAGGGCGTGAAGCGGCCGTCCCGTGCCTTGTGCTTGGTGGTGCGCGAGGTCGTGAAGCCCATGGCGCCGGCCCGCAGCGCCTCCTCGGTGAGGCGCGCCATCTCCTCGATCTCGCGCTCGTTCGGTGCCTCTTCGTGCTCGGCGCCGCGTTCGCCCATGACATAG
>DASZJU010000415.1:0-19023 GCA_035947815.1 Reyranella sp.
CTTCATCGAGTTTCCCGCGGTGAAGGCCGAGGATTCCACCGGCCCGCAACGGCCGTTGCTCGAGATCGTCACCCAGCCGGCCTACATGGTCGCCTGCGCCGGCGCCATCATCGCTTTCGGCGTCATGTCGTTCGTGATGGCAGCCTCGCCGCTCGCCATCGTCATGTGCGGTCTGAGCAAGACCGAGGCGCCGGTCACGATCTTCGTCCACGTCATGGGCATGTTCGTGCCGGCCTTCTTCACCGGCCACCTGATCGCCCGTCACGGCGTGTTCAAGATGATGATGACGGGCATCGCGCTCCTGGTCGCCGGCGTGGCGGTCGCCCTGATGGGTGTCACCGAGTGGCATTTCCGCATTGCGCTCTGCCTCAACGGGGTGGGCTGGAACTTCCTGTTCGTCGGCGCCACGACCTTGCTGACCACGACCTACCGGCCGGCCGAGCGCGGCAAGGCCCAGGCGTTCAACGACTTCATGGTGTTCGGCACCACCACGACGGCCAGCCTGATGGCGAGCGTCGTCCTCGAACTCAACGGCTGGGCGGCGCTCAATTACGTGGCGCTGGCTTTGGTCTTCGTGGCGTTCCTGGTGATCGGCCTGTTCCAATTGCGCCATCCCTCGCGCGCGTGAGGCCCACCCTTGAAGCCAAGCCTTTGAGGTTATGGGCCTTTTCCCTGCCGCGATCGGGGCGACGGGTTGCGCGGAAGAGGGCGTTCTGCCATTTTCCGCCCGCCTCGCGCCGGGGGAGGTCTCGTACTTCGGCATGCGCCAGGCTGAAAATGCCGTTAAAACAATAGGTTAGAAAAAATGTCTACCGTTCTTTGGGCTGTCATCGCTTGCGGTGTCATCGCCGTGTTGTACGGCGTCGTCACCGCGTCGCGGGTCATGGCGGCCGACGCGGGCACGCCGCGCATGCAGGAGATCGCGCAGGCCGTGCAGGAAGGGGCCGCGGCTTATCTCCGCCGCCAGTACACCACCATCGCCATCGTGGGCGTTGTCGTGCTTGTCGTGCTCGCCATCCTGCTCGGCAAATATTCCGCCGTCGGCTTCCTGATCGGCGCGGTGCTCTCCGGCGCCACCGGCTTCATCGGCATGAACGTGTCGGTGCGTGCCAACGTGCGCACTGCCGTGGCGGCGCAGAAGAGCCTGGGCCAGGGCCTCGACCTCGCCTTCAAGGCGGGCGCGGTCACCGGCATGCTGGTGGCGGGCCTCGCGCTCCTGGGCGTCGTCGGCTACTTCGCCGTGCTGCTCAACATGGGCATCGCCGTCGGCAGCCGCGAGATGATCGATGCGCTGGTCTCGCTGGGCTTCGGTGCTTCGCTGATCTCGATCTTCGCCCGCCTCGGCGGCGGCATCTTCACCAAGGGCGCCGACGTCGGCGGCGACATGGTCGGCAAGGTCGAAGCCGGTATTCCCGAGGATGACCCGCGCAACCCGGCGACCATCGCCGACAACGTCGGCGACAATGTCGGCGACTGCGCCGGTATGGCCGCCGACCTGTTCGAGACCTATGCCGTGACCACCGTCGCCACCATGGTGCTGGCCTCGATCTTCTTCGTGGCCGATCCGGCGCTGGTCGCCAAGCTGATGACCTACCCGCTGGTCATCGGCGGCGCCTGCATCATCACCTCGATCATCGGTACCTTCTTCGTCCGCCTCGGTTCCGACGGCAACATCATGTGGGCGATGTACAAGGGCGTGATCGCCGCCGCCGTTCTGTCGATTCCGGCGATCTGGTTCGTCACCAGCTGGGTCGTCGGCATGGACACGGTACTCAAGGTGGGCGACCGCTCCTTCACCGGCATGACGCTGTTCTGGTGTTCGCTGGTCGGCCTGGCCATCACTGGCCTGATCGTGTGGATCACCGAATACTACACCGGCACCGACTACCGTCCGGTCAAGGCGGTGGCGCAAGCCTCGGTCACCGGCCACGGCACCAATGTCATCGCCGGTCTCGCGATGTCCATGGAAGCCACGGCGCTGCCGGCGCTCCTGATCTGCACCGGCATCGTGACCTGCTACATCCTGGCCGGCCTGTTCGGCATCGCCATCGCCACGACCGCCATGCTGGCCCTCGCCGGCATGGTGGTGGCGCTCGACGCCTATGGTCCGGTCACCGACAATGCCGGCGGCATCGCCGAGATGGCGGGACTCCCGAAGGAAGTTCGCAAGAACACCGACGCGCTCGACGCCGTCGGCAACACCACCAAGGCCGTCACCAAGGGCTACGCCATTGCGTCGGCCGGCCTCGGCGCCCTGGTGCTGTTCGCGGCCTACACCTCGGACCTCGACTACTTCATCGCCCAGGGCAAACTGGGTGTGAAGACGATCAGCTTCTCGCTGCAGAACCCTTACGTCGTGGTCGGCCTGCTGATCGGCGGCGGCCTGCCGTATCTGTTCGGCGGCATGTCGATGCTGGCGGTCGGCCGCGCCGCGCAGGCGGTGGTCGAAGAGGTCCGCCGCCAGTTCCGCGAGAAGCCCGGCATCATGAAGGGCACCGACCGGCCGGACTACGGCCGCGCCGTCGACATGCTCACCAAGGCGGCGATCAAGGAGATGATGATCCCTTCGCTGTTGCCGGTGCTGTCGCCCATCGTGCTGTATTTCGTGATCGCGGCGATCGCCAACAAGTCCGACGCCTTCGCGGCGGTGGGTGGCATGCTGCTGGGCGTGATCGTCACCGGCCTGTTCGTCGCCATCTCGATGACGGCCGGCGGCGGCGCCTGGGACAACGCCAAGAAGTACATCGAAGAGGGCCATTTCGGCGGCAAGGGGTCGGAGGCCCACAAGGCCGCGGTGACCGGCGACACCGTCGGCGACCCCTACAAGGACACGGCGGGCCCCGCCGTGAACCCGATGATCAAGATCACCAACATCGTGGCCCTGCTGTTGCTCGCTGTGCTTGCTCACTAAGCCTGCGGCCACCGCCAACGCAAAAGCCCCGGTCGCAGGACCGGGGCTTTTTCTTTACTCTCTAGAGAGCGGTATCAGAAGCCGCCGCCGGTCGGCGCGCCCGGATTGCTCTGCTGCCGCGGGCCGCTGAACTTGCCGACGTTGCCCAGGATCTGTTCGAGCACCGTCAGCTCCTTGCCCGAGGTCGGCGTAACGCGCGCCACCATGGTGATGTTCTGCGCATCGCCCAGATCGTAGTACTTGATGGTCTGCACGCGGCCCGATTCGTCGAACGTGATCTGAATGACGCTTTGCTCGGTGATCCACGGCTTGGAAGGGCCCCAGGATTCCTGCTTCTCGCTGATGTAGTACCAGACGTTCGGATTGAAGGTGGCCACGGCGGACGGCGTGCCGATCAGCCGCTGGACGTCCTCGCGGCTCTGGGTTTTGACCTCGAGCTTGTCCACCGCGCCGGGCGATGGCGAGAATCCGCGGATGTCGGCGATGTTCTCGCAGCCCGCCAGCAGGAGAGCGGCGAGCGCAGCTGTAGCGAGCGGGACTGTGCGACGCATGGACGGGTTCTTGGGTTCGTTGGAAAGAGGGTGCACAAGATGTCGTGACGGTCGTCCCGGGTCAACCGGAACGCTCGGCAAGGGGAAGCAGAACCGTGTTCCATCGCAAGAAGCCCGAAGAGGCGTTTGCCGCCGCGCTTTATGCCCGCACCGCCGGCGACGCGCGGGTGCCCGACCTGTTCGAGGCCTGCGCCATTCCCGACACGCTCGACGGCCGTTTTGATTCTCTCGCCTTGCATGCAGCGTTGATGATCGATCGGCTGCAGCGCGAGCCGGACGGCGCGCAACTGGCGCAGGGCTTCTTCGACGCCATGTTCCGTCACCTCGATCTCACCCTGCGCGAAATCGGCGTTCAGGACCTCGGGGTGGGTCGGCGCATCAAGATCATGGCCGAAGGACTGCATGGCCGGGCTCTGGCCTATCGCGGGGCCCTGGCCGGCGATCGAACGGCACTCGCCGAGGTCTTGCGCCGCAACGCCTATGGCGGTAGGCCGCCTGCCGACGCTCAGCCGGTGGTGCGGCTCGAAGCCCATGTCCGGCAATACGCGGCACGATTGGCGGCGACGCCTCGCAATGACTTGATAAAAGTAGTGTAGGAAAATGTCTCAACTTGCTGACAAAAAAGAACATTCAGAGATTGAACGCATCGTCGATCTCGACCGCATGGGGAATAACGGCACGGCTGTGGATATCGTCGCCAGCGATGGCGAGCGGGCGGCGCTGGCCAAGCGCTTCGGCTTTCTCGGCTTGCCGGCCCTTTCGGCCCGCGTCACCGTCGATCGCCGGATTGGCGGCCAGATCGTGGTCGAGGGCCGGCTGCGCGGAAAAATCATACAGGCCTGTGTTTTGACCCTGGATCCGGTGACGCAGGAGCTCGATGATGCCTTCCGCCTCGTGTTCAAGAAGGACTTGGCGGATGAGCGTGATCCCGAAAGCGGCGAGGCGGTATTGAGCGCCCACGCCGATTCGCCCGAACCGCTGCCGGGAAATCTGCTCGATGTCGGCGAGATTGTCGCCGAGCAACTCTCCCTGGCGGCCGATCCCTATCCGCGGCGGCCCGGCGCCAAGCTGGAAGACGTCCTGCCGCGGCCCCGCGGCGGGGGCCGGAAGGGCGCGCCCGAGCAACGCCGGCACCCCTTTGCCGGACTAGCGGTCCTCAGAGACAAGCCGCGCCGCGGGCGCTAAATTGTTGCGGCGGTGAGACGTTTTGGCTAGAGAAGGCGCCCTGCCGCGCCTATAGAGCGCGGCCGCAGTTTTTTGGGGGGTAGGCGTGGACGCCGCCCTCGCGTGGAGATCGTTATGGCCGTTCCCAAGAAAAAGGTTTCGAAGTCCCGCCGCAACATGCGCCGGTCCCATCACGCAATACCCTCGATGGCTTATGTCGAGTGCAAGAATTGCGGCGAGCTGAAGCGGCCGCACATGGTGTGCTCGCATTGCGGTTATTACCGCGAGGACATGCCGGTCCTGGCCGACAGCGCGTCGGCCGAGAAGTAATCCACAGCGCACCGCCGGCAATGCGCTGGCACCCGACAGGCGGAGCGTCGCAATGAGCGCAGGCAAGATCGTCCTGGCGCTTGACGGCATGGGCGGCGATCACGCGCCCGCCGTCGTCGTGAACGGGGCCGACATCGCGCGCGAACGTTATCCCGGCACATCGTTCCTGCTGTTCGGCGATCCGGCACGCCTGAAGCCGCTCGTCGACAAGCGCAAGGGGTTGGCCCAGGCGCTCGAGATCGTGCCGGCCGAGGACGCGGTGCTGGCCGAAGACAAGCCGTCCTTCGCGCTGCGCCGCCGCCGCAAGTCGAGCATGTGGCTGGCCGTCGAAGCGGCGGCGCAGGGCCGCGCCGACATCGTCGTGTCGGCCGGCAATACCGGCGCGCTGCTCGCCATCTCGATGTTCGCCATGCGCATGCTGGAGGGCGCCGACCGGCCCGCTTTGGCTTCCTTCCTGCCAACCTCGCGCGGCGAGACGGTGATGCTCGATCTCGGCGCCAATCTTGAATGCGATGCCGGCAACCTCGCCGAGTTCGCCGTCATGGGCAGCGTCTTCGCCCAGATCCTGCTGGGACTCGACCGGCCCAAGGTCGGCCTACTCAACGTCGGCTCCGAGGAGCTCAAAGGCCACGAGGAGCTGCGCCAGGCCGCCGCCTGGCTGCGCCGCGAGGGCTCGCCCGTCGCCTTCCACGGCTTCGTCGAGGGCAACGACATCGGCGCGGGCGTGGTCGATGTCGTGGTGGCTGACGGCTTCACCGGCAATGTCGCGCTGAAGGCGATCGAGGGCACCGCCAAGCTCTATACCCAGTTCGTGCGCGACGCCTTCAGGACATCGACCTTCGCCAAGATCGGCTATCTCTTCGCCGCCGGCGCCTCGACCAAGCTGTTCAAGCGGGTCGACCCGCGGCGCTATAATGGCGGGGTGTTCCTCGGCCTCGACGGGGTCTGCGTGAAAAGCCACGGCGGCACGGACGCGCTGGGCTTCGCCTATGCCATCGGCGTGGCGGTCGACCTGGTCCGCTACGAATACAAGAACAAGCTTGTCGAGGGCCTGGCCAAGCTGCGCCAGGTGACGTCGACCGCCGACGCGACGCCGCCGGCGTTGCAGGCTACCGGAGGCGCCGAGTGATCCGTTCTGTCGTGCAGGGATGCGGCGCCTATCTGCCGGACAGGATCGTTACCAACGACGAGCTAGCCAAGAAAGTGGATACCTCCGACGAGTGGATCCAGCAGCGCACCGGCATCAAGCAGCGCCATATCGCGGCCGACGGCGAGTTCACCTCGCATCTGGCCATCAAGGCCGCGGAGCGCGCGCTCGCCCACGCCGGACTGAAGGCGTCGGATCTCGATCTCATCATCCTGGCGACAGCGACGCCCGACGAGACGTTTCCCGCCACTGCGACGCGCGTGCAGGCCGCCCTCGGCATGACCAAAGGTGCCGCCTTCGACGTGCAGGCGGTGTGCGCGGGCTTCGTCTATGCCGTGTCGGTGGCCGACAGCATGATCAAGAGCGGCGCGGCCTCGACGGCGCTGGTGATCGGCGCGGAGACCTTCTCGCGCATCCTCGACTGGAACGACCGCGGCACCTGCGTGCTGTTCGGCGACGGCGCCGGCGCCATCGTGTTGCGCGGTGAAGAGGGCAAGGGCACTTCGGCCGACCGCGGCGTGCTGGCCAATGCGCTGCACTCCGATGGCCGCCAGCACGACATCCTCTATGTCGATGGCGGGCCGTCCTCGACCAGGACCACGGGCTTCCTGCGCATGGAAGGCAAGGAAGTGTTCAAGCAGGCGGTGGTCAACATGGCGGCCGTGGTCGGCGAGGTCCTGGCCAAGGTGGGCCTGGCGCCTAAGGACATCGACTGGCTGGTCCCGCACCAGGCCAACAAACGCATCATCGACGGCACCGGCCGCAAGCTCGGCCTGAAGCCGGAGCGCGTGGTGATAACGGTCGACCGTCACGCCAACACCTCCGCCGCCTCGATCCCGCTGGCGCTCGACAGCGCGGTCCAGGACGGCCGCATCAAGCGGGGCGACCTGCTGCTGCTCGAGGGCATTGGCGGCGGCCTGGCTTGGGGCGCATCGCTCATCCGTTGGTAGTAACGGATGATTGAAACAAACCCGTCCGCAACGGAACGGGAACAGACGGCGATTCAAGGCCAGCCTCTATCCTACTGATATTGACCGCTTTCCAACCTTAGAGTAAGGATTAACTGGGGGAAGGAAGGGTACCGGATGGAAGGCCGGACTATCACGCGTGCCGATCTGAGTGAGTCGGTGTTCCAGGAAGTGGGCCTGTCTCGCAACGAATCGAGCGATCTTGTGGAGACGATTCTCTCCGAAGTCGTCGAGGCCTTGGCGCGTGGCGAATCGGTAAAGATCTCGTCGTTCGGGAGCTTCACGGTTCGCGACAAGGGCCAACGCGTGGGCCGCAATCCGAAGACGGGGCAGGAGGTTCCGATCCTGCCGCGTCGGGTACTCGTCTTTCGAGCGTCGAACGTCCTGAAATCTCTGATCAACGGGGCGCCCGGCGAGAACAAGGGGTAATTGGGAATAAGGTGGGGGTCTAGTCATGGCCGTATCGGTTCAGACCGCGGACAGGCGGATTGAAAAGTCGGCGCAGGCGTTTCGCACGATCAGCGAGGTCGCGACCGAACTCGACGTTCCGCAGCATGTGCTGCGGTTCTGGGAAAGCAAGTTCAGCCAGGTTCGTCCGCTCAAGCGCGGCGGCGGCCGGCGATACTACCGGCCGGAAGACATCGACCTTCTGCGCCGCATCCGCACGCTGCTCTACGAGGACGGCTACACCATCAAGGGCGTGCAGCGCCTTCTGAAGGAAGGCCGTGGACGCCTGCCGCAGCAGCAGCGGCTCGATCTTGCGGCGGAAAGCGCGCTCGAGAGCCTGCGCATCGTGTCGGCGCGTGCCGAAGCGATGACCGGCGGGACGCGTCAGCCGCTGCCGCGCACCGGCCCGCAGCCGTCGACCACGACGCCGCGTGCCGCCATGCTCGACCTGCACAAGCGCCGCGAGATCGAATCGGTGCTCGAGGACCTCGAACAGGCGCTGACGCAGTTGCGCAGCACGTTGAAGGCGACCAACTGACCGGATCGGCGGATCGCTGCCGGGGGGCAGCGTTTCGAGGGTTCGGCCGGTTGGATTTTGACAACGACCAGATCGGGTAGACGTCGCAAGAAACGGCGGCAACCGCCTGATTTTCCCGGTTTCGCGTCGGACGAGGGGTTCGGCGAGGGACCTTTGCCGGCATCGTCAGAGGGGGACGCCGCCGTGTTTGCAGATCGCGATACCGTGCGCCATGAGGCGCGGTCGTTCGACGTCTTTGCGTTGAACGACAATGCGTTGGAAGGAGATCTTCCGACCTTACCTGAGATTCTCTACCTGCGGCGCGGCCTTGTCCAACCGGGTGGCAAGCTGCCCCTGTTCGACCTCGACGGCCAGGACGTCGATGCCGCCGTGGTGCGCCGCTGTCTCGAGCGTGGCTGGGCCGAGCCGTGGTTCAACAATCCGCTGAAGCCCGACTGGCTGGTCTGCAAGCTCACGCAGGCTGGTCGTCGGCTGGCGACGGCGCTGTAGCCACCCAGGTCACGCCGGCTGCCAGCACGAGCAACAGCGCGGCGAGCAGGAAGGGCGCGCCCGGCAGCCAGCCGATCATGTAGGCGAAGGTCGCGGTGAAAAGGCCGGGTCCGATCAATCCGGCGATGCTGCGCGCGGAGCTGTTGGCGCCCTGTAGCTGGCCCTGTTCCGACGGGCTCACCCTGCGGCTCATCATGTCCTGGAGAGAGGGCCCGACCACGCCCCACAGCGCCATCACCGGCACGCCCAGCCAGAACAGCGGGCCGGTCGGAGCCAGGGCGTAGATCGTCATGCCGAGACTGCCGAACAGCAGGCCGGCGATCAGTGCGCGTCGCGTGCCGAGCCAGCTCACGGCCGGGCCGACCACCAGGCCCCCCACGAGGGCGCTGCAGATACCGAAGAAGGCGAGGGTGAGGCCGACCGTCGTCTCGTCCCAGCCAAAGCGGTAGCCGGCATAGAGCACGAAGACCGAGGGCAGCACCTGGTGGGCGACGTTGACGATGAAGTCGATGGTCGCCAGTCCCACGAGCTGGCGATGCGAGAGCAGCAGTTTGAGCGAGCCCACGGGGTTGGCGCGCTTCCAGTCGAAGGCCATGCGCCGCTCCGGCGGCAGCGATTCGGGCAGCACGAACCAGCCGAAAGCGGCATTGGCCAGGGATGCCGCGGCCGACACCCAGAACGGCAGGCGCGGATCCAATCCGCCCAAGAGGCCGCCGACCGCCGGTCCCAGCACCAGGCCGAGGCCGAACGCTACACTGACGACGCCGAACGACTTCGCCCGCTCGTCGGGCGCGCTCACGTCGGCGATGTAGGCGAAAGCGGTGGCGATCGTAGCCGCAGTGATGCCCGAAATGATGCGGCCCACGAACAGCAAGGTGAGCGAGGGCGCGAGCGCCATGAAGATGTAGTCGAGGCCGAGGCCCAGGCAGGAGATCAGGATCACCGGCCGCCGCCCGTAGCGGTCCGACAGCGCGCCCAGGAGCGGCGAGCAGAGGAACTGCATCAGCCCCCACACAGTGCCGAACAGGCCGAACACCTTGGCGGCGCCCGCGGTGTCGCCGGCCATGAAGCCCAGCACGATCGTCGGCAGCACGGGAATCATGATCCCCAACGCCAGGACATCCAGCGAGCGCCACCGTGCAGAAGATGAAAGCAAGCGCGCGCCGGGCGTTCATTGCGACGTCACGGGTGGAGGGGAGAGGAAGTTGGTCGGGGCGACAGGATTTGAACCTGCGACCCCCAGTCCCCCAGACTGATGCGCTACCAGGCTGCGCTACGCCCCGACCGGATGCCGCGGCTGCTGCGGCAGGGGGGCTTTAGCGCGAATGGCAGCGATGCCGCAAGCCGGCTTGCATAGCGGCCGAGCGGGGCGGATACAGGCCCTGTGCCGATAAGTGTTCCGAACCAGCCCCAGATCGCGATGCGCCAGATTGCGATGGGCAAGCGCGTGCTCGCCTTCTCCTCGATCGGCCATGCGCTGATGCACATGATGACCGCCTTCTATGCGGTGATCGTGCTGACGCTCGCCATGGCCTGGAAACTGCCCCCCGAGAGCCTGCTTGAGCTCTATGCGCCGTCCGCCATCCTGCTCGGCGTCATGTCGCTGCCGGCCGGCTGGGCGGCGGACCGCTTCGGCGCGCCGCTCATGATGGTGGTGATGTTCATGGGCCTCGGCGCCTCGTCGATCGCCTGCGGCCTGGTGGCCGAGGGCGACACCTTGGCGCTCGCGTTGGCGCTCTGCGGCCTCGGCGTCTTCGGCGCCATCTACCATTCGGCCGGCATCGGCTGGATCATCCGCACCGCCCGCGAGCAGGGCCACGCCATGGGCGTGAACGGCCTGTGGGGCAGCGCCGGTCTCGCCCTCTACGGCATCGTGCCCGGCGTGCTGATCACGCTGGCGTCATGGCGCGCCGCCTTCATCGTGCCCGGCATCGTCTGTCTCGCCGTCGGGGCCGCGCTCGCCTGGCAGATCAGGCTGGGCAAGGTGGGCGACCGGCCGATGCCGGCGACGCCCGGCGTGCAGCCCGGGCGCCGCGAGTTCTGGCGGGTCTTCTCCGTGCTCTCCGTCACCATGGCGCTGGAGGGCGTCATCTGGTCGGCCGTGATGTTCGGCGCGGCCCTGGTGTTCGAGACCAGGCTGGCCGACGACATCGAACGCCTGCGCGGCGGGCTCGCCGCGTGGGGCGTGGCGACCCAGGCCGTCCTGTGGGTCGGGCTCGTGACCTCGTTGATCTATGTCGTCTCGGGCATCGCCCAGTACGCCATGGGCCGGCGCATCATCGACCGCTATCCGCTGAAGTCGATCTACGTCACGGCCTCGGCGCTGCAGTTCTTCGCCATGCTGGCGCTGGCCATGGGCGGCGGTTATGCAGCACTTGCCGGCGCCATCGCTTCAGCGATCTTGAGTTCGGCGGCGGGGCCGGTCGAGAACATCCTGATCGCGCGCTATACGCCCAGCCGCTATCATGGCCTGGGATTCGGCGCAAAGTTCGTCGTGGCGCTGGGCGCTAGTCCGCTCGCCATCGTGCTGATCGCCTGGGTGCGCAAGACGACCGGCAGCCTGGACGTCCTGTTCCTCGGCCTGGCGGCCGTTGCAGTCGTGATCACCCTGGTCGCGTTGTTGTTGCCGGGCAGCGGGCGCAGGGAAGACGCGCGCGCGCCGTTGCCGCAGCCGGCCGAATAGCCTGTCTACTTCGCGCGCGTGCCCTTGGCGGCCTTGTAGCTGGCGCGCGAGAGGCAGCGGTCGAGCCAGGCCCCGGCATTGGGAAACGGCCCGAAGTCGAACTTGATCGGCTTCGACCAGCTGCAGATCGAGGCGAGGTTGAGATCGGCCACGGTGAAGGTCGAGCCCAGCAGGTAGTCGCGGCCCTGCAGCGCGGCGTTCAGCACGCCGAACGGCTTGGGCAGCGCCTTCTGCGCCTCGGCCACGGCCTCGGGCTTGCGTTTGTCGGGCGCGGTCATGAACATGTCGATCAGGATCGTGAGCAGGGGCTTCTCGACCTCGGTCATGCCCCAGAAGCTCCACTGATGACAGATCGCCTGGTCCTCGAGGCTCGCCGGGAAGAAACCGCTCTTGCCGTGCTTGGCGGCAAGATAGATGTTGATCGCCATCGATTCGAAGAGCTTGAAGTCGCCGTCGACCAGCGCCGGCACCTTGCCGTTGGGATTGATCTTGAGGTACTCGGCGCCCTTGAGGTCCTTCATTTCCATGGCGATGTGCTCGAATGGTATGTCGAGCTCGTGCGCGATCCAAAGTGCGCGTGCCGCGCGCGAGGCAGTCGGCCCATAGATCTTGATGGTCACTGTGAAGTCCCCTCACCCAATCAGCGGCGACGATAGTGCAGGCCGCCGCCGCGGTCTAACTATTCTCCAAGCCCGTATTCCTGGCCGACATAGCCGTGCCGATGGCCGAAACGCTCGGTCATTACTTCAGCGAGTTCCTTGTCCGGCCCGGCGACCCAGCCGCCCGAGCGCACGGCATATTTCTTCGCTGCCCGTGTAGCCTTCGGTTCCTCGCCCTGCTGCAGCGCCCGCGCCGCGCCCATGACGAGCTTGCGGAACTCGACAATGCCGAGATCGGTCGGACCGAGATGTTCCCGGGTGCGATCCTGGATCGGGCCTTGGCTGTCCTGGATCGCCGAGTCCTGCTCGCTGACGCCGGTTATGCCGGTGAAGCTCTGGCTCTTCTGTTGCGCGCGGTCGATCAGATAGTCGTTGCGGGCGTTGCGCAGCGGCATGTAGTCGTCGTCGACATGGGAGTGCACGCCGAAGCCGCCGTCGAACTGTGTGCGCTCGGAGTTGGTGAAGGCGCGGTCGGGCCGCCAGCTATAGGTGTAGATCCAGCAGCCGGTGTCGCTCACCGGCACCCAGGCCTGGCCATAATAGACCTCGCCCGGCATCGCCGCCGGCGCGAAGGCGTGGTTGGGCATCAGGAACTGGGCGATGCGCCAGTAGAGATCGGCCGTGTCGGTCTTGCGCGCGCCGCCGATCACCAGCCCGGCGTCGTGGCCCAGGATGCTGAACTTGGGCCGCGGATCGTTGCGGATCCAGCGCACGCGATCGTCGGGTTTCGACTGGTCGCCCAGCGCGGCCGAGCGGCTATAGATCGCCAGCGCCTCCTTCTCGTCCTTGGTCAGCACGGCATGCAGGAACGAGAAGTGGGCGGTGTCGATGCCGCCCTCCAGGCTCTGCACCCAGTTGCAGTCCTGCCATTTCTTGGAGACGTAGCGCTGCGCGGCCGGCACCAGGCCCATCTCGAGCTGCGGCAGCTCCGGCATCGATGGGCGCGGGCCCATATAGACCCAGATCATGTCGCCCCATTCGCGCGTCGGGTAGGCGAGGAGCTTGATCGTGTCCTTGTAGGAGGAGTCGGGCGGCGAGGTCGGCAGGTCGACGCAGTTGCCGTCGGTATCGAACTTCCAACCATGGAAGGCGCAGCGCAAGCCGCACTCCTCGTTGCGGCCGTAGTAGAGACCGGCGCCGCGATGCGGACAGTGCGGCTCGACGATGCCGACCCGGCCGTCGGTGGCGCGGAAAGCCAGCAGATCCTCGCCCAGGATCCTGATCTTCTTCGGCGGACCGTCGCGCTCCGGCAGCTCCTCGGAGAGCAGCGCCGGCATCCAGAAACGGCGCAACAGGTCGCCCATCGGCGTGCCGGGACCGCTTTGGGTCAAGAATTCATTGTCCGCCTGGCTCAGCATCAGTCACCCAACCCGTATTGCTTGCCGACATAGCCACGCGCGTCGCCGAAGCGTTCGGTCATGACGGCCTCGAGGTCCTTGGCTGGTGCGGCGACCGCGCCGCCCGCGCGCACGGCATATCGGGCCGCGGCGGCGGCCTTTGGCGCGCTGCCGGCCTGCAGCGATCGCGCGGCGCCCATCAGGAGCTTGCGGAATTCGACGACGCCCACGTCGGTCGGCCCGAGATGCTCCCGGGTGCGGTCCTGGATCGGGCCCATGCTGTCCTGGATCGCGGCGTCCTGCTCGCTCACGCCGGTGATGCCGGTGAAGGTCGCGGTCTTTTGCGCCTTGCGGTCGATCAGGTAGTCGTTACGGAGATTGCGCAACGGCATGTAGTCGTCGTCGACTTCGGCATGCACGTTGAAGCCGGCGTCGAACTTGGTGCGCTCGGCATTGCTGAAGGGACGCTCGGGCTGCCAGCAGTAGGTGTAGATCCAGCACGTATGGTCGTCGATCGGCACCCAGCACTGGCCGTAGTAGATCTCGCCGGCGAAGGCGGTCGGCGTATAGGCGTGGTTGGGCATCAGGAACTGCGAGATGCGCCAGTAGAGATCGGCCCCGTCGGTCTTGCGCGCGGCGCCGATCAGCAGCCCGGCATCGTGGCCGAGCACGGTGAACCTGGGTCTCGGGTCGTCGTGTATCCAGCGGATGCGATCGTCGGGGGTCGACTGGTCGGCGATCGCGGCCTTGGCCAGTGCGGCGCGCGCCGTGGCGTCGTCCTTGGCGAGTACGGCGTGCAGGAAGGTGAAGTGCGCGGTGTCGAGCGCGCCTTCGACACTCTGCACCCAGTTGCAGTCCTGCCATTTCTTGGTGACATAGCGGCTTGCGGCCGGCACCAGCCCCATCTCGAGCTGCGGCAGCTCGGGCATGCGATCCCGTGGGCCTATGTAGACCCAGATCATGTCGCCCCATTCGCGCGTCGGATAGGCGAGCAGCTTGATCGTATCCTTGTACGACGACTCCGGCGGCGAGGTCGGCAGATCGACGCAGTTGCCCTCGACGTCGAACTTCCAGCCATGAAAGGCGCAGCGCAGGCCGCACTCCTCGTTGCGGCCGTAATAGAGGCCGGCGCCGCGATGCGGGCAGTGCGGCTCGACGATGCCGACCTTGCCGTCGGTGGCGCGGAAGGCCAACAGGTCCTCGCCCAGGATCTTGATCTTGCGGGGCGGCCCGTCGCGCTCCGGCAGTTCTTCGCTGAGCAGCGCCGGCATCCAGAAGCGACGCAGGAGCTCGCCCATCGGGGCGCCCTTGCCGCTTTGCGTCAGGAACTGGTTGTCGGCTTGGCTCAACATGGTTCAGAAAGGTCCCTCGGCTTCGCTCGGGACGACGGGGAAATAGTTGGCGCTATTTCCCCGTCGCCTTGGCCAAAGCTTGCTCCAGATCGGCGATGATGTCGTCCACCGTTTCGATCCCTATCGACAGGCGAAGCACGTCGGGACCGGCGCCGGCGGCGACCCGCTGCTCGTCGGAGAGCTGGCGGTGCGTCGTCGAGGCGGGATGGATGATCAGGCTCTTGGCATCGCCGATATTGGCGAGATGCGAGAACAGCTCGACGCCGTCGACCACCTTGACGCCGACGTCGTAGCCGCCTTTGACGCCGAAGGTGAAGATCGAGCCCGCACCCTTGGGCAGATATTTTTTGGCAAGCGCATGGTACTTGTTCGACGGCAGACCGGCATAGTTCACCCACGCCACGGCCGGATGCCCGGCGAGATACTCGGCGACCTTCTGGGCATTGGCGCAGTGGCGCTCCATGCGCAGCCCCAGGGTCTCGATGCCCAGCATGGTGAGCCAGGCGTTGAACGGCGCCTGGCTGGGGCCGAGGTCGCGCAGGCCGACGGCATGGCTGTGAAAAGTGTAGGCCATGTCGCCGAAGGTCTCGAAGAAGTTCAGCCCGTGATAGGCGGGCTCGGGCCCCGCCAGGCTCGGGAACTTGCCGCCTTGCGCCCAGTCGAACTTGCCCGAATCGACCACCGCGCCGCCCATCGAGGTGCCGTTGCCGCTCAAGAACTTGGTGGTCGAGTGCACGATCAGGGTGGCGCCGTAGTCGATCGGCTTGCACAGCCAGGGCGTGGCCAGCGTGTTGTCGACCAGCAGGGGCACGCCGGCTGCCTCGGCGATGCGCGCGATGGCCTCGATGTCGCTGATGACGCCGCCGGGATTGGCCAGGCTCTCGATGAAGAACGCCTTGGTGTTTTCCGTGACGGCACGCTTGAAATTCTCCGGCTCGTCGGCATCGACGATCTCAGCTTTCCAGCCGAACTTCGGATAAGTGTTGCGCATCTGCTGCAGCGAGCCGCCATAGAGCCGCGACGAAGCCACGATCTCGGCTCCCGGCGACATCAGCGGGAAGAGGCCGAGCACCTGAGCGGCATGGCCGGACGAGGTGACGGTGCAGCCGCGGCCGCCTTCCAGGGTGGCGAGCCTGGTCTCGAGCGCCGCATTGGTCGGGTTGGTCAGCCGTGAATAGATGAAGCCCACGGTTTGCAGGTTGAACAGCGCGGCGGCGTGGTCGGCGTCCTCGAACACGTAGGCCGTGGTCTGGTAGATCGGCAGGGCCCGGGCGCCGGTCGTCGGATCGGGAGCGGCGCCGGCATGCACCGACAGGGTCTCGAAACCGTAGGTCTTGTCGCTCACCGGAACTCTCCGCTTGTGGAACTATGAGGGGAACACGAGCGTGCTAGCGCGAAAAAACGATGCAGGCCGGGCTGCCGACTTTGACCCGGATGCGTGTCGGCGCCAACAGCCCGTCGCGGCCGACCGGGTAGCCGACGATCGAATGGCCGTCCTGGTTGGCGACGTAGAGAAAACGTTGCGCCGGATCGAAGGTGAAAAAACGCGGCGTGCCGCCATGCGTCGGCACCCACTGGCGCGGCGAAAGCGTGCCTTTGTCGGAATCGATGCCGAACACGCCGATGCTGTCGTGGCCGCGGTTGGAGACATAGACGTTGCGGCCGTCGCGATCGACCGCGATCTCGGCGCCGGTGCTGTAGCCGGTGAAGTTGGACGGCGTCGAGGGGATCGTCTGCAAGGGCGCGAGCGCGCCGCTTGTCCGGTTTTGCCGGTAGGTCGTCAGGGTCGAATCGAGTTCGTTGATGACATAGGCGAGCGCCTTGCGCGGATGGAAATCGATATGGCGCGGCGCGGCGCCGGGGCGGGCCGTGACGCGTGCGGCTTCAACCAGCACACGGCGCTTGGCATCGAGGCGATAGGCGATCACGACGTCGGAGCCTTTGCACGGCACGTAGAAGAAGCGGCCCTGGCGGTCTAACGGGATGTGGTGCACGCACATGGTGCGTTGTTGGAAGCGGTTCGGTCCCAGCGTTCCCGTGACGGTGCTGAGCGTGCGGTAGGGCATCAGGCTGCCGTCGGCTGCGACCGGCAGAACGGCAAGCGAGTCCGACCCGTAGTTGCAGACGGCGAGGAAGCGCTCCGTCGCATCGAAAGCGAGATGCACGGGGTTGTAGCCTCCGGTCGATTGGCGATTGAGCGGCGCGATATGGCCGGTGGCGTGATCGATGGTGAAGGAATTGGCCTCTGTACGATCGCCATGCACCGAGTAGAGATGCGTGCCGGCCGCATTGATGGCGAGGAACGATGGATTCTCCAGCCCGCCCAGATGCTGGACGTGATGGAACGCGCCCGTGCGGCGCTCGACGCGATAGACGTTGATGCCATTGCCCTGACCGCCACGCCCGGGCGTGGTGTAGCTGCCGACATAGGCGAAGAGCCGACCGGAGGTGCGGGTGGTGCTTTTCATCCGCCGAGTGTGGCGAGCGCGCGAGGTCGCGACAACTGTCGGCTCGTCATTCCGTGTTGCGCGCCGACAGGGCGGCAGCCTTTCCTGTCGTCCTGAGCGAAGCGAAGGACCTCATCGCCGCTTGCCATCGCCATGAGATCCCTTCGGCCACGCTCAGGGCAGGCCTTCGCTTCGCTCAGGATGACATGAGGACCACACCGAGCCCGGGCTTGCGATCCTCGAGCCGGATGGTGAGGCCGTGCAGGCCGGCGATCGCCTTCACGAGCGCCAGGCCGAGGCCGCTGCCGGCGGTCGAGCGGCTGCGGTCGAGGCGGTAGAAGCGGTCGAACACCCGCTCGTGCTCGGTCTCGGGAATGCCGGGACCGTCGTCAGCGACCTCGATCTCGAAGCCGGTCCCGGTCTTGCACAGCGCCAGCGACACGGTCGAGCCGGCCGGCGTATGGCGCAGCGCATTCTCGACCAGGTTCGAGATCATCTGCGCCAGCAGCTGGCGATCGCCGGTGAGGCTGATGCCGTCCTCGATCTGGTAGTCGAGCGTGTGCTCGGAATCCTCGGCGGCGGGCTGGTATGCCTCGCCGACGCTCTTCACCAGGTCGGACAGGTCGACGTCGGTGAAGCCGCGTTTCTGCGCGCCGGCCTCGACCTGGGCGATGCGCAGCAGGGCGGAGAAGGTTTCCAGGAGCTCGTCGGCCTCCGCGATGGCGGCGTCGGTCGCGGCGTCGTAGTCGGCGGTGGTGGTCGCCCGCGCGCGCGCATCCTCGAGATGCTGGCGCAGGCGGCCGAGCGGCGTGCGCAGGTCGTGGGCGATATCGCTCGAGACCTGGCGCAGGCCGTCCATCAATTGCTGGATGCGGCTCAGCATGGCGTTGAGGCTCGCCACCAGCTGGTCGATCTCGTCGTAGGTGCCGCGCACCGGAATGCGCGCCGACAGATCGCCCTCCATGATGGCGAGGCTGGTGCGCGTGATGGTGTCGATGCGGCGCAGAAAGCTCGTGCCGATCAGCGCGCCGCCGGCGATCGCGAGCAGCAGCGCAAGCCCGCTTGCCCACACGAAGGCGCGTACGATGGCATGCTGCATCTCGGCCAGGCGGTCGGCGTCCTGCGCCACCAGCAGGAACGAGCCGTCGGACAAAGTGAGGCCGAAGCCGGTGAGCTTGGACGGCGGGGCCTCGGGCTCGGGCGTGTCGGTCTGGGGCACGAAATCGACGACGCCGTCGACCGGCGGCATGCCGGGCAGATTGCCGACCACGACCCGGCGGCTGGGGGCCTGCAGCAAGTAGAAGATGGGACCGCGGGTGCGGAAGTTCATGCGCCGCGTGATCTGCTCGGCGAGGCCGCCCAACCCGCTGCGGCGATGGACTTCGGCGAGCTGAAGGGCCTCGGTGCGCAGCACGGCCGCCATGTCGTCCTGCATCGCCGCCGTCGCCGTCCAGTACACGGTGACGAACAGCGCGCCGGCCGACAGCACGAACAGCACGGCGTAGATCAGCGGCAGCCGGAAGCTCGCCGAGCGCAGGATCCTAATCAGGCGCGCGAATGACATAGCCTGCCCCCCTGACCGTATGGAGCAGGGGCTTGTCGAAACCTTTGTCGATCTTCGAGCGCAGCCGGCTGATGTGGGTCTCGACGATGTTGGTCTTGGGATCGAAATGGAAATCCCAGACCTTCTCCAGCAGCATGGTGCGCGTCACCACCTCGCCGGCGTGGCGCAGCAGGTATTCCAGGATCTTGAATTCCTGGGCCAAAAGCTCGATGCGCTTGCCGGCGCGCGTCACGGTGCGCGCCAGGAGATCCATCTCGAGATCGCCGGCGGCAAGCGACGTCGCCGCCACCATCGGCGGCCGGCGCGCCAGGGCGCCGACGCGGGCTAAAAGTTCGGCGAAGGCGAAGGGTTTCACCAGATAGTCGTCGCCGCCTGCCTCGAACCCGGTGACGCGATCGTCGATGCCGCCCATCGTCGTCAGGAACAGCACCGGCGT
>DASZJU010000416.1:0-23034 GCA_035947815.1 Reyranella sp.
CGATACGCCGCGTCGGACTGCAGGTTGGCCGCGATCACCGACTCCCACTGGTCGCCGTTGGCGAGCAGCTTGTCCTTGTTGTACATCAGCTCCTCGCGGGTCTCGGTCGAGAATTCGAAATTCGGCCCCTCGACGATGGCATCGACCGGGCAGGCTTCCTGGCAGAAGCCGCAATAGATGCACTTCGTCATGTCGATGTCGTAGCGCGTCGTGCGCCGGCTGCCGTCGTCGCGCGGCTCGGCCTCGATGGTGATGGCCTGGGCCGGGCAGATCGCCTCGCAGAGCTTGCAGGCGATGCAGCGTTCCTCGCCGTTGGGATAGCGGCGCAGCGCGTGCTCGCCGCGGAAACGCGGGCTGAGCGGTCCCTTCTCGTAGGGATAGTTCACCGTCACCTTGGGCTTGAACATGTACTTGAGCGTTAGCGCGAAGCCCGTCACCAGCTCGGAGAGCAGGAAGGAGCGCGCGGTGCGGTCGAGAGAGGCCATGGTGCGATCTCCCTAGAAGAGCTTCGGAACCCAGCCGCCGAACTGCAGCACGGCGGCGGTGACGACGACCCATCCCAGCGACACGGGCAGGAACACCTTCCAGCCCAGCCGCATGAGCTGGTCGTAGCGATAGCGAGGCAGCGTTCCCTTGGTCCAGCTGAAGACGAACAGCAGGAACGCGATCTTGGCGCAGAACCACACGAGGCCCGGCACCCAGGTGAAGGGTGGGTACGGCACCGGAGACATCCAGCCGCCCAGGAACAGCACGGCGCCCATCGCCGAGAGCAGGATCATGTTGGCGTATTCGCCGAGGAAGAACAGGGCGAAGGGCATCGACGAATACTCAGTCTGGAAGCCCTGGACGAGTTCGGCTTCCGACATCGGCAGGTCGAACGGCGTGCGGTTGGTCTCGGCGAGCGCCGACACGAAGAAGATCACGAACATCGGCAAGAGCGGCAGCCAGAACCAGTTCCAGAACCAGCCAGCCTGGGCGATCACCACTTGGCTCAGATTGAGCGAGCCGACGCAGAGCAGGACCGTGATGAACACGAAGCCGATCGACACCTCGTAGGAGACCATCTGTGCCGCCGAGCGCAGGGCGCCCAGGAAGGCGTATTTCGAGTTCGACGCCCAGCCGGCGATGATGACGCCGTAGACACCGAGCGAGGAGATGGCGAAGAGATAGAGAATGCCGACATTGATGTCGGCGATGACCCAGCCGTCACCGAAGGGCATGACCGCCCAGGCGATCAGCGCCGTCATGAAGGTGATCATGGGCGCTAAGATGAACAGCACCGCGTTGGCGCTCGAGGGGACGATCGTCTCCTTGAGCAGCAGCTTCAAGCCGTCGGCGAAGGGCTGCCACAGGCCAAAGGGCCCGACCACGTTGGGGCCGCGGCGGAGCTGGATCGAAGCCCAGATCTTGCGGTCGGCATAGGTCATGTAGGCCACGGCCAGGAGCAGCGGCACCGTGACCAGCAGGCACTCGGCGAGAATGACGATGAACTGGCCGAACCAGTTCACGGTGAAGAAATGGATCAGGTCGGCGGACATCGGCTACTCCGCCGCCATGAGCTGGGCGCGGGAAGCGATGCATTCGGCCATCGTTTTGGAAGCGCGGCTGATCGGGCAGGTCATGTAGAAGTTGGCGATCGGCGAGACGAATGGCGCATCCGAGAGGTTGCCCGGATCGCCGAAGCCGCCCCAGGCGCCCGCTTCCTGCTGGTCGAGTGCTGCAAAGCTCTTGTTCACCACAACCAGCCGCGCACGGACCTGGCCCAGCGTATCGTACGGTAGCGTCTTGCCCAGCCGCTCCGACAGCGCGCGGAGGATCGCCCAATCCTCGCGGGCATCGCCCGGCGGATAACCGGCACGGAACGCGAGCTGGACGCGACCTTCGGTGTTCACGTAGGTGCCGGGCTTCTCGGTATAGGCCGCACCAGGCAGGATCACGTCGGCGCGGTGTGCGCCGGTATCGCCGTGATGGCCCTGGTAGATCACGAAGGCCTTGCCGAGCCGCTTGGTGTCGATCTCATCGGCAGCCAGCAAGTAGACGACGTCGATCTCACGCTTCTCACAGCCGGCCAGGATGCCCGCCACGTCGCGACCGCCCTCGCCCGGCACCAGGCCGAGATCGAGACCTCCCACGCGCGCCGCCGCCGTATGCAGGACGGCAAAGCCGTTCCAGTCGGCGCGCACGGCGCCCAGCTTGTCGACAAGCTCACGGGCCAACGCCAGCACCGCCGCACCGTCCTCGCGCGCCAACGCCCCCATGCCGACGATGATCAGCGGGTTCTTGGCGGCTTTCAGCTTCTCGAAAAAGCCCGTCTTGCCGTCCAAAAGATCGCGCAGGGAGGTGGGACCGGCGCCCAACCGCTCGACCGGATAGGTGAGATCGACCGCAGGACCAATGCTGCCGATGGCGCAATGACCGTGCAGGTAACGCTTGCGGATACGCGCGTTCAGCACCGGCGATTCGACGCGCGGATTGGTGCCGATCAGCAGGATCGCATCGGCCGCATCGATGCCGCGAATGCCGGGATTGAAGATGTAGCTGCCGCGTGGCCCGCCATCGAGCTTGGCGCCGTCCTGGCGGCAGTCGACGTTGGGCGAACCCAGCGCCGTCATCAGATCCTTGAGCGCCACCATGGATTCGGCATCGCACTGGTCGCCCGCGATCGCCGCCAGCTTGGCGCCGTCGAGGGTGCCGAGCTTGGCGGCGATGGCGGCGAAGGCCTCGTCCCACGTCGCTTCCGCGAGCTTGCCGCCGCGGCGCACATAGGGTCGGTCGAGCCGCTGATGGCGCAGGCCGTCGATGGCGTGGCGGGTCTTGTCGGAGATCCACTCCTCGTTCACGTCATCGTTGAGGCGCGGCAGCACCCGCATCACCTGCGCGCCGCGCGTGTCGACGCGGATGTTGGCGCCGAGCGCGTCCAGCACGTCGACCGATTCGGTCTTGGTGAGTTCCCACGACCGGGCCTCGAAGGCATAGGGCTTGGAAGTCAGTGCGCCGACCGGGCAGAGATCGACCAGATTGCCGGCCAGCTCGGTGGTGAGCGCATGCTCGACATAGGTCGTGACTTCCATGTCCTCGCCGCGGCCCGTCGCGCCCAGCTCTTCCACCCCGGCCACCTCGGTGGCGAAGCGGATGCAGCGCGTGCAGTGGATGCAGCGGTTCATCGACGTCTTGACCAGCGGCCCCAGCTCCTTGTCGGGCACGGCGCGCTTGTTCTCGTGGAAGCGGCTGCGGTCGAAGCCGTAGCCCATCGCCTGGTCCTGCAGATCGCACTCGCCGCCCTGGTCGCAGATCGGACAGTCGAGCGGATGGTTTATGAGCAGGAACTCCATCACGCCCTTGCGCGCCTTCTCGACCATCGGCGTGGTGGTGAAGATCTCCTGCTTGTCGGCGATGGGCAGCGCGCAACTCGCCTGCGGTTTGGGCGGGCCAGGCTTCACCTCGACCAGGCACATCCGACAATTGCCGGCGATGGAAAGGCGTTCGTGGTAGCAGAAGCGCGGGATCTCGACACCCGCCAGCTCACAGGCCTGCAGAACCGTGAAGCCGGCCGGCACCTCCAACTCGACGCCGTTGACCTTGACTTTGGGCATTGCCTGCTCCCTGCCCTACTCGGCTGCCAGTTTTTCGGTGCGCGCGCGGATGCGGCGCTCCATCTCGGGACGGAAATGGCGGATCAGGCCCTGGATCGGCCACGCCGCTGCATCGCCCAGCGCACAGATCGTGTGGCCCTCGACCTGCCTTGTAACGTCCTCCAGCGCATCGATCTCCTCGATGCGCGCATTGCCGAGCACCATCCGTTCCATGACCCGCCACATCCAGCCGGTGCCCTCGCGGCACGGCGTGCACTGGCCGCAGCTCTCATGCTTGTAGAACTGGCTGAGCCGGGCGATCGCCTTCACTACGTCGGTCGACTTGTCCATGACGATGACCGCCGCCGTGCCGAGACCCGTCTTCTGGTCGCGCAGCGAGTCGAAATCCATCAGCACCGTGTCGCAGATCGACTTGGGCAGCAGCGGCACCGAGGCGCCGCCCGGAATCACCGCCAGCAGATTGTCCCAGCCGCCGCGCACGCCGCCGGCGTGGCGCTCGATCACCTCGCGCAGCGGGATGCCCATCTCCTCCTCGACATTACACGGCTTGTTCACATGGCCCGAGAGGCAGAAGAGCTTGGTGCCGGTATTGTTGGGCCGGCCAATGCCGGCGAACCAGGCGGCGCCGCGGCGCAGGATGGTGGGGGCGACGGCGATCGATTCGACGTTGTTCACCGTCGACGGGCAGCCATAGAGGCCGGAGCCGGCCGGGAACGGCGGTTTTAGCCGCGGCATGCCCTTCTTGCCCTCGAGGCTTTCCAGCAGCGCAGTTTCCTCGCCGCAGATATAGGCGCCGGCGCCGCGATGGACGTAGAGATCGAAGTCCCAACCCGACGCGCAGGCGTTCTTGCCCAAAAGGCCCGCATCGTAGGCCTCCCGGATCGCCGTCATCAGGTTCTGGGCTTCATTGTAGAACTCGCCGCGCACGTAGATGTAGCCCGCATGCGCCCGCATGGCGAAGCCCGCGACCAGGCAGCCCTCGACCAGCAGGTGCGGATCGTGACGCATGATGTCGCGATCCTTGCAGGTGCCGGGCTCGGACTCGTCGGCGTTGACGATGAGATAGTGCGGCCGGTCCTTCACCTCCTTGGGCATGAAAGACCATTTCAGTCCGGTCGGGAAGCCGGCGCCGCCGCGGCCGCGCAGGCCCGACTTCTTCATCTCGTCGATGATGGCGTCGTGGCCCTTGTCGAGGATCGCCTTGGTGTTGTCCCAGGCGCCGCGCGCGCGCGCGCCAGCCAGGCGCCAGTCGTGGATGCCGTAGAGGTTGGTGAAGATGCGGTCCTTGTCGGCAAGCATCGCCTACTCACTCCTCAGCGTGGTCAGTCCGCCTTGCGGCGCCGATGTCTGGCGGTCGACCTGCGGCCCGGCCTTCGGCGTCTCGCCGCGCCGGAAGGCGTCGAGCACCTTGTTGATCGAAGCCTCGTCGAGGTCCTCGAAGAAATCGTCGTTGATCTGCACGACCGGCGCGTTGACGCAGGCGCCGAGACACTCGACCTCCTGGACGCTGAAGGTCTCGCCGTCGGCCGCGTGCTGGCACGCCTTCATCACCTCGTCGGAGCCGCGCAGCCAGCACGGCGTCGTGGTGCAGACCTGCAGCAGGTACTTCCCGCGCGGCTTGAGCTGGAACATCGTGTAGAAGGTCGCGATCTCGTAGACGCGGATCGGCGCCATATCGAGGAGTCTCGCCACCTCGTCCATCGCCGCCCGCGGCAGCCAGCCCTGCTGGCGCTGGGCGAGGTCGAGCACGCCGATCACGGCGCTCGCCTGGCGGCCCGGCGGATAGTTCGCCATCAGCTCCTGCGCCTTCGCCAGATTGTCGGGCGTGAAGGCGAAGTGCTCGACGTGCGGCACATCCTTGGGATCGGCGGTGATCATCGACATCTCATCGCCTCCTAGCGGTCGATCTCGCCGAACACGATGTCGAGCGAGCCGATATTCGCCGACATGTCGGCGAGCTGGTGGCCTCTGGTCATCATGTCGAGCGCCTGCAGGTGGGGGAAACCCGGCGCGCGGATCTTGCAGCGGTAGGGCTTGTTGGTGCCGTCGGACACGAGATAGACGCCGAACTCACCCTTGGGCGCCTCGACGGCGGTGTAGGTCTCGCCGGCCGGCACCTTGTAGCCCTCGGTATAGAGCTTGAAATGGTGGATGAGGGCTTCCATCGAACCCTTCATCTCACCGCGCCGCGGCGGTGAGATCTTGCGGTCGTCGACGCGCACCGGTCCGCCCACCGTGCGCAGCGCCGCAATGCACTGCTCCATGATGCGGGCGCTCTGGTACATCTCCTCGATGCGCACCAGGTAGCGCGCGAAGCAGTCGCCAGTCTTGCCGAGCGGGATGTCGAAGTCCATACGCTCATAGACGTCGTAAGGCTGTGATTTGCGCAGGTCCCAGGGGATGCCCGAGGCGCGGATCAGTGGGCCGCTGAAGCCCCAGTCGAGCGCCTGCTGCGGGTTGACGACGCCGATATCGACCGTGCGCTGGCGGAAGATGCGGTTGTCGTTCAGCAGCTTCTCGATGTCCTTCATGAACGGGTAGAACTGCTTGATCCACGCATCCATCGAATCGAGCATGCCGTCCGGCAGATCCTGGTGAACGCCGCCGGGGCGGAAATAGGCTGCGTGCATGCGCGAGCCACTCACGCCCTCGTAGTATTCCATCAGGAGCTCGCGTTGCTCGAAGCCCCACAGCGGCGGGGTGAGCGCGCCGGTATCCATGGCGAACGTCGTGACGTTCAGCAGGTGGTTCAGGATGCGGGTGATCTCGGCGAACAGCACGCGGATGTACTGGCCGCGCTCGGGCACCGTGATGCCCAAAAGCTTCTCGACCGCCAGCGCAAAGGCGTGCTCCTGGCTCATCGGCGAGACGTAGTCGAGCCGGTCGAAATACGGCACCGCCTGCAGGTAGCTCTTGTACTCGATCAGCTTCTCGGTGCCGCGATGCAGCAAGCCGATATGGGGGTCGCAGCGCTCGACGATCTCGCCGTCCATCTCGACGACGAGGCGCAGCACGCCGTGGGCCGCCGGGTGCTGCGGCCCGAAATTCATCGTCAGCGTTTTGATTTCGACGTCGGACATGTCAGCTCGTCTTGGCCTTTTCCTGCGGCGGCGCCGGAGCCTTCTCGTCGCCCGGCAGCATCTGATGTGCGCCTTCCCAGGGACTCAGGAAGTCGAAGCGGCGGAATTCCTGGGTGAGCTTCACCGGCTCGTAGACGACGCGCTTCTGCACGTCGTCCCAGCGCACCTCGACGAAGCCGGTCAGCGGGAAGTCCTTGCGCAGCGGATGACCCTCGAAGCCGTAGTCGGTGAGGATGCGGCGCAGGTCAGGATGGTCGGAGAACCAGACGCCATAAAGATCGTAGGCCTCGCGCTCGAACCAGCCGGCCGAGCTGAACACCGACGCCACGGACGGCACGGGCGTCGACTCGTCGGTCGCGACCTTGATGCGGACGCGCTGGTTGTTCTTGAGGCTGAGCAGATTGTAGACGACGTCGAAGCGCTTCTCGCGCTCCGGCCAGTCGACGCCACAGACGTCGACCAGCTGCTTGAACAGGCACCTGGGGTCATCGCGCAGGAAGGTGATCAGCGCGACCAGCCTGTCCGGCCGGGCGTCGAGCATCAGCTCGCCCAGGCGAACGTAAGCGGCCATCACAGCACCGGCGGTCGCCTGCGCGATGTGATCGCCGAGTTCCTGCAGCGCTTCGGCCATCAACGCACCAGCGTTCCCGTACGGCGGACCTTTTTCTGCAACTGGAGGACGCCGTAGAGCAGCGCCTCGGCCGTCGGCGGGCAACCCGGCACGTAGACGTCGACCGGGATGATGCGGTCGCAGCCGCGCACCACCGAGTAGCTGTAGTGATAGTAGCCGCCGCCGTTGGCGCACGAGCCCATCGAGATTACGTAGCGCGGCTCGGCCATCTGGTCGTAGACCTTCCGCAGCGCCGGGGCCATCTTGTTGGTGAGCGTGCCCGCCACGATCATGACGTCGGCCGAGCGCGGGCTCGGCATCGGCGCGAAGCCGAAGCGGTCGAGATCGTAGCGGCTCATCCAGCAATGGATCATCTCGACGCCGCAGCAGGCCAGGCCGAACGTCAGACCCCACATCGAGCCGGTGCGCGCCCAGTTGATCAGCTTGTCGAGTTGCGCCACGACGAAGCCCTTGTCGGCCAGCTCGTCGTTCAAGGCCCTGGAGAGCGCCGCCTCGGTGACGGGATCGGGCTTGGTCGGGGTTATCACTCCCATTCCAACGCTCCTTTGCGCCATTCGTAGATGAAGCCGACCGTGAGCACGGCCAGGAACAGCATCATCGACCAGAATCCGAACAGGCCGATGTCGCCCAGCGCCACCGCCCACGGAAACAGGAACGCCACCTCGAGGTCGAAGATGATGAAGAGGATGGCGACGAGGTAGAAACGCACGTCGAACTGCCCGCGGGCGTCGTCGAACGGCGCAAAGCCGCATTCGAACGGAGACAGTTTCTCGGAGTTCGGATTCTGTCGGGCGATCAGATAGGAGCCGCCAAGCATGGCACAGACCAGGGCGAACGCCAGGCCCAGGAAGATCAGGATCGGAAGGTATTCCCTGAGAAGATCTTCCATCGCCACCCCTTCGCCCCGCTTGGGCTGCCAGCGTTGGGACTGGCGCGAGCGACGGGACTCGAACCCGCGACCTCCGGCGTGACAGGCCGGCGTTCTAACCAACTGAACTACGCCCGCATAAGCCCCCAACGGCGCGCGAGAGATATAGGACCCCCTATGGGGAGT
This sequence comes from Reyranella sp., assembly GCA_035947815.1. GTDB lineage: Bacteria > Pseudomonadota > Alphaproteobacteria > Reyranellales > Reyranellaceae > Reyranella. The sequence goes on from DASZJU010000416.1 coordinate 8,359, forward strand.
CAAGCATACCGCACCCGCGAACAAGGGGTTAAGTGCCCGAAATATCAATGCTTTCCGCTCACCAGAGAAACACGGCTCGCTTGTGGTGGAGTGCCGGTCCGCTGTGTAAATGCTGCAGGGCAGGTTCGAGTTACGGCAGATGGGGTTTCGGCGATCCGCCTCGGTCCTGCTAGCAGGACTACGACACAACATTGCGCGTACGCAGCTCGCCGCGACCGGGAATTCTTTCGTACCGCCATAGGGCCCGAAATTCCACCGGTCCTTTGGGCGCCGACAGCCGGGCTGCATCATACCGACGATATGCATGAACAGGGGCCGCTCCTCACCGCGAGAAAGAGTCGGCAGGCATACGCCACAACATTACTCAGTTCTGTCAAGAGGAGCATCAGCCACCCTGCAGCAACTGACCAATTCTTTGTCAAAGGCGCTTCTTCGCAAAAGCCCGGCCCGAAGCCGACTTGAGATACTTTTCGAACGCAAAAGCCAGCCTTCTTCTCATCAGAGAATGCGATGTAAGTCTTGATGACCCATGAAGCATATTTCGACGTGTGCGGGACCTCACCGGCGTTGTGCTTCGTCAGGCGGGCCCGCAAGTCGCCCGTGACGCCGACGTAGTACCTGTCGAGAATGTTGCAAGCTCCGGAGGATGTAGACGTAGGTCATGCAGGTTCCGCTGGCTTGCCGAGCCGTAGCTCGCGGAAACCGGCCCGCCTTCGCCCTTCGGGCTCCGGCGTGGCAGCCTTCACTCGCTTCGCGAGCGAAGGCTGGTGGGCGATGACGGGATCGAACCGCCGACCGCTCCCGTGTAAAGGGAATGCTCTACCGCTGAGCTAATCGCCCGGCGGGGCTTCTACCATAGAGCGGTGCGGGCATCGTAGCGGCTTTGAGGGGGCAGCGCGGGCCTGCAGGGCCGCGGTCCTCGGCGAGAAGTAACTAGTTGATCGCGTCCTTGAGCTGCTTGCTCGCCTTGAAGCGTGGCACGTTGGCGGCGGCGATCTTGATCTTCTCACCGGTCTGTGGATTGCGTCCCTCGCCCGCCTTGCGTTTGGTGACCTGGAACGTCCCGAAGCCGACCAGCAGGACCTTTTCTTTCTTCTTCAACGATTTGGTTATCACCGTGAGCATGGCGTCGATGGCGCCGGCGGCGTCGGTCTTGGAAAGGTTGGTCGAAGCGGCGACGGCGGCGATCAAATCGTGCTTGTTCACGGGCGAGCCCCTGCATGGTCCGGCAGCCTCAAGTGTAAGGGCGGCCGGAAAACGGCGTCAACGCCGAATACCATATTTTGTAGGTTGGCGGCCTCGAATTCGCATAAGTTGCGGCAGAAGGGTCCGATCAGGTCACCGGAGGGCGGGCGTCCCGCCCTCCGGTTGAGCCCAAACGCAACGAAGCCCCGGATCGCTCCGGGGCTTCGCCTGTTCTTCTGAGGCCGTTCAGTGGGCCCGGATGGCTTCCGCGCCCTCGGCCGGCTTGGCCGGCACCGCGGGCTCCAGATCGTTCGGCCATTCGATGGCGACCAGCGGCTTCACCAGCGCGCGGGCCAGCACTTCATCGACCGTCGCGACCGGGACGATCTCCAGTCCCTTCTTCACATTGTCGGGAATCTCCGGCAGATCGCGCTCGTTCTCCTTGGGAATGAGCACGGTCTTGAGACCGCCGCGCAACGCCGCCAGCAGCTTCTCCTTAAGGCCGCCGATCGGCATGACCCGGCCGCGCAGGCTGATCTCGCCGGTCATGGCGACTTCCTTGCGCACCGCCACGCCGGTCAGCGCCGAGACGATCGAGGTGATCATCCCCACGCCGGCCGAGGGGCCGTCCTTGGGCGTGCCGCCCTCGGGCACGTGGATGTGGATGTCGCGCTTCTCGAACAACACCGGCTTGATGCCGAACGAGTTGGCGCGGGAGCGGACATAGGCGTTGGCCGCCTGCACCGACTCCTGCATCACATCGCCCAGCTTGCCGGTGACCGTCATGCGGCCGCGGCCGGGAACCAGCACGGCCTCGATCTGCAGCAGCTCGCCGCCGACCTCGGTCCAGGCCAGGCCGGTCGTGATGCCGACGAGATCCTCGAGCTCGGCCTCGCCGTAGCGGAAGCGACGGACGCCGGCGTACTTGTCGAGGTTCTTGGCCCGGATCTTGACCTTGGTACTCCCCTTCATGAGGATTTCCTTGGTCGCCTTGCGGGCGAGGTTGGCGATCTCGCGCTCGAGATTGCGCACGCCGGCCTCGCGCGTGTAGTAGCGCACGAGGTCGCGCACGGCATCGTCATGCAGGTCGAGCTCGCCCTCGCGGAGGCCGTTCGCCTCGACCTGCTTGATGATCAGGTGCTTGCGCGCGATCGCCACCTTCTCGTCCTCGGTGTAGCCGGCCAGCCGGATGATCTCCATGCGATCCATCAGCGGCTGCGCCATGCGCAGCGAGTTCGCCGTGGTGATGAACATCACGTTCGACAGGTCGTAGTCGACCTCGAGATAGTGGTCGTTGAAGGTCGAGTTCTGCTCGGGGTCGAGCACCTCGAGCAGCGCCGACGACGGGTCGCCGCGGAAGTCCGCGCCGAGCTTGTCGATCTCGTCGAGCAGGAAGAGCGGGTTCGACGACTTCGCCTTCTTCATGCTCTGCAGGACCTTGCCCGGCAGCGAGCCGATATAGGTCCGGCGGTGGCCGCGGATCTCGGCCTCGTCGCGTACGCCGCCCAGCGACATGCGCACGAAGTTGCGGCCGGTCGCCTTGGCGACCGACTTGCCGAGCGAGGTCTTGCCGACGCCCGGCGGGCCGACCAGGCAGAGGATCGGGCCCTTCATCTTGTCGACGCGCTGCTGAACCGCGAGGTATTCGAGGATGCGCTCCTTGACCTTCTCGAGGCCGTGATGGTCGGCGTTGAGAATGTCCTCGGCGTACTTCAGGTCCTTGATGATCTTGGTCGGCTTGCGCCACGGGATCGACAGCACCCAGTCGAGGTAGTTGCGCACCACCGTCGCCTCGGCCGACATCGGGCTCATGGTCCGGAGCTTCTTCAGCTCGCCATTGGCCTTCTCGCGCGCTTCCTTGGAAAGCCGCGTCTTCTTGATGCGCTTCTCCAGCTCGGAGATCTCGTCGCGGCCGTCCTCGGTCTCGCCAAGCTCCTTCTGGATCGCCTTCATCTGCTCGTTGAGATAGTACTCGCGCTGCGTCTTCTCCATCTGGCGTTTGACGCGGTTGCGGATCTTCTTCTCGACCTGCAACACGCCGATCTCGCCTTCCATCAGGCCGAGGATGCGCTCCAGCCGCTTGGAGACGGAATCGAGCTCGAGCAGCTGCTGCTTCTCGGCGACCTTGAGCGCCAGGTGTGCGGAGATCGTGTCGGCGAGCTTGGCCGGCTCCTCGATCTTGTTGATCGAGACGACCACCTCGGGCGGCACCTTCTTGTTCAGCTTCACATAGTTCTCGAACTCCGAGACCACGGTGCGCGCCGCAGCCTGCAGTTCGGAGGCCTCGGCTGCCGTCTCTTCCATGTCGATGGCATTGGCCTCGAAGAACTCGGACTTGCCGGTGTAGCCCACGATCTTGACGCGACGGCCGCCCTCGACCAGCACCTTCACGGTGTCGTCGGGCAGCTTCAGGAGCTGCAGCACGGTGCCGAGCGTGCCGATGGTGTAGATGTCGTCGGGGCCGGGGTCGTCCTGGCTGGCGTTCTTCTGGGCGATCAGCAGGATCTGCTTGTCGTCCTTCATGACCTCTTCGAGGGCCTTGACGCTCTTCTCGCGACCGACGAAGAGCGGCACGATCATGCCGGGAAACACGACAATGTCGCGCAGCGGCAGGACGGGATAGACGGTTCCTAGGGTGGGGGCGTTCATGATGCCTCGCTATACGCTGTTAGAGCCACCCGCACCCAGACCGCGATCCCCAGATGGGCAATTCACGGCCTAAAAGATGCGCGCACTCGTTTCCAGAGATTGGCTTGAACAGGGGGTTGTTCAAGTCCTTGGCGGGACCGCCGGTGGCGGCTGCCACCGACGCAGCAAGACTCAGGCCGGCGCGGCAGCGATGCCCTCTTTGCGCTCACCGTGCACATAGAGCGGTTGGGCCCGCCCTTCGATCACTTCGCGATTGATCACGACTTCCTCGACCCCGTCGAGCGACGGCAGGTCGTACATTGTGTCGAGCAGCACCGTCTCCATGATCGAGCGCAGGCCGCGCGCGCCTGTCTTGCGCAGGATCGCTTTCTGGGCAACCGCGCGCAGCGCATCGTCGGAGAATTTCAGCTTCACGCTCTCCATGTCGAAGAGGCGCTGGTACTGCTTCAGAAGTGCGTTCTTTGGTCGCGTGAGAATTTCGATCAGCGCACCTTCGTCGAGATCCTCGAGGGTGGCGACGACCGGCAGGCGGCCGACGAACTCGGGGATCAGGCCGTACTTCAACAAGTCTTCCGGCTCGAGATCGCGCAGCACTTCGCCGGTACGACGGTCTTCCGGACCGCGCACTTCGGCGCCGAAGCCGATCGACGTGCCCTGACGGCGCATCGAGATGATCTTGTCGAGACCGGAGAAGGCGCCGCCGCAGATGAACAGGATGTTGGTCGTGTCGACCTGCAGGAACTCCTGCTGCGGATGCTTGCGGCCACCCTGCGGCGGCACCGACGCGACGGTGCCCTCCATGATCTTGAGCAGGGCCTGCTGCACGCCCTCGCCCGACACGTCGCGCGTGATCGAGGGGTTGTCGGACTTGCGGCTGATCTTGTCGACCTCGTCGATATAGACGATGCCGCGCTGGGCGCGCTCGACATTGTAGTCGGCGGACTGCAGCAGCTTCAGGATGATGTTCTCGACGTCCTCGCCGACATAGCCCGCTTCGGTGAGCGTCGTGGCGTCGGCCATGGTGAACGGCACATCCAGCATGCGCGCCAAGGTCTGGGCGAGCAGGGTCTTGCCGCAGCCGGTCGGGCCGATCAGCATGATGTTCGACTTGGCGATCTCGACGTCGTTGGCCTTGCCGCCATGGCTCAGCCGCTTGTAGTGATTGTGCACTGCAACAGCCAAGATGCGCTTGGCCTTGTCCTGGCCGATCACATAGTCGTCAAGAATCTGGCGTATCTCCTTGGGCGACGGAACGCCGTCCTTGGATTTCACCAGGGTGGTCTTGCTCTCCTCCCGGATGATGTCCATGCAGAGCTCGACGCATTCATCGCAGATGAACACCGTCGGGCCGGCAATAAGCTTCCGGACCTCGTGCTGGCTCTTCCCGCAGAAGCTACAATACAGGGTGTTGCGGGAGTCGCCCCCGGATTTGGCGGCTGGCATGTCGGTAACGCACCTCCGCTTGGGGGGCCCGCCACCTGCGGACCCGCACACAAGACTATGTTAAACGCGACCCCGGGATCGCCACAACCTCAAAATGTAGTGTGTCGGCTGGCGAACGGGAACCAATTGGTCGCAACTGCCCCTTAGGAGGCAGCCGCCTGGATGGTCGGAGTCGGGCGTTTTTCGAGTACATCGTCGATCAATCCGAACTCCTTGGCCTCCGGCGGCGAGAAGAACTTGTCGCGCTCCATGGCGCGTTCGATCTCCTCGATCGTCCGTCCTGTATGGACAACGTACATCTGGTTCAAACGTGCCCGGGTCGACAGAATTTCCCGGGCATGGATCTCGATGTCCGTCGCCTGCCCCTGGGCGCCGCCCGACGGTTGGTGGATCATGATCCGCGAGTTGGGCAAGGCGAACCGCTTGCCCTTGGCGCCCGCCATCAACAGCAGGGATCCGGCCGAGGCGGCCTGACCGAACACCAGGGTCGAAATCAGCGGCCGCACGTATTGCATGGTGTCATAGATCGCCATGCCCGACGTCACCACGCCCCCCGGCGAGTTGATATAGAACGAGATGTCCTTGGTCGGATTGTCGGCTTCCAGATAGAGGAGTTGAGCGCAGACCAGGCCCGCGACATTGTCCTCGATCGGGCCGTTCAGGAAGATGATCCGTTCCTTGAGCAGCCGCGACCAGATGTCGTAGCCGCGCTCGCCGCGCGCCGACTGCTCGACGACCATCGGCACGTAGTAGTTGTTGTAGACTTCCAGCGGATCGCGGTCGCGATGCATCGCGGGCCCCCTTTGTGACTGTCCCCAGAAAGTGGCAGCGCCGGCGGCCAGGTTCAAGACCACCGGCCGCCAATCAATATCCCTGTATCAATTCGTCGCCGCTTCCGCGGGCTTTTCCTCGTCGGCTTCTTCCGCCTCGCGGGCCGCCTTGAGCAGTTCCTCGGGCGTAACCGGCTTCTCGGCGACCTTGGCCAGCTCAAGGATGAAATCGACGGTCTTCTCCTCGAAGATCGGCGCCCGGAGCTGTTCTTTCAGCTCGGCGTTCTTGCCGTAGAATTCCAGCACCTGGCGCTCCTGGCCAGGATAGCGCATGGCCTCCCGCATCACCGCCTGGTTGAGCTCCTCGGGCGTGACGTCGATTGCGTTGGAGCGCCCGACATCGGCCAGCAGCAGGCCGAGGCGAACCCGGCGTTCGGCGATGTCGCGATACTCCTTGCGCATCTTCTCCTCGTCGTCGTCGAGCTTCTGGCCGCCCTTCTTGGCCTCCTCGATGCGCTGCCAGATGGCGTTGAACTCGCTCTCGACCAGCCCTTCGGGGACGGCGAACTTGTGGGCGTCGGCCAGCTTGTCGAGCAGTTGGCGCTTGATCATCGAGCGCGAGATCCGCGCGTAATCCTGGCTGATGCGCTCGGCCACGGCTTTGCGCATCGCCTCGAGGTTCTCGAAGTTGTTCTTCTTCGCCAGCTCATCGTCGGCGGGCTTGTCGACGAACTCGTGCATCTCCTTGATCGTGCACTTGAACACGGCGTCCTTGCCGGCAAGTTCGGGCGAGCCGTAGTCGGCCGGGAACGTCACCTTGATGTCGACCTCCTTGCCGACCTCGGCGCCGATGAGCTGGTCCTCGAAGCCCGGGATGAACGAACCCGAGCCGATCTCGAGCGTATAGTTCTGCGCGGCGCCGCCGGGAAACTCCTTGCCGTCGACCGAGCCCACGAAGTCGAGCTTGATCGCGTCGCCTTTCTGCGCCGGGCGCGGCGGATCGACCGGCTTCTCCTCGCGGTTCGCCTTGGCGATGCGCTCGATCGCCTCGTCGACGTCCTTGTCCGGCACGCTGGCCTTCAGGCGTTCGAGTTCGACGTCGGAGAAGTCGAGCTTGCCGATCTCCGGCAGCACCTCGATTGCGACCTCGAATTCGACGTCCTTGCCTTCCTCGAGCTGCTTCAGGTCGACGCGCGGCTGCAGGGCGGGCTTCAGCCCGCGATCCTCGATCGCCTTGGCCGTGCTCGAATTGACCGCCTGCTCCACGGCTTCGCCGAACAGGGCCTGCCCGTACTGCTTCTTCAACAGGCCGACCGGCACCTTGCCGGCACGAAAGCCCGGCATCTGCGCCGTCCGCGCCATCTCCGCCAGGCGCTCGTCGACCTTGGCCGACAAATCGCCGGCGGGCACGACGATCTTGAATTGCCGCTTCAGGCCTTCGGCCGGGAGTTCCGTCACTTGCATCGTCTCACTTCCATTTCCGGTTGGTGCGGGCGGAGGGACTTGAACCCCCACGCCTTGCGGCACGAGAACCTAAATCTCGCGTGTCTACCAATTCCACCACGCCCGCCCGACGATCAGCGACCCCAGTCGGAGCCAGAGCCTTCGGGCCGTGCCGCGAGGGCCGAATCGCGGGCCTCTTAGCCCGCGCCCGCCGACCGGTCAATTGAAGCTCATACTCTTCCGGACCGCGGGCGTCCCGCCCGCTCACGATCATGAGCGGGTCGCGCGGAGTAACCTCCGCGCGCTGAGACGCCCGCGGTCGGGACGACCATGACGCTTATGACGTCGCGACTGCCTGCAGCGCGTCGGGCAAGCGGTCGATCAAGTCCTCGGCAATGAGGCCCGGCCGGCCGAACCGGAAGGCGCTCTCGCCGTGGAGCCAGGCGGCGGCCGCAGCGGCGGCGAGCGGCGCCAGGCCTTGGGCCATGAGAGCCCCTGCCATGCCCGCCAGCACGTCGCCCGAACCGGCGGTGGCGAGACTGGCCGGGGCGTGAATGTTGATGACGGCACGGCCGTCCGGTGCGGCGATCACCGTATCGGGGCCCTTCAAGAGCACCGTGGCGCCACTCAGCCGCGCTGCCTGCCGGACGCGCTCGACCTTTGAGGGAACCTTCGCCAGATCGGGAAACAACCGCCTGAACTCGCCTTCATGGGGCGTGAGCAAAGCCGGGCCCTTGATGGCATCGAACAGGCTTGCCGGCGTTTGGGCAAATGTCGTGATGGCATCAGCGTCGAGCACGACGGCCCGGAGCGTGGCGAGTGCCGCCAACACTGAGGCTCGCGTCCGCTCATTGACGCCGGCGCCCGGCCCGATCAGCAGCGAATTGCGCCGTCCGTCCTCCAGCAAGCGCGCAAAGCCGCCGCCGTCTTCGCACTCGACAACGAGATTGCCCGGCTCGCCTGCCTGGTAGATCGCCATCGCCGATCGTGGCGTGGCGATGGTCGCCAACCCCGCCCCGGCCCGGCGGCCTGCCAGGGCGGCCAGTCGCGCCGCACCCGTGGCAGTCGCGCCGCCCAAGATGGTGAGATGTCCGCGCGCGTACTTGTGGTCGGCCAGACCGTCGCGCCGCAGATGTTGCCGCCACAACGCCGGGCGGTTCAGCCATGTCTGCGGCGCGATCTTTTCCAGCACCGCGCGCGGGATGCCGATGTCAGCCACAGTCAGCACGCCGCAACGCCGCAGGCCTTCGAGCGAATAGTGGCCGGGCTTGGCGCGAAAGAATGTCACCGTACGCTCGGCGAACGGAGCGCGGCCCAGCACTTCGCCGCTGTCGCCATGCAGGCCGCTCGGCACGTCGACGGCGACAACGGTGAGCGCTTCGTTGTTGATCCTGTCGATCGCCTCGCCGGCGACACCCTCGATGGCGCGCGTGAGTCCCGCTCCGAACAGTGCGTCGACCACCAGCGGTCGGCCCTCGAGAAGGCCTGTGGCGAGCGCCTCGACCGGGCCTCGCCAGGCTTGTGCGGCCCAGGCGGCATCGCCCTTCAAGGCGCTGCGCGCGCCGAGCAGCCCGACGCGCACAGGCCAGCCCGCTTCCTGCAGATGGCGCGCCGCCACGAAGCCATCGCCGCCATTGTTGCCGGGGCCGCACAGGATGGCGACGAGCCGAGACCGATGGCGGCCCTGCACGGCCTCGGCAACTGCCCGTCCCGCCGCTTCCATGAGTTCGGTCCCCGGCACACCGCCGGCGATGGCGGCGGCGTCGGCCTTGGCCATCTCCGCACAGCTCAAAAGGACGAGGTCGTCGTAGGGAGCGAGTTCGCGCACGGTCAACTCAACGGGGGCAACTCAAAAAGGCCAGCCCAAAAGAGGCCAGGGCGCGCGGGCGATTGGGGCGGCCGACCGGAATTGAACCGGCGACATCCAGAATCACAATCTGGCGCTCTAACCAACTGAGCTACGGCCGCCACCGTGGGTCGCTCCCGACGAAGCGCGCCTTCCTACGCTTGCCCGGCCGGAGCGTCAAGAAACCGGCGTCGGCGGCAGCAAGCGGTCGATGGCGTGGATCCACACCTGGCAGGATTCGGCGATGGAGAGGCCGTTATACTCCCGCATGCGCGCCCAGCTTTCGAAGTCGATCAGGGTTTCGATGGCGATCAGGATTTGCCGGCGCTCGCGCTCTCCCACGGCCGAAAGCTCGGACGGGTACATCAGCTCGATCCGCTTGAGGACTGCCTGGCGCACCAGGGTGATGCGCGCCTGGAGTTCCTCCGAATCGCCCTTGTTGGCATTGAGGGCGCGCCATAGCGGCAGCCACTGCTCGCAAATCCAGCCGCGCGTTTCGACGTGGGCCTTGAGGCGCGCCGCGCGGTCGCCGTCGAGGTCGCGCGGCACCGCCTGCGCATTGCCCTGCGTGAAAGCGTAGTCGGTTGCCGCCACGCGCAAGGCATGCAGGTCGGGAAAGCGTTCGAACACCGAGCGCACCGAATAGCCCGCCCGCTCGGCGATCCGCGCCGCAGTGGGCACCTGCGGATCCTCGCGCAACAGCGTCAGGTAGGCCTCGATGATCAACTGCTTGGTTCGCACGCTCCGCAGGCGGCGACCATCGATCCGGGCGGATGTGGAAGGTGCTACGGGCAAGGAACTTTCGGGCGGTGTGGCGAATTGTTCGCGTCGCGCTCGGAAGTGTAACGATTGCGCCGGGTTGGCGCCAGACGTTCCAGCTGGCCGGTGCTACGCGGCAAGCGGTGTCGGCGGCAGCAGGCGGTCGATTGCCTGCGTCCATGCCGCGCAGGCCTCGTCGAACGACAGGCCAAAGAACTCCTGCATCCGAGCCCAGCTTTCGACGTCGACCAGCGCCTCGAGGACGATCAGCAGGTGCCGGCGCTCGCTGTCCGACAGGGTCGAGAGTTCCGGGGCGTACATCAACTCCAGGCGGCCGACGAGACGTTCGCGCAGGCCGACAACCCGCTGCCTGAGCTCCGGCGACTCACCCTGGTTGACGACGAGCGAGCGCCACAACGGCAGCCACCGTTCGCAGCTCCGTCCCCGCTTCTCGACCTGGGTGCGGATGCGGGTCTGCCGGTCGCCGTCGGTATCGCGTGATGGCGCCAGCGCCGCGACCTGGACCAGCGCGTAGTCGACCGCCGCCACTTGCAGGCTGTGGATATCGGGAAAGCGCTCGAACACCGAACGCACCGAATAGCCGGCGCGCTCGGCGATCTGGGCGGCCGTCGGCACCTGCGGCGACTTCTCGCTCGCAAGGGCGAGGTAAGCCTCGATGATCAACTGCTTGGTGCGCACGCTTCGCAAGCGGCGGCCGTCGACCCGGGAGACCGTGGAAGTGGAGTGCTTGGACAAGGCTGTTTCAGTCTCGGCTATTTGACGCCACCATCATCTGCACCATCGCCATCCCACGTTGCCCGCCGCAGCGTCAAGCAGCCGGCGGGGTCGGCGGCAGCATGCGGTCGATGGCGCTGATCCAGACGGTGCAGGCTTCCTCGACGGTCAAGCCGTGCTGTTCGCGCATGCGCTCCCAACTTTCGATGTCGGTGATGGCTTCGAGCGCGATCAGCATATACTTGCGCTCCTGCTCTCCCAGCGTCGAGAGCTCGGGTCGGTACATGACCTCCATTCGCTCGATGGTCCGATCGCGGCCGATGCGAACGCGCAGCTTGAGTTCCTCGTCGCCGGCGACGCTGGCGAGGAGCACGCGCCAAAGCGCCACGCCTCGCTCACAGGTCCCGGCGCGGGTCTCGACCTGGGACCTGATGCGCGTTGCCCGGTCACCGTCGACATGGCGCGCCGGTGCGAGGGCGGCGGCCTGCGCCAGGCTGTAATCCGCCGCGGCGACGCGCAGCTTGCTGAGATCCGGAAAGCGCTCGAAGATCGATCGCACCGAATAGCCGGCGCGGTCGGCGATCTGCGCCGCGGTCGGCATCGCCACCACGGGGTTTTCCCGCAGCAAGGCGAGGTAGGCCTCGATGATCAACTGCTTGGTCCGCTCGCTGCGCAGGCGGCGGCCGTCGATTCGAGAGGGCTTGGGGGAAAGCGGTGTGGGCACGGCGCTAACGTTGGGGCCCATGCTGCCAGAGGCCTCGACATGAACTTGTAGGTTTTCGCACAGAAATCTGCAGAATTTCGACGACGGCCAAGCGCCAAGTATCAAATATAGCGGCGGCGGAGTCGGCGATCCAAATGTATCGATTGCAACGCCGGTGGCGGCCGTGCCCCGAGCTGCGCGTAAGTGCCTGATTTACCTGCTGAAATGCCGACTCAGCCGGTCGATCGCGTTGTCCAATGTGGCGTCGTGCTTGCAGAAGCAAAACCGCGCGAAATGGCGCGGCGCCCGTCCCGCGTCATCGTAGAAGGCGCTGACCGGGACCGCGGTGACGCCTGCCTCGACGGTGATGTGACGGCAGAAATCCTCGTCGCTGCCGTTGAAGCCCAGCGGCCGGAAATCCGTGGTCACGAAATAGGTGCCGTGTGCCGGCAGCACCTCGAAGCCGATATCCGCCAGCGCATTGCCCAGCCGGTCGCGCTTGCGTTGCATGTCGGCGGCGAGGGTCGAGAAGTAATCGTCGCCCAGGCGCAGTCCCGTCGCCGCGCCCCATTGCAGGTTGGGCGGGGTGGTGAAGGTCATGAACTGGTGGGTCTTGGCGATGGCCTTCATCAGTTCGGCCGCAGCCGTGACGTAGCCGACCTTCCAGCCGGTCAGGCTAAAACTCTTGCCGGCCGAACCGATGCGCGCGGTGCGCTCGCGCATGCCGGGCAGTCCCATGATCGACAAGTGTTGCTTGTCGTCGAAGATGATGTGTTCGTAGACCTCGTCGCACACGGCATAGGCGTCGTGCTCGAGGCAGAGCCCGGCGATGAAGTCCAGTTCCGCGCGGTCGAAGACCTTCGCGCAAGGATTCATCGGCGTGTTGAACAGGATCAGCTTGGTGCGATCGCTGAACGCGGCCGCCAGCTCTTCGCGCGGCAGCCGCCAGGTCGGCGGCTCGAGCCGCACCAGCTTGGCCGTGCCCCCTGCCCGGCGCACGATCGGCAAATACGAGTCGTAGAGCGGCTCGATCAGCACCACCTCGTCGCCCGGCTCGATCAGGCCGAACAGGCAGTCACCCAGCGCTTCGGTCGCGCCTGAGGTCACCAGCACCTCGCTCTGCCAGTTGATGTCGAGTCCCTGGAAGCGCTTGGCATGCTGGGCGACGGCCTGGCGCAGTTCCGGAATACCCATCATCGGCGGGTATTGGTTGTGGCCATTCACCAGGTATTCCGCGGCGGCGGATCGCACGACCTCTGGTCCCTTGTCGTCGGGAAAGCCCTGGCCGAGGTTGACCGACTGGTGCTCCCGGGCGAGCGCAGACATCACCTCGAAAACCGTCGTTCCAAGGCCGGACATCAGTGAATTGGCGGGCTTCATAGGGGTCTCGTTCCTGATCTCGTTCTGCGCAGATTTTTGCCTAATATTCGCTCAATTCGCCCACTTGCTGGTCACTTCTGCTCCGAATTTACAAGCAGCCGGTGTGGAGAACTCTGGTACGGAAACTGCTTCCTTCAGTTCATACGGGCTGCCTCGACCGGCAGCACCGGCGTCGGCGCGCGGGGGTGTCTCAAGCAAATGAAGAAGATCGAAGCGATCATCAAGCCCTTCAAGCTCGATGAGGTGAAGGACGCGCTCAATCAGATCGGACTGAAGGGGATCACCGTTCTGGAGGCCAAGGGCTTCGGGCGGCAGAAAGGCCACACCGAGCTCTATCGCGGCGCCGAATACGTCGTCGACTTTCTGCCAAAAGTGAAGATCGAGCTGATCATCGAGGACGAGATGGTCGAGAAGGCGGTCGAGGCGATCCGCAGCTCGGCGCACACCGGCCGCATCGGCGACGGCAAGATCTTCGTGTCGCGCATCGACGACGCCATCCGAATTCGTACTGGCGAGCGCGGCGACGCCGCCGTATGAAACTCCGCCTTTGGGGGCATGAGGACGTAGACCACAAAAAAGAGGGACGGACGAAATATGGACGCGAAACAGGTTCTCGCGATGATCAAGGAAAAGGACGTCAAGTTCGTTGACTTCCGCTTCACCGATCCGCGCGGCAAGTGGCAGCACACGGCCCGCATGGCCTCCGCCACGGACGAAAGCTCGTTCGTCGATGGCGTGATGTTCGACGGCTCTTCGATCGCCGGCTGGAAGGCGATCAACGAGTCCGACATGATCCTCATGCCCGACCCCGCCACCGCCGTGCTCGATCCCTTCACCGCGCAGACCACCCTGCTCGTGAACTGCGACGTCGTCGAGCCCTCGACCGGCCAGCTCTATGCCCGTTGCCCGCGGTCGACCGCCAAGCGCGCCGAGGCGTTCATGAAGTCGTCGGGCATCGGCGACACCGCCGTGTTCGGCCCCGAACTCGAGTTCTTCGTGTTCGACGACGTGCGCTTCGACGTGCAGATGAACGGCAGCTTCTACAAGCTCACTTCGAGCGAATCGCCGTGGAACTCCGGCGCCGAGTACGAAGGCGGCAACATGGGCCACCGGCCCGGCATCAAGGGCGGCTACTTCCCGGTGCAGCCGGTCGATTCGATGAACGACCTGCGCGCCGAGATGATGACGGTGTGCACCGACATGGGCCTCACCATGGAAATCCACCATCACGAGGTGGCGCCCAGCCAGAACGAGCTCGGCTTCCGCTTCGATACCCTGGTGAAGACCGCCGACAACGTGCAGAAGTACAAGTACACCCTGCACAACGTCGCCCACAGCTACGGCAAGACGCTGACCTTCATGCCCAAGCCGCTCTATGGCGACAACGGCTCGGGCATGCACTGCCACCAGTCGATCTGGAAGGACAACAAGCCGCTGTTCGCGGGCTCAGGCTACGCCGACCTGTCGGAGACGGCGCTGTACTACATCGGCGGCATCATCAAGCACGCCAAGGCGCTCAACGCGTTCTGCAACGCCAGCACCAACTCCTACAAGCGCGTCGTCCCGGGCTTCGAGGCGCCGGTGCTGCTGGCCTATTCCTCGCGCAACCGCTCGGCGTCGTGCCGCATCCCCTATGTGTCTTCGCCCAAGGGCAAGCGCGTGGAAGTGCGCTTCCCCGACTCGTCGGCCAACCCCTATCTCGCCTTCGCGGCGATGCTGATGGCCGGCATCGACGGCATCCAGAACAAGATCCATCCGGGCGA
>DASZJU010000417.1:0-5148 GCA_035947815.1 Reyranella sp.
GCTCGGCTTCGGTCGGGATGACGGGACGGAGGTAGCGCTAACCCCTCGAACCGGCCTCGGATGACAAAATTGCCTGAATAGGCAATACCCCCGCGCATGAACCCCTACCGCCATTTCATCGGCGAGATCGAAGCCGGGCTCCGCGCCATGCAGGCCGCCGGCGAATTGCCGGAAAAGCTCGACTTTTCCGCCATCACCGCCGAGCCGCCGCGCGATCCCGCTCACGGTGATATCGCCACCAACGCCGCCATGGTCTTGGCCAAGGCCGCGGGCAAGAAGCCGCGCGACATCGCCGAGCCGTTGCTGGCCCGCCTCAGGGCCAACCCCGATGTGGTCGACGGTGCCGTCGCCGGGCCCGGCTTCATCAACCTCAAGATCGCCGACTCCTTCTGGCGCGAGCGGCTGCGCGAGTGCCTGAAGGAGGGGATTGCCTATGGCGATTCGCCGGTCGGCGCGGGCGCCAAGGTCAACGTCGAATACGTCTCGGCCAATCCGACCGGTCCGCTGCACGTGGCGCACGCCCGCGGCGCGGTGGTGGGCGATGCGCTCGCCAACCTTTTGGCCAAAGCGGGCTACACCGTTACCAAGGAATACTACATCAACGACGCCGGCGCCCAGGTCGACAAGCTCGGCCAGTCGACCTACCTGCGCTATCGCCAGGCGCTGGGCGATCACATCGAGCGGATTCCCGAAGGCCTCTATCCCGGCGAGTATCTCAAGGAGGTCGGCGCGGCGATCGCCAAACGCGACGGCGCGCGCTGGATCGACAAGCCCGAGGCCGACTGGCTGCCCGAGATGCGGGCCTTCGCCATCGCCACCCTGATGGCCGGGATTCGTGCCGATCTCGACACGTTGGGCGTGCGCATCGAGGTCTTTTCGTCGGAGAAGGCGCTGCTCGACTCGGGAGCGGTCGATCGTGCCTTCGAGGAGTTGACCCGTCAGGGCCTGATCTACCGGGGTCGCCTCGATCCGCCCAAGGGCCGCGTCCCCGACGATTGGGAGGATCGCGAACAGACCCTGTTCCGCTCGACTCGGTTTGGCGACGATGTCGACCGGCCGCTGAAGAAATCCGACGGCAGCTGGACCTATTTCGCCAACGACATCGCCTATCATCACGACAAGTTCGTGCGCGGCTTTGCAGACATGATCGATGTCTGGGGCGCCGACCATGGTGGCCATGTGAAGCGCATGAAGGCGGCGGTGAGCGCCATCACCGGCGGCAAGGGCATGCTCGACATCAAGCTCTGCCAGCTCGTGCGCGTGCTGAAGAATGGCGAGCTGGTGCGCATGTCCAAGCGCGCCGGCACCTTCGAGACCTTGAGCGACCTTTTGGACGAGGTTGGCCCCGACGTCGTGCGCTTCACCATGCTGACGCGCAAGAACGACGCGTCGTTCGACTTCGACCTGGTAAAGGCCACCGAACAGTCACGCGATAATCCGGTGTGGTACGTGCAGTACGCCCATGCGCGCACGCGCTCGGTGATGCGTCAGGCGGCGGCGGCCGGCATCGCCACCGACGGCCTGGCTGCGGCGCCGCTCGATCGCCTGGCCGATCCAGGCGAGCTGGCGCTGGTCCGGCTGGTCGCCCAGTGGCCGCGCCAGGTCGAGGCGGCGGCAGGGGCGCACGAGCCGCACCGCATCGCCTTTTATCTCTACGACCTTGCCGCCGCCTTCCACGCCCACTGGACCCGGGGCCGCGAGGAACCTGGCTTGCGCTTCGTCGTCGAGGGCGAGGACGAGCTCAGCCGGGCCCGGCTCGCATTGGTACAGGGAATCGGTTTTGTGATAGGATCAGGCTTAAAGGTCTTTGGCGTAACACCCGTCGAAGAGATGAGATAAGAAATGCACATCCGCCGGTCCCCCTCCGGCGACGGTCCAACGATATACCGACCCAATGAGTCGGCTGCCATGCGGCTCGATCCACCGCCTCGGCCCGTCGCAAACGAATTCGATTCGATTCCCCCGCCGCCCAGGGACTCGCTGCTCATGCGCGTCAACCGACGGCGCAGCCAGATCCTGACCTTTATGGTCTCGGTTGCCGCCATCGCGAGCTTCGGCTCGGTCGTGTGGTGGGCCCATAGCCAGGACGTCAAGGCTGGCGGCAAGGGCCTCGAGCCGCTGGTGGTGCAGGCGCCGACGACGCCGTCGCGGATAAAACCCGAGAATGCCGGCGGCCTGGTGCCGCCCAACCAGGACAAGGAAGTCTATAACCGCATCGCGCCGGGCGCCCTGCCGACCCAGCCCGAGAAGCTGCTGCCGGCCTCGACCAATCCCAAGCTCCCGGCCAATGGCCTGCCGGCCCCGGCGGCACCCAAGCCCGCCGAACCCGAGGCCTCCAAGACTCCAACGCCGCTGCAGCCCGCCGCGCCGGCGGGCAGCGGGCCGACGCCGCCGCCAGCCGGCGCCACGACGCCGGCTACGCCGACAACGCCCGCCACCACGGACGTCAAGCCGGGAACGACGGAGACCGGGCCCAGCATCGCCAGCCTGATCGACAATATATCGGGTCCGACCGGCGGTTGGCGGGTGCAGGTCGCTTCGGTCAAGAACGAGGATGTCGCCAAGTCGACCTGGGCGCGCCTGCAGAGCGCGCATGGCGACGTCATGGCCAACCTCCGCATGCAGGCGGTGCGCGTCGATCTCGGCGACAAGGGCGTGTGGTATCGCGTCCAGGCGGGTCCGCTCGACGAGAAGCAGGCCCATAGCGTCTGCGGCACGCTGAAGGGCCGCAAGACCGACTGCGTCGTGGTGCCTCCGGCGCGTTAGGCTTTGTCGTCCTGAGCGCAGCGAAGGACCTCATGGCATTTCGATGGGCACGCCGGTTGCAACCGCGATGAGATCCTTCGCTTCGCTCAGGATGACAGGATGAGCACTCCCAGAGCCGTCATCTTCGGCTGCACAGGCCCCGATCTTTCGGCCGACGAGCGCGCCTTCTTTCGCGATGCCGATCCGCTGGGCTTCATCCTGTTCGCGCGCAACGTCGACACGCCCGAGCGCACATACCGCCTGGTCGAGGAGCTGCGCTCCGCGGTGGCGCGCGCCGAGGCGCCGGTGCTGATCGACCAGGAAGGCGGTCGGGTGGCGCGTCTGCGGCCGCCGCACTGGCGCAAGGCGCCGCCGGCGCGCCTGCTGGGCGAGCTCTATGCCCGCGACCCCGAGCGTGGCCTGGAAGCGACCCGGCTCAATTCACGCCTGCTGGCGGCGGATGTGGCGTCGGTCGGCGGCGACGTCGATTGCCTGCCCGTGCTCGACATCGCCTTTGCCGAGACCCACGCCGTGATCGGCGATCGCGCCTATTCCGACCGGCCCGAACCGGTGGCGGCGCTGGGCCGCGCCGCCGCCGAGGGGCTTTTGGCGGAAGGGGTCATGCCGGTGATCAAGCATATCCCCGGCCACGGCCGCGCCACCGTCGACAGCCACGCCGCGCTGCCTCGGGTGACAGCCGCGCGCGACGTGCTGGAACGGACCGACTTCCTGCCCTTCAGGCTTCTCGCCGACCTGCCGTGGGCGATGACCGGTCACATCTTGTTCGAGGCGGTCGATCCTGGGGCCGCCATCACGGTATCGGCACGAGGCGTGAAGGAGGTCATCCGCGGCCATATCGGCTTCGACGGCCTGCTGCTATCCGACGACCTTTCCATGCAGGCGCTCGGCGGCTCCTTGGGCGACCGCGCCAACCGGGCCCTGGCCGCCGGCTGCGACGTGGCTCTCCACTGCAATGGCAAGATGTCGGAGATGGCCGAAATCGCTGGCCGCACCGGCCCGCTCAGCGAGGCGGCGGGGCGGCGATTCGACGCCGGCCGCGGCTTCCTGGCGCGGCACCGGGCGCCGGCCGGCAAGGCGGGCCTGGCCGACGCAGCCCAGCGCCTCGCGGCGCTTTTGCCCGAATGGGGATAAGGCCGGGCCAAATCATGTGGCGGTATGCGCTGCTGCTGGATTACACCGGGATGGCATGAACGAGCCCTCAAGCCTGCCGCCGGATGAGACGCGTGGCGCCGACAGCTTCACCGCCGCCGGCCCTGACGTGATCGCGCCGGGCGAGGGCGAGCTGATCGTCAATCTCGAAGGCTTCGAGGGCCCGCTCGACCTGCTGCTGAGCCTGGCGCGCGACCAGAAGGTCGATTTGCGCCGCATCTCGATGGTGGCCCTGGTCGATCAGTACCTGGCGCACGTGGCGCAGGCCCGGCGGCTGCGGCTGGAACTCGCCGCCGACTATCTCGTAATGGCGGCTTGGCTCGCTTACCTCAAGTCGCGCCTGCTGCTGCCCGAGCCGCCGGCCGGCGAGGAGCCGTCGGGCCAGGAGATGGCCGACGCGCTACAGTGGCAGTTGCGCCGCCTCGAGGCGATGCAGGAGGCGGGCGTGCGCCTGATGGCCCGTCCGCAACTCGGCAAGGACATCTTTTCCCGTGGCCAGCCCGAGGGCGTTGTCGTTGTGCGCCGCGCCATCTGGGACGTGAAGCTCTACGACCTGCTCGCCGCCTACGGCCATCCGCTGCGGCCCAAGGGCGCCGATACCTATCAGATCGAGCCCATGCAGTTCTTCTCGGTCGAGGAAGCGGCCGAGCGGCTGGGCCGCATGCTGGGCATCGCCATCGACTGGCAGTCGCTCGAAGCCTTCCTGCCGGCCGGCCTCACCGATCCGATGCGCCGCCGTTCTGCGCTGGCCGCGACCTTTGTGGCGGGCCTGCAGCTTGCCAAGGACGGTTCGGTCGAGTTGCGTCAGGCTGAGCGCTTCGGTCCGATCTATTTGCGTAAACGGTCCGAGCAACGGTGATGGCCTGTCACGATTGCAAGCGGCACACTGGGTAGTGAAATGTCTGAACCCGATTCAGAAAACGTGACCGACGTCGTCTCTCCCGACCACGCGCAGCATCTCAGGCTGCTCGAGGCGCTGATCTTCGCCGGCACCCAGGCGCTCGACGAGACGGAGCTGGCCGACCGGCTGCCCAACGACGCCGACGTCAAGCGCCTGCTGGCCGACCTGGCCGAGATGTATGCCGGCCGCGGCGTCAATCTCGTGCAGGTGGCGGGCGGCTATGCCTTCCGCACCGCGTCCGACCTCTCGGAGAAGCTCAAGATCGAGCGGCCGGTGACGCGCAAACTGTCGCGGGCGGCGATCGAGACGCTCGCCATCATCGCCTATCACCA
>DASZJU010000418.1:0-9112 GCA_035947815.1 Reyranella sp.
AGCTGCGGCTTGCCGGAATCGTAGCACGCCGCAAAGGCGTCGAAGCCGGGCGAGATCGACATTGGCCGCTACTGCTGCTGGGGTCGGAAGGCCGCCGCGAACGCCGCCTCGTCGACCGTCACGCCATACTTGGTGCGCAGCGCGGCGACGAGCTGCAGGATCAGGTCGTTGGCCACCATGGTGTCGATCTGCTTGCCGAAGCGGTCGAGCGCTTCCTTGTCCTTGGCCAGGTCGACCGCCTCGACCTGCTTCAGGCGCACGATGACGCTGCCGTCGGCAGTCCGTACCGACTGCACCTTGCCCGGCGCGAGCTTGAACAGCGCCAGCACCACCGGCTGGGTGAGGTAGTTGGGCTGATCGGCCTCGAAGCGCGTGACGGCCTTGGCGGTTCGCACCTCCAGGCCGAGCTCCTTGGCAAGGGTGGCGAGATCGGTGCCGGCCTCGGCCTTCTCGACAGCGGCCTTCACCTTGACATCGGCCAGCTTGCGCCGCTCCTCGGCCTGCCAGGCCTCGACGACCTTGGCCTCGACTTCGTTGAGGGTGGGGATGCGGGCAGGCGTGACGCGGTCGGTGCGCACGACGAAATATTCACCGCGCTGCGTCTCCAGGAGGTCGCTCTCGGCGCTTTCGCGGGTGTTGAACGCGGCCTGCACCAGCTCGGCGGCGCCCGGGCCGATGACGACCTGCTTGCCCGACGCATCCTGGCCGCGCGCATCGACATTCTCGTAGGTCTTGATCTTGAGGCCGAGCTCCTCGGCCGCCGCCTTCATCGACTGGCTCTTGCTCAGGATGCGCTCGAAATCGGTGACCAGCTTGATCAGCATGTCGGGTGCCATCTGGGCCTTCAAATCCTTCTCGAGCTTGTCCTTGACCTCGTCGAACGCCACCGATTTGCCGGCCTCGATCTTGTTGACCCTGATGACGTGCCAGCCGAGCGGGGATTGGATGGGGGCCGGCGCGATGCCGGTGGGCAGGCCGAAGATGCCGTCGGCGAGCGGACCGGGCGGCAGGTCCTTCTTGGTGACCATGCCGAGCTTGATCACGCCGTCTGCGTTGCCGAGGACCTCCTTGGTCGCATCCTCCAGCGACTTGCCGGCGGTAGCGGCGGCGATGATGGCCTTGGCCTTGGCCTCGCTGTCGGCCATCGCCTGATCGACATCGCGCTTCTCCGGCGTGCCGAACTCGGCGGAGCGTGCCTCGTACTCCTGCCGGACCTGCTCGGCGGTCACCGACACCTGGGGCAGGATGTCCTCGACGCTCAGCAGGACGTAGGAGAAGGCGCGGAACTCGGGGATCTGGAATTTGGTCTTGTTGGCCTCGAAGTAGGCGTTGAGCTGCTCGGCCGTGGGCTTGGGTACGTCGACGACGATGGCGTCGGGCACGTAGAGCGTCTCGGCGATCCGCTTCTCGCCTTCCATCTTGAAGATGTCGTCGCGCAGCGACTTCGGCGCGAGTCCCTCGGGACGCACCACGCCGAACAGCTGGTTGGCCGCGATCTCGCGGCGCATTTCGGTGACGTACTGCGCCTCGGAGACACGCGCCTGCTGCAGGCGGTTGCGGTAGAGCAGGGGATCGAACGAGCCACCGGTGCCCTGGAAGGCCGGATTGCGCGCGATCGCCGCCCGCACCTCTTCGTCGCTCACGACCAGCCCGAACTCCTGGATGGCGTGGTCGAGCACGGCGCGCTGGACGACCTCCTCGAGCGCCCGAATATGCAGGCCGAAGCGCAGCGCCTGCTCGGGCTCGGGCCGCCGGCCGGTCTGACGCTGGATGCCGTCGAGCTGGAGGTTGAACTGGTCGCGCACCTGATTGGCGGTGACCGACGAGCCGCCGATCCAGCCATAGATCGGGATGTGCGTGCCGCCGACATGGGCGATTTCGCTGCTGCTTCCGCCACCGCGCAGCATGTCGCCGATGCCCCACAGACCGAAGCTGATGATCAGCATGCCGAACATCACGGTCAGGACGATATATTTGGCGTATTTGCGGAACTGATTCACGGCGCCGGCAGGGTTGTGGACGGGGTGACAGACGGGGCTTTTTATCGGGGCGCATGCCTACCACCCGCCCCTCGGACAGGCAACCAAGCGGCCTTTGACCACCGAAGCCGCCGCCGCTAGTACTTGCTTTCATAGACTGCTGATACGGCCCCAACCTCACCCTGAGGAGGCCCGCAGGGCCGTCTCGAAGGGTGGGATACACCATCGTTGTTGCCCATCCTTCGAGACGCCGCGCTGCGCGCGGCTCCTCAGGATGAGGTTGTCTGTGAATCATCAATCTATGAAAGCCGGTACTAGACACGCGTCGGGCAAAATTTGGGGAATTTCATGGCACGGACCAGAAGGCCACTGATCGCCGGCAACTGGAAGATGAACGGCCTCAGGGCCGATGCCCTGGCGCTGGCCAAGGGCGTCGCGGACGGCGTGAAGCAGGCGGGTTGGCGCGATCGCGAGGTGCTGGTCTGTCCGCCGGCGACCTTGATCCTGGCCGTCGCCGAGGCGGTGAAGGCGAGCGGCCTTCTGGTCGGCGGCCAGAACTGCCATGCCAAGCCGAGCGGTGCGTATACCGGTGAGATCGCCGCCGAGATGTTGCGCGATTGCGGCGCGACCCATGTGATCGTGGGCCACTCCGAGCGGCGTGCCGATTGTGGCGAGACCGACGCCCTCGTGCGCGCCAAGGCCGAAGCGGCGTGGCGGGCGGGCCTGCTGCCGATCGTCTGCATCGGCGAGACCTTGGCCGAGCGCGAGGCCGGCAAGACGCTGGCCGTGCTCGAAGCCCAGCTCACAGGCAGCGTGCCGGCCGGATCGACCGCGGCCAGGCTGGTCGTGGCCTACGAGCCGGTGTGGGCGATCGGCACGGGCAAGACGCCGACGACCGCCGAGGTCGCCGCAGCGCATGCGCACATCCGCAAGGTGCTGGGCGGGCTGATGGGCGAGGCGGCTGGGGTGCGTCTTCTTTATGGCGGCTCGGTGAAGGACAGCAATGCCGCCGAACTGCTGGCGGCGGGCGACGTCGACGGCGCCCTGGTCGGCGGCGCCAGCCTCAAGGCGGCTGAATTTTTGGCTATCGCCAAGGCCGCCCAAAGCGGCTAGAAGCGCCCCCTTGCGGGTAACCCCCGCCTGGCGGGTATTCCCATCTAACGCTGGACCAAATGGACGCGGTACGAGGCTTTTTGCACGATTGGCGACTGGTGTTGCTGATCATTCATGTCGGCGTCACGGCCGCGATGATCGTCGTCATCCTGCTTCAGCGCAGCGAGGGTGGCGGACTGGGCATGGGCCGCACCGACGCGCTGTTTTCGGTGCGCGGCCAGGCCAATGTGCTGTCGCGCATGACGGCGATTTTCGCCGGCACCTTCTTCTTCCTGAGCCTGGTGATGGCGTGGAGCATGACCGATGTGTCGCGTTCCTCGCGGTCCATCATGGATAACGCGCCGGCAACGCCAAGCGCTCCCGGAGTGCCCGGGAGCGCAGCGCCCGACAGCCCGACGCCGGCGCCCGCCGTGCCGGCGGCGCCTTCCGCGCCGACCCGCTAGGAACAGCCACCGTGGCCGACCGTTCCCTCCGCCGAACATCCTCCGGCGGGGCGATATCCCCATGGCTGCGGCCAACAAGCTTCAGTATGCTGTAAGCCCATGGCGCGCTTTATATTCATAACGGGCGGCGTGGTTTCCTCGCTTGGTAAGGGTCTTTCGTCGGCGGCGCTCGGAGCGCTGCTGCAGGCTCGTGGCCATCGGGTCCGGCTGCGCAAGCTCGATCCCTATCTGAACGTCGATCCGGGAACGATGAGTCCCTATCAGCACGGCGAGGTCTTCGTGACCGACGACGGCGCGGAGACCGATCTCGATCTCGGCCACTACGAGCGCTTCACCGGCGTCGACGCCCGGCAGAGCGACAACATCACCACCGGCCGCATCTATTCGTCGGTGATCGCCCGGGAACGGCGCGGCGAATATCTCGGGGCGACCGTGCAGGTGATTCCGCACATCACCGACGCCATCAAGGAATTCATCGTTGCCGACACCGTCGACGAAGAGTTCGTCCTGGTCGAGATCGGCGGCACGGTGGGCGACATCGAAGGCTTGCCGTTCCTCGAAGCGATCCGCCAGCTCGGCAACGAGCTTGGCCGCGAACGCACGATGTATGTGCATCTCACCCTGTTGCCCTGGGTGCCGACGGCAGGCGAGCTCAAGACCAAGCCGACGCAGCATTCGGTCAAGGAACTTTTAAGCGTCGGCATCCAGCCCGACCTCCTGGTGTGCCGCAGCGGCGACAAGGAGATCCCGGCCAACGAGCAGCGCAAGATCGCGCTGTTCTGCAACGTCAAGCCGGAGCGCGTGATCGAGGCGCGCGACGTCGACACGATCTACCAGGTGCCGATCGCCTATCATGATCGGGGCTTCGATCGCGAGGTCTGCCGCTATTTCGGCCTCGATGCCGAGCACGAGCCCAATCTCGACCGCTGGCGCGGCGTGGTGCGTTCGGTGCGCGAGCCTGAGGGCAAGGTGACGATCGCGGTGGTCGGCAAGTACACGGTGCTGCTCGATGCCTACAAGTCGCTCTCCGAGGCGCTGACGCACGGCGGCTTCGGCAGCAACGTCAAGGTCGGACTGGAGTGGATGGACTCGGAGATCTTCGAGCGCGACGATGCCGTGGCCCATCTGGAGAACGTGCACGGCATCCTGGTGCCGGGCGGTTTCGGCGAGCGCGGCACCGAGGGCAAGATCCACGCCGTCAAGTTCGCGCGCGAACGCAAGGTGCCGTTCTTCGGCATCTGCTTCGGCATGCAGATGGCGGTGATCGAGGCGGCCCGCAACCTGCTCGGTATCGAGGACGCCTCGTCGAGCGAATTCGGCCCGACCGAGCATGCCGTGGTCGGGCTGATGACCGAATGGCTCAAGGGCAACCAGATCGAAAAGCGCGCCGCCAACGGCGACCTGGGCGGCACGATGCGCCTCGGCGCCTATCCGGCGCATCTCCGCCCCGGCACCAAGGTGCACGAGATCTACGACCAGGACGTGATCAGCGAGCGCCACCGCCACCGCTACGAGGTCAACGTCAACTACAAGGACCGTCTCGAGCAGGTCGGCCTGCGCTTCTCCGGCATGTCGCCCGACGGCATCCTGCCGGAGATCGTCGAGATTCCGGACCATCCTTGGTTCATCGGGGTGCAGTACCATCCCGAGCTGAAATCCCGGCCATTCGCGCCTCATCCGCTGTTCACCTCGTTCATCGGCGCGGCCAAGAACCAGAGCCGGCTGGTCTAGTACCGGCATTCACAAATGCCGAATACGGGCCCGCTGTCATCCCGAGCGCAGCGAGGGACCTTTACGGCGGCCTCAAAGGCCCCTCGCTACGCTCGGGGTGACAGGTTACGACTCACCCTTGACTCCGGTCGGTCGGGTCGTATTTCCGTCATGTTTCTCGGGTGGAGTGGGCTGTCATGAAACGCTTTCTCGCCCTTGTCCTGTTGGCCGCGGCGGCGCTCGCGCCCGCGGCCTGGACGCCGTCGGCCGCGCAGTCTTCGCAGGCCAAGGCGGAGCGGCGCGATCCGATCTTCCTGCGCTTCCCGGAAATGGCGGAACGCTACTGGGTCAGCACCGAGACGTCCGCGGCGAGCCACAAGGTGGTGGCGATTCCGATGCCGCGCCAGTGCGCCTTTCTCTATGCCGACTCCTATACCAAGGGGCAGATGAGCGAGAGCGAAGTGCAGCAGATGGCGCTCTCGAACTGCAACCGCAAGCTCGGCGAACTCGGGCCGCTCGGCGAGAACTACAGCACCGATTGCCGCTGCCAGGTCGTGATCAGCAACGAGCGCTATCTCCTGCCGCGCAGCTCGCTGCCCGACGATTCCTACGGCCCGGTGTCGATCTTCTATCGCGACGACCGCGGCAACGTCGCCCGCGTGAACGGCGTCGCCAGGTACGGCGCCCTGATCGGCCGCGACCGCTCCGTCACCTTTTCGGTCGACAACCAGCGTGGCGAGCAGGTCTGCGAGGGCACCTTCACCAACAATGGGCCGGCGAGCGGCCAGTTCTCGCTGTCCTGCTTTGCCGGCAAGTTCAGCGGCAGCGGCAGCTACCAGAGCAAGACGGGCGCGCCCAACGACCACATCATCGCGCGCGGCCAGACCGGCCGCGGCCTGCCGGTGGTGATGGTGATCGGTCTGCCGGCGCAGCTCGCCGTGGCAACTTACGGCGGCATCTGACATGCGCCGCACGCTCGCGCTGCTCGCCTTCGCGGCCCTCACGCCGGCCGCGACGCTTGCCCAAAGCGCAGGCGAGGTCGAGCGCTGCTTCCAGAATCCGTCGGTCTGCGGCCAGGGCGGGGGACAAGCCGGCGGCGGCGCCGCGCCGGCGCCATCCGGTGGCGCGCCCGTCGCCGCGACGCGCTCGGCGCCGGCACCCGACTACACGACGGTGCTGCAGAGCCCCGAGCCCGACCGCAAGCACATCCAGGAATCGTTGCGCACGCTCGACAAATACAACGGCCCGATCGATGGCAACCTGCAGTCCGAGGCGACGACCAAAGCGATCAGCGACTGGCAGAAAGCCCACGGCATGGCGGCCGTCGGCAAGCTGACGCCGCAGGAAGCGCAGCAGCTCAACGCCGAAGCCAGCCGCACCCCGATCAAGCGCATCGAGCCGCCGACCACGACAGCCACGTCGCTCTCGGCGACGCCGCCGCCATCGAACGCCGATGCGCTGAAAGCGCTGAACGCCCGGCTCGCCGAGCGCCGCAAGGCGGCCGAGCCCAAGGCCGAGGCTGCGGCCCAGTCGCTGATCCGCGACCTCAAGGCCTATGTCGCGGCCGACGGCAAAGGCGTGGCCGGTGACCAGTTCGCGGTCTTCGCCAAGTGGTACGCCGACAACAAGGCGGCCGGCCGCAAGGTCGGCGAGATCGCGCCGATCATCGACGACTATGGCGACGCCAAGGTGGGCGCCGCGGTGGCGAGCGAAATCCTCCTCGAGACCAAGCAGGACGGCAACAGCCAGTCGCAATGCCTGGTCTTCGCCTGGGTCGAGGGCAATCCGCGCAAGAACACGCAGGCCTTCTCCTGCGATGACGTGGCGGGCGTCGAGAAATGGAAGACCGACCAGGCCCTGAAGAGCGCCTGGCGCTGACTCAAGCGGCCCGCGGGCGTCCCGCCCGCTCATGATTCATGATGCCGGCGGGACGCCGCGGTCCGGAAGATCGTGACGCGGACGTGACGAATCCCTCTCGACGCAGCGCGTCGGCGGTGAACCCCAGCATAGAAACCTGCACCGTTCCGTCACTTGCTCCGGGGAGGGGGCACGGCTAGACAGGCCGCGCCAAAAAGGAGCTCCCGATGAGTGCCATTGCCGAAGTCCGCGCCCGCGAAATTCTCGACAGCCGCGGCAATCCCACGGTCGAGGTCGAGGTCGAGCTCGACAGCGGCGCCATGGGCCGCGCGGCGGTTCCCTCCGGCGCCTCGACCGGCGCCCATGAGGCGGTCGAGCTGCGCGACGGCGACAAGAAACGCTATGGCGGCAAGGGCGTGCTGAAGGCGGTCCAGGCGGTGAACGGCGAGATCATGGATCTCCTGTCCGGCCTTGATGCGCTGGAGCAGATCAAGATCGACCGCGCCCTGATCGAGCTCGACGGCACGCCCAATAAGGGCCGGCTCGGCGCCAACGCCATCCTCGGCGCCTCGCTGGCGGTCGCCAAGGCGGCGGCGATGGATTGCGGCCTGCCGCTCTACCGCTATGTCGGCGGCAGCCAGGCCTCGCTCCTGCCGGTGCCGATGATGAACATCATCAACGGCGGCGTGCACGCCGACAATCCGATCGACATCCAGGAATTCATGATCATGCCGGTGAAGGCCAACCGCTTCGCCGACGCGCTGCGCATGGGCTCCGAAGTCTTCCACGCGCTGCGCGGCCAGCTCAAGGACGCCGGCCACAACACCAATGTGGGCGACGAGGGCGGCTTCGCCCCCAACCTCGCCTCGGCCAATGAGGCGCTGGGCTTCATCATGAAATCGATCGAGCAGGCAGGCTACAGGCCGGGCGAGGACGTCATGCTGGCGCTCGACCCAGCCTCCACCGAGTTCTTCAAGAAGGGCAAGTACGAGCTGGAAGGTGAGAAGAAGTCGCTCGATGCCGCCGGCATGGTCGACTACTACGCCGATCTCGTGAAGCGCTACCCGATCGTGTCGATCGAGGACGGCATGGCCGAGGACGATATGGCCGGCTGGAAGGCGATCACAGATATGCTCGGCAAGAAAATCCAGCTCGTCGGCGACGATCTGTTCGTCACCAATCCGAAGCGGCTGGCCGACGGCATCAAGGACGGGCTCGCCAACGCCATCCTGATCAAGGTGAACCAGATCGGCACGCTCAGCGAGACCATGGAAGCCGTGTCGATGGCGCGCCACGCTTCCTACGGCGCCGTGATGTCCCACCGTTCCGGCGAGACCGAGGACGCCACGATTGCCGACCTGGCCGTCGCCACCAACTGCGGCCAGATCAAGACCGGCTCGCTGTCGCGCTCGGACCGGCTGGCTAAGTACAACCAGCTCCTGCGCATCGAGGAGCAGCTCGGTACCCAGGCGCGCTACGCCGGCACGTCGATCCTGCGCGGTGTCTAGTATCTGGAATCACAAATGCCAGTTACAGCCCCATTGTCATGCCGAGCGTAGCGAGGGACCTTTCTGCATCCGTAAAGACCCCTCGCTTCGCTCGGGGTGACAGTCACGACTCGCCGTTCAGTGAGAGTTGGTACCAGAGCGTCTGGGCCTCCGCGAATTAGCGGAAAGGGCTAGGTTCGACATCCGGCGACGCTAAGTCAGGGCTCCCGACGAAGCCGCACCATTCTGAGCCTCGGCCGCCGCTTGCTAGTACCAGAGTCTGGCTCATGCGCGGGGCCGGTGTAGAAGTTCACCTCCGGCAGTTGAGCGAGGCGTTCGATTTGTGCAAGCGCGAGACGTTTGTCCTTGTCGTCCCAACAAGCAACCGCAGAGAACACGATTGAGCCCTTGGCGTCTTTGATTTCAATCGAATATCGTCGGGCGGCGCCGGTCCGGGTCATGCGCAAATTAACCACCTTCGCTGCATTTCGGCCACAAGTTTGCGCAGGTGCAACAACTATTT
>DASZJU010000419.1:0-7108 GCA_035947815.1 Reyranella sp.
CGCTTCGGTCGCGACGGCAATGAGGGCAAGGTCGGCGAACATGGCAGATGTGCCTATCACGGGGCCCGCGGCACCGGAACCGGTCGCGCACGGCGGCGATCTCGGCGCGATCCGGCGCCGATTCCCCAAGGCACCCCAGCCCTGGATCGATCTTTCGACCGGCATCAATCCCGTTGCCTATCCAGTGGCCCAACTGCCGCCGGAGACCTGGTCGCGCCTGCCGACGCGCGAGGCGCTGCAAGCGTTGCTCGCGGCCGCGGCACGCCGATATGGCATCGCCGACCCCGCGACGATCGTCGCCGCGCCTGGCACCCAGGCGCTGATCCAGCTCCTGCCGCGGCTGATGCCGACGTCGCGGGTGGCCATCGTGGGGCCAACCTACGCCGAACACGAACTCTGCTGGCGGCGCGCCGGTCACAACGTTGCCGTTGTGCCCGACATCGTCGAGGCGTCCGGCGCCGACATCGTCGTGGTCGTCAATCCGGACAATCCCACCGGCCGGCTCATCGCGGCGCGGGCGTTGCGGGCCGTCGAAACCGCATTGCTGGTCGTCGACGAAGCCTTCATCGACTTTCTTCCAACCGAGGCGAGCCTTGCCGGCGATCTGCCCGCCAACACCGTCGTGCTGCGATCGTTCGGCAAGACCTACGGCCTGGCAGGCGTGCGCCTGGGCTTCGCCGTCGCCCCGCCACGCTTCGCGCGACGGCTCCGGGATGAGCTCGGTCCGTGGGCCGTGTCCGGCCCGGCCGCGGAGATCGGCAGGATCGCGCTGGACGACCGGGCCTGGTTGGAGGCGGCGGCGCAGCGGCTCGCCGCGGATCGTGCGACGCTCGATGCGCTATTGGCCGCGGCGGGGTTCACGCTTTTGGGTGGAACGCCGCTGTTCCGGCTGGCCGACCATGCCGACGCTGGACGCCTCGTCGACGCCTTGGCCCGGCAGGGACTGCATGTCCGCGCTTTCGCTGACCAGTCGACCTGGCTGAGATTTGGATTGCCGGCCGGCGAAGAAGGCTTCCGCCGCCTGGCAGCAGCCCTAAGCCGTCATCCCGACCGGAGCCGAGCCCCTCGGAAGCCCTCGGGGTAAACTCCGCGAGGCGCAGTGGAGGGACCTCGTCATAGGGCTCAACGACGATGAAGAGGAGGTCCCTCCACTCTGCTTCGCTCAAGCGCGGATATGATCCGCGCGAGTCGGGATGACGGTATTGTGCCTTCAGGTGCCGCAGAAGGTCTGGCAGACGCGCTGATCGTCCGGCGGCGGCTCGGCGTAAGCGGCGAATTCGGCGCGGTCCTCGAAAGGCCGCGCGAGCACCTTCAGCAATTCCTCGAACGGCGCGAAGTCCTCGCGCTCGACCGCGGCGGCGAGCGCCGCCTCGACGCGATGGTTGCGCGGAATGTAGGCGGGATTGGCCGACCGCATCGCCAACCGGCGCGCCGCCGCGTCCAGCGGCTCGCGCGCCAGCCGCTCTCGCCAGCGCATGGCCCAGGCGTCGTAGGCATCGGGATTCTTGAACAACGGCAGGACCCCGGCGTCCAATTCGGGATCGAGCCGGCGGAAGGTCAGGGTGAAGTCGGCCTCGCCGTCGGCCATGGCCTTCAACAGGTCCTGCGCCAGGGCGCCGTCGCCCTGCTCCGCAGCGAACAGGCCGAGCTTGCGCCGCATGCCGCCGATCAGCGCCTGCGCATAACGTTCCTGGAAAGCGCCCAACGATTCGTTGGCGATGGCCAGCGCCGCATCGGTGTCGTCGGCCAGCAAGGGCAGCAGGGTCTCGCCGAAACGCGCCAGGTTCCAGTGGGCGATGCGCGGCTGGTGGCCGTAGGCGTAGCGGCCGCCGTGATCGATGGAGCTGAACACCGTCTCGGGATCGTAGGCATCCATGAAGGCGCAGGGACCGTAATCGATGGTCTCGCCGGCGATCGAGCAGTTGTCGGTGTTCATGACGCCGTGGATGAAGCCCACCAGCATCCACTTGGCGATGAGCTCCGCCTGACGCGCGATCACGCGATCGAACAACGCACGGTAGGGCTCGGCTTCGCCGCGGGCGTCCGCGTAGTGGCGGGCGATGACGTAGTCGGCCAGCAAGCGCAACGCCTCGACGTCGCCGCGCGCGGCGAAGAACTGGAAGGTGCCGACGCGGATGTGGCTCGACGCCACGCGCGTCAGCACCGCGCCGGGCAGCGCCGTCTCGCGCATCACCGGCTCGCCGGTCGTCACGGCCGCCAGCGATCGCGTGGTGGGAATGCCGAGCGCCGCCATCGCCTCGCTGATGATGTATTCGCGCAGCACGGGACCCAGGGCTGCCCGCCCGTCGCCGCGGCGCGAGAACGGTGTCGGCCCCGAGCCCTTGAGCTGGAGGTCGCGACGGATGCCGTCCGGGCCCACGACCTCGCCCAGCAGCACGGCGCGGCCATCGCCCAGCTGCGGCACGAAGTTGCCGAACTGGTGGCCGGCATAGGCGAGCGCAATCGGCTCGGAACCCGGCGCGATGCGGTTGCCCGCCAGGACGGCCACACCCTGCGGCGACGCCAGCGCTTCGGCGTCGAGGCCGAGCTGGGCGGCGAGCGCGGTGTTGAGCTTGATCAGGCGCGGGGCCGCGACCGGCGTGGGCGCAAGCCGCGCGTAGAAGCGCTCGGGCAGACGGGCATAGCTGTTGTCGAACGGCAAGCGGACGGGCTCGCCGATGCCCGGGGCAAAACCCGATGCCGGAGGGTCGTGCAGGAAAGGCAGGCCCGTATCGTTTGCCATCTATTGTATTTAGGCGCGGCAGTCAGGCGCCGCAACTAGGCTACGTTGCTTTGCAGTCGTCCTGAGCGAAGCAAAGGACCTCATCGCCGTTTGCCAGGGCATGAGATCCTTCGCTTCGCTCGGGATGATAGCGAACGTCAGGACCAAACGGGCCTACGCTATCGAGAGCCGCTTCTAGTCGTCGTAGCTCGCCGAGGTGATGCCGCTCACGCGATCATACACCAGCTTGATCTTGGTGAGGGTACAGAGGTTCAGGTTCTGCCAGACGGCGGGGGCGCCGTCGTCGGCGAATCCGATCTTCATGTCGGCCTGGCAGTAGGTCGTCGGGGCATTAAACGTGACCTGCCGGCGCTCGCCCGCCTTGATCACCGGCGGGCGCAAGACGTTGGGCGTCCACATGTTGAAATCGCTCTCCGACACGAACATCTGGCTGATCGGATAGCCGGTGGCATTGATCAGCAGAAAGCTGGTCTCCTGGGCGAACAGGTCGCCCGCGCCCAGCAAGAGAGCGGCGACCAACAATGAACGCAACATATGAAGATTTCTCCTGTGCCGAGGAGTCATTTTATCGTCGCTGTGCGCGTGTCCTCAAGCTCTGCTAGCTTGTCCCGAATCGGCGAGACGCGCTACAGATAAGGTGATGCCGACGCTCCGCACTGCGCCGCAGTATCTTGCAATCGCCACCCTGCTCGTGGCGATTCAGCCTGTCGTGCCGGCGATGGCTGACGAGGGGCGCAACCGCAGCGGCTTCTACGTCGGCGGCCATGCCGGCTACGTGTTCGGCAACGCCAACGCCACGCTCGCCGATCCCCTGGGACTGTCGTCGGCCGGCGGCGTCTCGCTCTATGGCACATCGTTCGGCGGCATACAGGCCGGTTACGAGCATTACTTCCCGTCGCGGCTGATGCTGGGCATCGAAGTCGACGGTTCGTTTTTCGACCAGCTCGACAATGCGCGGGTGCTGTCGTACCGCGCCACGGCCACCGGCACGGCCAGCGAGGAACTCGAGTACGAGGCAAGCTTGCGCGGTCGCATCGGCTTCGACCTCGGAGGATGGACGCCCTTCGTCACCGGCGGCATCGCCTGGGCGAGCACGCGCTACTCTCGCATCGACCTCACGACCGGCAACGAGGACGCCAATCCCAGCAACATCCGGCGGGGCTACATTGTGGGCGGCGGCGTCGACTATCGCCTGGACTCACGCTGGTCGGCGCGCGCCGAGTATCTCTATACCAACTTCGGGCTGGGCGGCTTCGCCTTCGCCTCGGCGCCGGCGCGTTACGATTCGCAGTACGACCAGCATCAATTTCGCCTCGGCCTGAACTACAAGTTCGGCGAAGTCGACGATCCGAAGGCGAAACCATACCGCGGACCCGGCTCGTTCGAAGTCCACGGCCAGGGCGTCTTCGTCTACCAGGGCTACCCACCCTTCAACGCGCCCTATGACGGACCGCAAAGCCTGCCGTCCGCCGGCCAGAGCCGCCAGACCTCGGCGCTCTCGGGGTCGCTCGGCATACGGCTGTGGGAGGGCGGTGAATTCTACTTCGCCCCCGAGCTGTTGCAGGGCTTCGGCGTCGCACAGACGCAGGGTGTCGCCGGCTTTCCTAACGGCGAGGCTCAGCGCGACTTCCCTTATCCGCGCTTCAGCATGTCGCGAGTGTTCCTGCGCCAGACGATCGGGCTCGGCGGGGAGACCGAGAAGGTCGAAAGCGACTACGATCAGCTCGCCGGCAAGCGCGACGTCTCGCGCGTCACGATCACGGCCGGCCGATACGCCGTCCAGGATATTTTCGACAACAACGCCTACGCCAACGACCCCCGCGTCGACTTCCTCAACTGGTCGATCTGGGCGGCCGGGGCCTTCGACTATGCCGCCGACAGCATCGGTTTCACCTGGGGCGTCGCCGCCGAGCTCAACCAGCCGAACTGGACGGTGAGGTTCGGCTACTTCCTCGAGCCGGCGCTCACCGACACGGACAGCTACGATATGGCCCTGTTCGCGCGCGGCGAATATATCGCCGAGCTCGAGCTGCGCTACCGACCCTTCGACCGGCCGGGCGCGGTGCGCCTCGCGGCTTGGCTCAATTCGGCCTTCGCCGGCTCCTACAACCAGGCGGTGGCCCTTGCCGCCCTCACGCCAGGCCTTAACGCGAACAACACGATCGCCCAGACCGAGCAGGGTCGCACCAAATACGGCTTCTATGTCAACCTGGAGCAGGAGCTCAGCGACAATGTCGGCGCCTTCGCTCGGTTCAGCTGGAACGACGGCCGCACCGAGATCATGTCCTTCACCGACATCACCACCAGCCTGTCGGCCGGCCTCTCGATCAAGGGCACTCCGTGGGGCCGGCCGGGCGACACGATTGGCGTCGCCGGTGCCGTGAACTCGATCTCGGCCGACCTTGCCAACTACCTGGCAGCCGGCGGTCTCGGCATTCTGATCGGCGACGGCGCGCTCACCTACGCCCCGGAGGTCGTGGCCGAGACCTACTACTCCCTGCGTGTGGCCAAGGGCCTCTACGTCACCGCCGACTACCAGTTCATCGCCAATCCCGCCTACAACGCCGTCCGCGGACCGGCACACTTCTTCAGCGGACGGTTGATGGCCAAGTTCTGAGTGCGTAGAGAGGAAGCATGGCAACGCTGCTGGTCAGCCATCCGTCATTCCTCGAGCACGACACCGGGCCCTACCATCCGGAGCGGCCGGACCGGCTGCGTGCCATCCTGGCGGCCCTCGATGACCCGGCCTTCGACGGTCTGGTCCGCCTCGCCGCCCCCGCCGCCTCGATGGAAGAGATGACGCGTGTCCACCCGCAGGACTATGTCGAGGCGATCCTCGGCATCCAGCCCGGCCCCGGCGAGCACGTCCATGTCGACGGCGACACGGTGATGGGCCAGGGCAGCGCCGAAGCCGTGCGGCGCGCTGCAGGCGCCGTGGTGGCCGGCGTCGAAG
Organism: Reyranella sp.; assembly: GCA_035947815.1. Taxonomy (GTDB): domain Bacteria; phylum Pseudomonadota; class Alphaproteobacteria; order Reyranellales; family Reyranellaceae; genus Reyranella. The sequence continues at coordinate 5,697 of DASZJU010000419.1, forward strand.
CGGTGATGGAAGGCAAGGTCCAGACGGCCTTCGCGGCGGTCCGCCCGCCCGGCCATCACGCAGCACCCGGCGTTCCCGGCGGCTTCTGCCTGATCAACAACGCCGCCGTGGGCGCCCGGCATGCTCAGGCGAAATACGGCGTGGAGCGAGTCGCGATCGTCGATTTCGACGTCCACCACGGCCAGGGGACGCAGGCCGTCGTCGAGCCCGATCCCACACTGTTCTACGCCTCGACGCATCAATATCCGCTCTATCCCGGTACCGGCTCGGCACGCGAGACCGGCACGGACAACAACGTCGTCAACGTGCCGCTGGCCCCCGGCTCAGGCAGCGCCGAGTTCCGCGCCGCCTGGAGCGAGCGCATCCTGCCCCTGCTCGAGGACTTTGCGCCCGAGCTCGTCATCGTGTCGGCGGGCTTCGATGCCCATCGCGCCGACCCGCTGGCGCAGCTCGAGGTCGAGACCGAGGATTTCGTCTGGTTGACCGAGGAGCTGCTGGCGATCGCGGACCGTCATGCCCAGGGCCGCCTGGTCTCCGTCCTCGAAGGCGGTTACGACCTCAACGCGCTCGCGGAGTCGGCCGCCACGCACGTGCAAAGCCTGATGCGGGCGGGCGAACGCGGCTGATCAGCTCGGATTGTCGAGGCTGAACACGCCGGTCGCCTCGTCATAGGCGAAGGATTCGGCGTAGCGTCCCCAGGAGGTGACGGAGCGCAGGGTCTGGTCGGCGAACTGCTCGGACATGTGGTCTTCGAGCTCGTCGCGGAAGCGGCTGGCCGGTGCGTGATGGGCGCCGCGCTCGTCGAGCACCCGCCTGACGTGGGCGGCGAGCGGCACATAGGCCAGAAGATGCTGGGCGAACAGCCGCTTGCGACCGTCGGGATCGAGATCGACGAAGCGGCGGCCGGCGTCGGTGAGCCTGAGGTCGCCTTCGGCCAGCTCTGCGAAGCGCAGGAGCTGCAGGGTCTCGGCCACCGGGAACAGGTCGTCGATTTCCATGTGCAGCGGCCCCGCCAGGGCGGGCAGGTCGGCGTGGCCCTTGTAGGGCTCGGCCGCCACCGTCTCCATCAGGCCGGCCAACAGGTTGGGCGACACGCGCGGCAGGACCATGGAGATGCCGGTGCCCGGGAAGACGCCCTGGGCCTGCTTGCCAGCTGGTCTGGCCGTCATCAGCGCGTAGATATCGTCGACCATTTGGCGGAACGCCGGGTTCAGCCGGTTGCGCGGCATCGGCAGGGTGACCGGGATCTCCGCAACGACGCGACCGGGGTTGGAGGAGAAGACCAGGATGCGGTCGGACATCAGTACCGCTTCCTCGATGTTGTGCGTCACCAGCAGGATGGAGGAAATCGGCATGCGCCCCTCGCTCCACAGGTCGAGCAGGTCGGTGCGCAGCGTCTCGGCGGTCAGCAC
>DASZJU010000420.1:0-3575 GCA_035947815.1 Reyranella sp.
GCGGGTGCGTAAAAGCTTGCCCTTGTCGACCTGCGAGGCCGTGATTACGGCCGGTGCGGTGCCGTTCTCCACCCAGTTGATCAGCGCCGTCATGGCGTCCAACCGGTCGGCGCCGATGCCACCCCGGCAATGGAACATGCCGGGCACCATGAACAGGCGAAAGAAGTCCGGCGTGCCGAGACCGTTGGCCGCCACCGCCTTCATGTAATAGTCGACCCCCATCAGCGGCGGCAGCGCGGTGTCGGCCCAGCCGAAATACATCAGAAGCTTGCCGCCGCGCGAGCGGAAGGGACCGAGGTTGGGATCGGTCGCATTCAGGAGCGCGCGCGCATCGGCGTATTTGCCGATGTCCTTGGCGAAGTCGAACTTCGTCGTATCCATCTGCGGATCGGGCTTGGGCAGGAAGTAGCGCATGAAGCTGTCGCCGAACGCATGCTGCAGCGCCTTGCCGTCGGCCGGCGGGATCAGCCACGCCGCCCAGCCGCTGTCGGTCGTGCCGTTGCCGGTGAAGGAATTGCCGCCGGTCTCGGCCCCGACGAGCTGGCCGAAATGCGCGGGCTTTCCGCCGACCTGCACGCCGGCATAGATCTTCTTGATCGCCGCGGTCTGCGCCGGCGTCAGGCAGCTCTCGCCGTCCTGCCCCGCGGCGCATTGCGCCACGTCGCGCGCCGGATCGAAATCGCAGCGGCGTGGATCGTCGATCAGGCCGTCCTTCAGCCCGTCCTTGGCGTCGCAGCGTGCATAGACGGCATCCGACACCAACTTCATCTTGGTGACGGGCACGGGGGTTTCCACCAGCGCCAGGCCGTTCAGCAGGCTTTGCGCCACGGTGTCGACGAAGTTCAGCACCGGCGCGCCGGCAACGATGCCGTCGAAATCGTGCGGAAAGCGCTGGGCGCTGATCAGTCCCTGTCGACCGCCGGTCGAACAGCCGTCCCAATAGGAGTAGGAGGCGGCCCGGCCGTAATAGGCGGCCGCGATGCGCTTGGCTTCGACGGCCGTCAGGTGCACGGCGCGGAAGGCGTAGTCGACGCGCTTCTGATAGCTCACGGCAAAGCTGGCGAGCGGCTCGGCCGTGGCGTCATGGCCGGTGTTGGTCTGCGCGACGGCGAAGCCCTGCTTCAGCGCATTGGCGCGGATCAAGGGGCGCGAGCCGAACTCGGGCGCCTCGCCCGCGAAGCCGCCATTGCCGTGCATGTAGAAACGGCGATTCCACTTGATCGGCAGGTTGAGCTCGAAGCGGATCTCCGGCTGTATCATGCCGGTGACGCGGCAATGTTCGGGCACGCCATCGGCTGCCGGCACAGTGCGCACCGAGATGATCGTGGTCTCCTCCGTCGCGAGGTTCGCCACGGAGACGCAGCTCATCGCGGGCTTGGCCGGCGCCACGTCGTAATGCACCGCCGAATTGGCGGCGTCGGTGAAGCTATAGCCGTTCTGCGCCAGCGCGCCGGCGGAAACGAACGCCGGGCTCAGCGCGAGCGCCGCAAGGACTCCTTTGGCTCCGACCATTGTTTCGCTCCTTTACGCTTTGCTTGCTTGATCTCCTCGTCGTGCTGGCCGAGCGCGGGCGCGGCGCGGCGAACGCCGCCCGGAGTCGCCGACAGCTTGATTGGCACGCCCAGAGTCTTCTGCTTGCCGGCCTTGGCGTGCTCGACCTCGGCCACCATGCCGCGCGCCAGGATCTGCGGATCGGCGAAGACCTCGTCATGGTGCAGCACCGGCCCGGCGGGAATGCCCTCGGCCTCGAGCGCCGCCATCCAGTCGGCGGTGCAGCGCTTCAGCACTTCTTTCTGCAGGATACCGACGATCAGGTCATTGTTTTTGACCCGCTCGGCATTGGTCTTGAAGCGCGGATCGTCGGCGAGCTCTGATTTGCCGATCATGGCACAGAGCTTCCGGAAGAAATTCTGCTGCGCGCCGCCGATGGTGAGCCAGCCGTCGGACGTCTGGAACACCTGATAGGGCGAGGAGCCGCGATGGGCCTGGCCGAGCTTGGGCGGCCGGATGCCGTTGGCGAAATAGTTGGCGGCCTCGTAGACGCCGAGCGACACCGTGGCTTCCAGGAGCGAGGTCTCGACCCACTGGCCCTCGCCCGTCTTGTCGCGCGCCCGCAGTGCCGCCAGAACGCCGATGGTGAGATAGAGGCCGGCGCCGACATCGGAGATGGCGAGCGGGATGCGATAAGGCGGGCCGTCCTTGGGACCCGTCACCGACATCAAGCCGGACATCGCCTGGATCATGAGATCGAAGCCGCCACGGCTGGCATAGGGGCCGGTCTGGCCGAAGCCCGAGATCGAGCCCAGCACCAGCCGCGGATTGCGGGCGTGCAGGGCCTCCCAGCCCAGCCCCAGGCGCTTCATCACGCCGGGCCGGAAATTCTCCAGCACCACGTCGGCGCCATCGGCCAGGTCCCAAAAGACTTCCAGGTCGTCCGCATCCTTGAGGTCGAGGCGGATGCCGCGCTTGTTGCGGTTCCACAGCATGAAGGGCGCGCCCTCGCCCTCGACGAAGGGCGGCGCGCCGCGCATGGAATCACCCTGCGGGCTTTCGATCTTGATGACATCGGCACCGAGATCGCCGAGCTGCATGCCGCAGAACGGGCCCGACAAATGTGTCGTGAGATCGAGCACCACCAACCCATCGAGCGCGCCGGCCATTCTATTCTCCCAGCAGCTTCCTGAGGTCGGCCATAGTGGTCGCCCATCGACCGGTACCGAACTCGTTCGACACGACCCTGCCGTCGCTCACGATCAGGAAGCGCGGCGTGCCGCTCTTGCGCGGCAGCTGGGCGAGCACCGGCCGGAGATCGGCCGGCCAATAGCGTTCCTGATAGGCTTCCTTGAGCTTGGGCGATTCAATCTCAACCCATGTCACCCTGTGGAACTCGGGCGAGCGCAGCCAGCGCAGTTTCTGCGTGTTCTTCCACTGCGTGCAGGGCGGGCAGTCCCAGCCGCCGACATAGATCACGGTGAGATCGGATGCGGCGCGGGCCGGCCCGATCGCCAGCAAGGGCGAGGGCGCGGCCAGCAGGCCTGCAATAAGGAAGGCGCGGCGAATCATGTCGGGTAATCTAGGCCGGCATGCCTGCCGCCAACAAACCTTCTCTCGACAGCTTGGGTGAAATCTTCCGGTTCGCGGTCCGCCGGTTTCGTGCCGCGCGGCTGGCCTACGGCCACGGCACGACCAACGCGTGCGACGAGGCGGCCTTCCTGGTGCTCGAGACGCTGGGCCTGCCGATCGACCGGCTCGAGCCTTACCTCGACCTCAAGCCGAGCGCGGCCGAGCGCGCCCGGCTGCTCACCTTGATCGACGCCCGCGTGAGCCTGCGCCTGCCCGCGCCCTATCTGGTGGGCGCGGCCTACATGCACGGCGTGCGCTTCCAGGCCGACCGACGGGCGCTGATCCCGCGCTCCTTCATCGGCGACATGCTGGCCGACTTCGTGCTGCCGATCGGCGATCCCTCGCGCATCCGGCGCGTGCTCGATCTCTGCACCGGCTCGGGCTGCCTCGCCATCCTCGCCGCCTTCGCCTTCCCGCACGCGCACATCGATGCCACCGATCTGTCGGCCGGC
>DASZJU010000421.1:0-5563 GCA_035947815.1 Reyranella sp.
AGCAAGGAACAGATCCTGTTCGACATGGACCAGGCCGCCGAGGAATCGGGCGGCGTCATCAATGCCGTGCTGCTGGGCGCGCTGGCGGGCTCGGGCCGCCTGCCGATCCCGGACGCCGCCTTCGAGGCCGCGATCCGCCACGCCGGCAAATCGGTCGATACCAATCTCGCGGCCTTCGCCTTCGGCCGCGGCCATGCCCGCGGCGAGCTCGAGCAGGCGGTGCGCGAACATCGCAAGCGCCAGGCGGCGGCGCGGGGCGTCGAGGACCTGATCGAGCGCGCGCGTCGCGCGTATCCTGCCGCTGGCCTCGACATCGTGGAGGAGGGCATTCGCCGCCTCGCCACCTACCAGGATCGACGCTACGTCGTGCTCTATCTCGACCGGCTCGATGCCGTGAATGCCGTGGGCTCGACCGAGCTATTGCGCGAGACGGCGCGGCATCTCGCGGTGCGCATGTCGTTCGAGGACGTGATTCGCGTCGCCCAGGCCAAGACCTCGGCGGACCGCATGGTGCGCGTGCGCACCGAAGTGCGTGCCAAGGCGCACGAACCGCTGGAAATCACCGAGCATTTCAAGCCCGGCTTCGAGGAGATCGCGGCGGTCTTGCCGCCCGGCATGGCGCGACGCCTGATCGGCTGGGCAGAGCGCACGGGTCGGATGGGCAAGGTCTATTTCTCCATGCATGTGCGCACGACCACGATCCTGGGCTTCGCTCGCTTGCGCCTGCTGGCCGGCCTGCGCTGGTGGCGGCCGCACACCCATCGCTATGCCGAGGAGCAGGCCGAGATCGAGCGCTGGCTGATGCAGATCCGCGCGGCGGCGCCGCTCAGCGTCGACCTGGCGCGCGAGATCGCCGAATGCGCGCGCCTGATCAAGGGCTACGGCGACACCCACAAGCGCGGCCTCGGCAACTATCGCCGCATCGCCGACGAAGTGATCGCGCCCGCGCTTGCCGGCAAGTTGGCGCCGCGTGCGGCGGCCGACGCCGTCGCCAATGCGCGGGTGGCCGCACTCGCCGATCCGGAAGGCGAGACGCTCTCCAGGACGCTGGCTGCGATCGCTGCGTCGCCTGCCATGCTGCGTCATGCCGCTGAGTAGTCGTCACGAGGTCGCCGTGGAGTGGGGCGATTGCGACCCCGCCGGCATCGTCTACTACCCCGCCTACTTCCGCTGGTGCGATCAGGCGACCTACCGGCTGTTCCTCGCGGCCGGCATCACGCGGGACGACACGCGCGGCGGGCAGTGGAAGGAAGGCACACCGCTGGTCGCTGCCGAATGCTCCTTCCGCCGCGCCTCGCAGACCGGAGAGAAGCTTTTGGTCGAGAGCCACGTCTCACGTTTTGGCCGCAGCTCTTTCACCATAAGCCACGTCTTCCGCGACGCCTCGGGCGAGATCGCCGCCGAGGGCAAGGAGACGCGCATCTGGGCCCGCAAGGACGGCGACGCGCGCTCGCTGAAGTCGGTGCCGATCCCCGACGATGTCAGGCGACGGCTCGCCGGCTAGCTCGGCCTCGCGCCGCTGAATGGTGCGATAGATCACCTCGCCGATATCGTTCTGGTAGAGCCACAGGCTGTTGGCCTGGCCGTCGAAATTGGGTTCGCCGCCCATGCTGGCGGGCAACCGGTAGCCGGTGCCAAGCCCGATGCCGAAGAGGTTGGGCAGCCTCGTGCCGTCGCCCAGCAGCAGGCGGCTGTCCTCACCGACGGCCGCTCCTCCGGTCTCGGCGTTGAGCGACAGCCGCTCGCCATCGACGTCGAAGATCGGCAGCATTGCGGAGCGATAGCCGAAGCAGGGCACCACCAGCGCCGCCCGTTCCAGCTTCGAGCGAAGCTCGGGGGCGGAGAACTGCTGCATCGGCATGGCAACGACCCGCGGCTCGGGCAGCGTCCGCGGACGGCGCGCGATCTGGCGCCACATTTCGCGTCCGTACCCGCGCAGGCCGCCCATGCGATTGACCCTCAAGGTGCGCGGGCAAATGTCGCCCGGATCGACGTCATAGAGATCGTCCAGTGCGGCCTCACGATCGGGATAGAAGACGCGCGGTTCGCGGCGCTGAAGGATCTCGATCTGGCCGGCGCCTAATCGGTCGGCAGCCGGTAACGCGAGCAGCGCATCGGTCACGGCGTAGGCGCTGTGCGAGCCGCCCAAGATCAGTATCCGCCGCCGGCCGGCAGCGGCCAGGATATCGTTGGCCTCCCTGAGGCCGTCGCTCGACAGCGCACGGTCCGACGGCATCACGCGGCGCATGCGGCAGCCGGCCAGTGTCACCCCCGGCAACAGCGCCTGTTGCGGCCACGACTGGTGGCCGCCTAGCGCGATGACCGCGGAGCGGGCGAAGAGGGTGGCGCCGGTTCCGTCGGATCCGATGGTTTCGACGGCGATCGTGCCGTCGGAGCGCAGGTGCACGGTGCGCGCCTCGGCGGAAAGATGAAGAGAGGAGGTCGGGCTCTCCGCCAGCATCGACGCCAGGGCGATACCGATTCGGCGCATGAAGCGGTCGACGAGGCCGAGCGGCGGAAAGGTGTCGCGATACTGCGCCATCTCGCGCGCGAGCGGATCGTCGCGCAAGGGCAGCAAGGCTTGCGGCAGGCCTGGTGCTTCAAGGCATTCGAGGTAGGAGCCGCCCAGCGAATCGGAGTGGATGCCGAATCGCCCCAGCGTGCCGCCGAGATGGGCCTGACGTTCGACGACGGCGACGCCGCGGTCGAGCCAGTCGGGCAGCAATCCGTGCTGCGCCGCCCAGATCAATGGCCCCAGGCCGCCCGGTCCGCCGCCGACGATGATGGACGACAACATGGCACGCGGCCTCGACCGTCAGGCGAGCACGTCGTGGAAGACGCGTGCGACGCGTTCCACGACCTGCTCGTCGACATCGGCCGAGGTCGGCAGGTTGATGCCGGTGGCGGAAAGCTCGGCGCTGTTGGGGCAGCTGCGGGCATACCTGCCGTAGGGTGGCAGCGTTGATAGCGGGTGGAAGAACGGCCTGGTCTCGATCCTGGCCGCGTGGGCTGCGCGCATGACCGCGAGGCGCTTGTCGGCCGGTACCTGCACGCAGGCGAGCCACACCACGGGCTCGTACTGGTCGGACATGGCTGGGGGGAAGCGCACGCCGTGAATACCTTCGAGGGCCTCGCGGTAGAGCGCGGCAATGCGGGCATTGCGCTGCAGCGTGCCGTTGATGCGCCAAAGTTGCGACTCGCCGATCGCTGCCTGCAGGTTGGTGATGCGATAGTTGTAGCCTACCCTCTCGTGCCAGTAGGAGCGGTCCGGCGACATGCCGTGGTCGCGCAGCAAGCGCAGCGACGTCGCGATGTCCTCCGAATCGGTGAGACACATGCCGCCTTCGCCCGTGGTCACGATCTTGTTGGCATAGAAGGAGAAGCAGGAAACGTCGCCGAACTGCCCGACCACGCGGCCGGCGTAGCGCGCGCCGTGCGCTTCCGCGCAGTCCTCGACCACGGCGATGCCGCGGCCTCTGGCGAACTCGGCGATCGGGCCGATCTCCGCCGGCCGCCCGTAGAGGTGGACGGGAATGATCGCCTTGGTCTGCGCCGTGCAGGCGTGCTCGACCGACTCGAGAGTCATGCACCAGGTCGCGCGGTCGACGTCGACGATCACCGGCGTGGCGCCGCAATAGAGCACCGCGTTGATGGTCGCTGCAAAGGTAAGGTCCGGCACGATCACTTCGTCGCCCGGCCCGACCCCAAGAGCGACAAGCGCCAGGTGCAGGGCGACGGTACCGTTGGACACGGCGACGCCGTGCCGGACCCCCACGAAGCTGCGGAACTGCTGCTCGAACTTCTGGACATAGGGTCCTTTGCTGGAGATCCAGCAGGAGATGAACGCGTCCAGCATCGAGCGGAACTCATGACGTGTCATATGGGGTTTTGCGACCTGCACGGGCACGGTCGAATGATCGATCAGGACGCCGGTGAGATGCCCGCTTGGATCGACCACCGGCTGCAGTACGGCGTCGTCAGCGATATCGTTGCGCAGCCGGCGCGTCGTCGCCGTGGCGCCGACGTTGGTCAAGTGCCACCCCAGAGTCGGGTCAATGATCGCCGAGCCATCGAGCAGGGCCTGACGTATGTCGTCGAGCGAGATGCGCCCAGCCAAGCGCTGGTCGTCCTCGACGATCAGGCAGGTCCCCAATCCGTTGTCGAGACACTTCTCGATGACCGAAAGCACGCTTTCTGACTTGTTGCATACAAACGCGGCAGTAAGTGACAACTCCTCCGGCTCGGCCAGAGACATTTAGCCTCCCTTTCGCGAGACACCCCTCTCGCGCAGGCCCGGGGCTGGCGGACCAGATATATATCTCGATAAATATGCATAACTTGAAGACTCGCCAGTGTTCAGGTTGTGGCCGCCGAAAGTGTTGCCGCGCAGCAACAGCGTCCAAGTACGCGTGCGGAGTTCGTGTTGCGGCAACACAGCTTGATCACTGGCGCTGCGATGTGGCGCTCCACATCGTGGTGCTGTGTGTCGGGAGATCGCGATGCAGTGCCTGTGGCTCACCCTTGCCGATCCGGACCCGGCGACCAACGGCCAGCTCATCTACTCCAAGGGCCTGATCGAGGCAGCCTGCCGCGCGGGCGCCGCGCTCACGGTGATCGGCCTGGCCCGGCCGGAAAATCCGCGGGCATCGGTCGATCCGCGCGGCATCGACTGGCGCCTTGCCAATGAACAACGGAAATCCGCAGGGTGGCGGCTGCTGGCGCGCGATCCCATGGTGACGCAGCGCGGCTCACCGGAGATGGAGCGGATGCTCGAGCATGCCCTTGCGGAACGACCGTGGGATGCGGTGGTGTTCGACAGCATCTGTGCCGGATGGGCGCTGCGCCACGCCGTGCGCCATCGCGCGCGCAGTGCGCGGCCGCCACGCATCGTTTACATCGCGCACAATCACGAGGTCACGGTGGCGCGGCGCATCGCCTCCGCTGCACAAGGGCTGCGCCGGATCCTGAAAGAGATCGATTTCCTGAAGGTGATCGGCTTGGAACGTCGTCTGATCTCGGCTGCAGACATTGTGACATCGAACACGCCGGACGATTGTCGACGCTTCGCGGCGAACTCGGGCGGCCGGCCGATCGTGTTTCTCCCGCCGGGCTATGGCGGGCCGCGGGTTGCCAGCCGCAAGATCGACACCAGCGTGCGGCGCCGCGCCATCCTGGTTGGCAGCCTCGATTGGCCACCCAAGCGCATCAGCCTGGAATCATTCCTGGCGGCCGCCAGCGACCCGTTGTTGCATGCCGGAATTGAGCTGCAGATCGTGGGCGAGGTCGAGGTCGGCTACCTCGCCGATCTCCGCCGGCGCTTCCCCTCGGTCGACTTCGTCGGGCCCGTGGCCGACGTTCGCCCATACATGCGGGATGCGCGCGTCGCGCTGGTGCCGGACCTTCTGGGCGGCTTCAAGCTCAAAGGCCTGGATTATGTGTTCAACCGCCTGCCCATCCTGGCGATGCGGATCGCCCTGCCGGGCATGCCGCTGGAGGACGGACGCAGCATCGGCCTGTTCGACAGCCACAGCGCGCTGGCCGAGGGCGTGGTGGCGTTGATCGA
>DASZJU010000422.1:0-1536 GCA_035947815.1 Reyranella sp.
TCGGTTCCTGGCCGAGAAGAATCCCGACGCCGCGGCGCGCGCCATCAACACGATTGTCGATCGGCTGGCGTCGCTTGAAGATTTCCCACGGCTAGGTCCGATCGATCAGGATCGACCGGACTTTCGCCAACTTTTCATACCGCTCGGTGCGGCGGGCCATGTCGCCCGGTATCGGATCCTAAGGGACACCGTCATCGTGCTCGCCATCCGACACATGCGCGAGGCCGGCTATACCGGCGCGCCGGCTACCCCGCCACGGCCAGCCCGGTCGTCTCGTCGACGCCGGTCTTGAGGTTGATGACCTGGACCGCCGCGCCCGAGGCGCCCTTGCCGAGATTGTCGAGCGAGGCCACCGCCAGGATCTGCTGCTCGGCCTCGTTGCCGTAGACCGCGAGCTCCATGGAGTTGGTGTCGATCAGCCGGTCGGCGCGCAGGAAGCGGTCGCGCTCCAGCCACTGGCGGTCGGCCAGCGGCCGCACCGGCACGAAGATCTCGCCGGCATAGTAGTCAGCCAGCACCTTCTGCACGTCGGCCGCCGTCACCTTCCTGGCCACGATGTCGCGCGTGATCGGCACCATGATCAGCATGCCCTGGGCGTAGTGGCCGACCGACGGCACGAACAGCGGGGCGTGCTGGAGGTTGGAGTATTTCTTCATTTCCGGCACGTGCTTGTGGGTGAGCTCGACGCCATAGAGACCGAACGGCTCGACGCCGGGGGTCTTCTCGTGGACCTCGATCAGCTCCTTGCCGCCGCCGGTGTAGCCCGAGACGCCGAACACGGCGGGCGTCGCGTCGGCGCGCACGATGCCGGCATCGACCAGCGGCCGCAGGATGGCAATGGCGCCGGTCGGATAGCAGCCGGGATTGCTGATGCGCTTGGAGGCGAGCAGCTTCGCGCGGTGCGCCTTGTCGAGCTCGGGAAAGCCGTAGACCCAGCCGTCGGCGACGCGGTTGGCCGTGCTGGCGTCGATCACGCAAGTATCGGCGTCGCCCCCCTCAGCGCCATCGAGCGCTGCCATCAGCTCCTTCACCGCCGCATCGGGCAGGCAGAGCACGGCGATGTCGGCCGCCCGGGTGATCTCGACCCGCCTGGCCAGATCCTTGCGGTCGGCCAGCGGCAGCTCCAGGAGCTCGATGTCCGGCCGGTCCTTCAGCCGCTCGTGGATCTTCAGCCCGGTGGTGCCGTGCTGGCCGTCGATGAAGATTCTGGTCTTGTTGCTGGTCATGGTCTTCTCTCTCGCAAACTCAGGGCCTTGGGGAGTTGGCCGACTGGAGAAGAAGGAAAGTGGGAAGCCGCCTGACCTTCTCCAGCGGCTTCACGAAACGGCGCGTTCTTAGGCGCGCGCGTTCTCACACCGCTTTTCAAAGCGGCGGCGTCGCAACCGGGAGGGGGCGAACGGCATCATGGTGGGCGCATATTTCATTCGCGAGGCGTCCTGTCAAGGGCATCTCCTGAGCTCATCAGGAGTTGCCGGCCAAGCGCTGTGTTTCATCTCGGGTTGGCCCGCTGGACCAGTGAGAATTCGCCGACACCGG
>DASZJU010000423.1:0-4080 GCA_035947815.1 Reyranella sp.
TCAGCCCTTGCCGCCGCGCTTCTTCCACGCCTCGTAGTCGCGCTTGGCCTCCTCACCCGCCACCGGGAACAGACCCTTGAGCGAGCGGCCGCGCGCCACCTCGGCCTCGGCGAACTCCTCGTAGTGGTAGGTATTGAGCGCCTCCTCGGCGACCGCCTCGACGATGTCGGGCGGGATCACCAGGATGGCGTCGCGGTCGCCCACGACGATGTCGCCGGGATAGACCGCCACGCCGCCGCAGGCGATCGGCAGGTTGAGGTCGACCGGCCGGTGGGCGATCGGGCTGGGCGGCGAGGACGGCCGGCGGTGATAGGCCGGCAGGCCGGTCTTGAACACGCCGTCGGTGTCGCGAAAGCCGCCATCGGTGACGATGCCCGCCGCGCCGCGCGCTTTCAGGCGGCCGACATAGAGGTCGCCGGCCGATGCGGCGCGCGAATCGCCGCGCGAATCGATCATCAACACGTGGCCCGGCGGGCATTCCTCCATGGCCTGCGGCTGCACGGTGCTGCGATTGGTCGAGGTCGGGCCGTCCTTGTCCTCGCGCGAGGGGATGAAGCGCATGGTGAAGGCGATGCCCACCATACGCGGCTGCTCGGGCCGGAGCGGCCAGACGTCGAAAAGCGTCATGCTGCGCAGGCCCCGGCGGTTCAGCACCCCGGTCAGGGTCGAGGTGCCGACCTTGGCCAGCGCGTCGCGCAGATCGGGTGATAAAGCGGTCATGAGCATCTCCCTCGATTTTGGGACGACGTTAGCCGATAATCGCCGCAATGCGCGTGGAAATCCTCTGTACCGGCGACGAGATCCTCACCGGCAAGACCATCAACTCCAACTACAGCCATATGGCCCGGCGCCTCGGCGATGTCGGGCTCACGGTCCATTGGGGCACCACGGTCGGCGACGACCGTGCCAGCCTGCTGCAGGCTTTCCGCCAGGCGGGCGAGCGTGCCGATGCGGTGATCGTCAATGGCGGGCTGGGACCCACCGTCGACGACCTCTCGCAGGAGGTGGCGGCCGAAGCCTGCGGCGTCGAACTGGTGCTGAGCGACTACTGGATGAGCCGCATGACGGAGTCGTACGCAAGGCGCGGCCGGGTCATGCCGCCCAACAACCGCAAGCAGGCCATGCTGCCGGCCAACGCCGAGTTCATCGACAATCCGATCGGCACCGCCTGCGGCTTCGCCGTCACCATCGGCAAGGCGCGTTTCTTCTTCACCCCCGGCGTGCCGCGCGAGATGCGCCGCATGCTCGATGAGCAGTTGATCCCGCGTCTCCTGAAGCTGGGCGGCATCACCGGCGTGACGCGGCTAAAACGCTTTCATTCCTTCGGCATCGGCGAATCGCGCGCCGACAACATGCTGGCCGACATGGACGCCTTCAAGGACGGCGGCGGCATCAAGCTGGGCTTCCAGGCGCATTATCCGCAGCTCGAGACCAAGCTCGCCGCTCACGGCGACAACGAGGCCGACCTTTTAGTGCGGCTGGCGCCGGTCGAGGCCGAGGTGCGCAAGCGGCTGGGCAACTTCGTCATCGCCGAGGACGATCAGACGCTGGAAGGCGTGATCCTCGCCACCCTGCTGGAGCGCGGCAACACGCTGTCGACGGCGGAGATGTTCAGCGGCGGCCATCTCGCGGCACGGCTGGCGCCGCTTGCCGGCGCCGAGCGCGCGTTCCGGCGCGGTATCGTGGCGCGCGATCCCGGCGAGCTCGGCATCAACGGCGTGTCGACGGAAGCGGCCGAATCGGTGGGCCGAACTCTTCGCAAGGAAAGCGGCGCCAGCCATGCGCTGGCCCTGCTGATCGAACTCGACGAAGGCGCCGACCGTCCCGACTTCGGCGGCACGATCTGTGTCGGCATCGCCGACACCAGGGCCACAGTCTCGCGCCAGGCGCGCCTGATCGGCGGCCGCGACTGGGTGCGCGCCGGCGCGGTCGAGCTCGGGCTGGATTGCCTGCGCCGCCACCTGCTCGGCCTGCCGGTCGATGAGCGTGTCGACTTCGAACGGCGGTAGGCCAAAGTCGGAGCGCCCATGACCCCTGCGCCCCCTTCGACTTCCCTCAGGGCAGGCGCTACGCGGGCAACCTCCCCTCGCAAACCAGGGGAGGAGAAGAAGCGGTCATCCAGAATTGGTGGCGCCAGGGCATGATGGGCGGCGCGAAGGCACATTGCGATGGCATCGTCGCCTTCTCATAGACCGATTTCACCGAGGACCTGAAGAAGACCTACGAGGGTTTCCCGCACGGCATGCCCACTACGCAGGCAGACACCATCAACGCCGACCTGTGGCGTTCATCAAGGGCTGAGGCTTCTCGGCGCCCGCCGAAGGACGATTTCGGCGGGCGTACACGGGCTAGCTGCGGGGACGGACCCGACTAGACATACTCGGGTACCGGCTGGGCGGTGACTTCAGCCGGCTCGATGCGCGCTTCGGGGAAGGCCACGATCACCGCCGTGAGGCCGCGATCGAACCTTTGCAGCGAGATCTCCGTACCGTTGGAAAATCTCACGGCATCCTTGTAGGGACCGCCTTCGAGGCGGGTCATCACGACTTCTTCAACAGCTCCGACTCCGCAGGCCTGGCGAACGGTCTCGCCGATGCCTTCCAGTAGCAAGTGGGTCTCCGTCGGGACACACACGGCCAGGTCACAGCTCGGCCCGGTCGTGAAGCCCTGGGAGCCACTTGGGAAACGCTCGAGGGTGAGCTTCTCTCCTTCTTCAGCAGGTCGGGATAGATACGCCTCCAGTGAGTAGTCACACATTACGACCTCCTTTGCGTTGGATTGACACTCGCGTTGACGGGCTTCGGTGCGGTTGAGACAGCATCAGCCCAAAAAACGACACGCAAGATTTAGACCATTTTTATTCACCGGCCGCGATATGGAGGCATTGCCCTTGCATTCGGCGCCCCGGCGTCCTGTGATCGGGGGAACCAAAAGGGAGAAACCTTGGCCACCGTTATCCACAACGCCGTGATCGCCACCGTCGACGATCGCGACACGGTCCACTACGACGCCGCGATCGCCATCGATGCCGATCGCATCGCCGCGATCGGGCCCAATGCCGAAATCCTGGCGCGCTATCCCGCGGCCGAGCGCATCGACGGCGCGGGCAAGCTGGTCATGCCGGGCTTCGCCAACGTCCATACGCACCTCACCATGACCCTGGCGCGTGGCGTGTTCGAGGACCTCTCGCCGCCGCACAAGCCGCCCTTCTCCGGCGGTCTGTCGCCCATCCCCCTGCCCGACATGAACCCCGACGAGCGCCGTGCGATGGCCGAGCTCGGCGCGCTGGAGGCGATGCGCAGCGGCACCACGTTGGCCCTCGAGGATTCCAACGACGTCGACGACTATGCCGAGGCGCTGGCCCGGACCGGCATGCGCTTCCTGTTGGGCGAGCGCGCCTATGACAGGATCGGCACATCGATCGGCGATCCGGCGCCCTACAAGCTCGACCGCGCGCTCGGCCAACGGCACTTGAAGACCATCGAGCGCAATTTCCGCGACTGGAACGGCAAGGCCCAAGGCCGCATGCGCGTCGCCGTGTCGGCCTGGGCGCCCGATATGTGCTCGCCCGAGCTGCTGCAGGACGTGCGCGCCCTGCAGAAACAGCTCGACACCTGGGTCACCATCCATCTCAACCAGATCTGGGGCGAGGTCGCAGCCGTCAAGGCGCATCGCAACCGGCTGCCCACCGAGTACCTGGCCGATCTCGGCTTCCTGCACGACCGGCTGATCTGCGCCCATTGCCGCTGCATGGAGCCAAGCGAAGAGAAGCTTCTTGGCGAGGCGGGCGTCACCGTGGCCTTCAATGCCGCCATCGCGGCGCGGCGCGGTTTGAGCCCGCACATCGCCGACCTCGAGGCCCATGGCTGCACCATCGCCATGGGCAGCGACAACATGGCGGAGGACATGGTCGAGGTGCTGCGCACCGGTCTGTTCATAGAACGCATCAGGCGCGAGGACGGCCGCAACCCGACACCCGAACAGGCGCTGCGCTGGGCGACCCGCAACGGCTATCGCGCGCTCGGCGTGCCGGACGGCGGCTGGCTGGCGGCCGGCAACAAGGCCGACTTGATCGTGGTC
>DASZJU010000424.1:0-2804 GCA_035947815.1 Reyranella sp.
CGAGCGCGACCTGCTGCCGCTTTGCGCCGAGGAAGCGATCGCGGTGATTCCCTACAATCCGCTGGCCGGCGGCCTGCTCACCGGCAAGCACGACCGCAAGGCGCCGCCGCCGGAAGGCTCGCGCTTCCAGCTCGGCACCGCGGGCGCGCGCTATCAGGCACGCTACTGGCACGACCGGGAATTCGAAACCATCGATGCGCTGCGCAAGGTGGCCGCGGAAGCCGGCATGAGCATGGCCACCTTGGCGATGCGCTGGGTGTTGTCCCATCCGGCGATCACCGCACCGATCGTCGGCGCCAGCCGGCCCGAGCAGCTGGCCGACAGTCTGGCCGCCGCCGAGAAAGGCGCGTTGCCGGGCGATCTCAAGACCAAGCTGGATGAGATTACTCACGGCTGGCGGGCGATCGATGCCGACCGCTAGGATTGACTGAGGTCGCCCCGACATGCAGCAGCACACCTTCGGTCCGCTCCCGCCAGTCTCGACGCTCACCCTGGGCGGCGGCGGCCTCGGCATGCTGTGGGGCGAGACGACGGTCGAGGAATGCATCGCCACCGTGCATGAAGCGGTGGCCGCGGGCATCACGTTGCTCGACCTCGCGCCGCGCTACGGCGACGGCAAGGCCGAGCTTGTCGTCGGTGAGGCCTTTGCCGGCCGACTGCCGCCCGGCGTCCGCATCACCAGCAAATGCAACCTCGGCAATGCGCCACCCGAGCGCATCGAATCGCTGTTGCGGCAGTCCATCGAAGCGAGCCTGCAGCGCCTGCGCCTGCCGCGGCTCGACCTGTTCTTCCTGCATTCCAATATCGTCCCGGACGAGGGCTTCATCGCCCGCGCCGGCCGCGATGCCGCCGTTCGGATGACTCCCTATGCCGTCTTCGTCGAACGCGTGCGGCCGCTCTTCGAACGCTTCGTCGCCGAGGGCTTGATCGGCGCCTGGGGGCTGACCGGCATCGGCCATCCCGACACCATCATCAAGGTGCTGGGCGAACGCCCCGCGCCGGCAGCCGCGCAATGCATCACCAACCTGCTCGACTCGCCCGGCGGCCTGAAATTCTTCGACGGTCCGGCAAAGCCGCGCGCGGTGATCGCGGCGGCGCGCGCCAGCCTGGTCGGGGTGATGGGCATCCGCGCCGTCCAGGCGGGCGCGCTCACCGGCGCGATCGATCGGCCGCTGCCGGCCGATCATGCCGAAATGCGCGATTACCGACTTGCCGCGCCGTTTCGACAGATCTGCGCCGAGCTCGGGGTCAACCCCGCCGTCATCGCCCACCGCTACGCGCTGTCGTTCGACATCGACACGCTGGTGCTGGGCGTGAAGAACCGCCAGGAGCTGGCCGAGTGCGTGGCGGCGGCCGAGGCCGGTCCCTTGCCGCGCGATCTGATCGAGCGGATCGATGCCGCCGTGAAGGACGCGCGGGACGCCTGAACGATCAGGCAGACTGCCGGAACACCTCGTTTACCGTCTTGACCGACCCTGCGTCCTTGGTGCGGTAGCCCGGCAGTTGCGAAATCGCCGTCTGGAATTCCTCGCCGCGCATGATCGACAGGACGCGCTTCATCGCTTCGAGCTCCAGGAGCTGCTTGCGGCAGACGAAGAAGTAGTCCTCGGTGACCAATCGAACGAAATCGAGCTCGAACTGGCGGGCCGCGGCCTCGACGCCGAAGCTCGCGTCGGCCATGTCGCTGGCGACGTAGGCGGCCACGGCCGCATGGGTGAATTCGACCCGCTCGTAGCCATTGATGCGGGAGCCGTCGAGCTGGTGTTGTGCCAGCAGCTGCTCGAACAGCAGGCGGGTGCCGGAATCGGGATCGCGGTTGACGAAGCGGACCGACGGATCGAGCAGGCGCTCGAGCGAGGTTATGCGCAATGGATTGCCCGGCTTGACCATCAGGCCCATCTCGCGCGTGACGAAGCTGATGACCCGATGGACGCTGGGCACGAGCCAGCCCTTGGAGGCGGCGATGCTTCGCTTGCGCAATTCTCCCTGCGGCAGATGCATGCCGGCGAGGTCGCATCCGTCATGGGCCAGCGACGCCAGCGAGTTCTGGTTGCTGACGTAGCGAAGATCGACGCCGATGTCGGCCTCGCGGCTCAGCAATTCCCGCAGCTTCGAGACCGCGAAGCCATGGCTCGCATGGACGCGGATGATCGATGGACCATGGGGCAGGAACTGGTTGATCTCGGTTTCCAGTTCCTGGGAGAGGTTCTGGAGCTGAGGCCCCAGCCGCGCCTGCAGCCGTTGTCCTGCCCAGACGAGCTTGGCGCCGAAGGGCGTCAGGCTCGTGCCGCGTCCCTGCTTGCGCACGACCAGCGGCACCTCGAAAAAGTCGGACCATTTCTCGATCAGGTTCCAGGCATGCCGGTAAGACACATGCGCCCGGTCGGCGGCGTGCCTGATTTTTCCGGTCACCCGGATGTCGTTGAGGAAATCCAGCATGATCAGGACGGAGTGCGGATCGGCATCCTGCCTGAAACGCCAGACCGGCTCGATTTCGACGCGGATCAGTACGACCTCCTCTAATATGCACTTTCATGCATAAAGTACGCTTCTATTTGGCGCTCGCGATCATATTCCCTTCAAACCCGTCGGTAGCCATATATCCAGGGCGGAGGCGTACAGTCGAGTAGATATATGCAATTTTTTGCATATATGGGAGTAATCGATGCCCTTTGATGTCCAGTATCAGACGCAAGACCTGTTGATCGATGGCAAGCGGGTGCCGGCTGCATCGGGCCGTTACTTCGAGACTTTGAACCCGGCGACCGGGCAGGTCCTCGCCCGGGTCGCGGAGGCCGATGCCG
>DASZJU010000425.1:0-14755 GCA_035947815.1 Reyranella sp.
TCCTCGCCGACATGACCCGCCAGCATGCCGCCGTCGGCGAGTTCCGCGAAGGCAATGCCCTTGGCGAGGTCGGGGCCGCCGGGCTTGGCTTGATCGTCAGCCATTTTGTTCTCCTTGAGCGCCGTTGGGCAGCATGGGAAACCTCGGGCGCCATGTCCACCTCCCCTGCCCTCGTCTGCCTCGGCGAGCCCCTGATCGAGTTCAACCGGCCGCGCGAGGGCGACGGTCGAACCTGGCTGCAAGGGTTCGGCGGTGATTCGCAGAATGTCGCGATCGCCGCGGCTCGCCAAGGTGCCTCGGCCGGCTATCTCACCAGTCTCGGCCAGGATTGGATGGGCGACGCCTTCCTCGAGCTGTGGCAGTCCGAAGGCGTCGATGCGTCCCGCGTGAGCCGTCATCCCAGCGCGCCGACCGGCGTCAGCTTCGTCACTCACAGCGATGCCGGCCACAAGTTCGACTACCTGCGCAAGAATTCCGCGGCTTCGCTGATGACTCCGGACGGCTTGCCGAAGGATTACATCTCCGGCGCCCGGTTCTTTCACCTGTCAGCCATCGGCCAGGCGATCAGCGAGAGCGCGCGGCAGACCTGCGATGCCGCCCTGTCGGCGGCTCGCGCCGCCGGCGTAAAAGTTTCCTACGACACCAACCTGCGCCTGCGGCTGTGGGACCTCGATACCGCGCGCCGGACGATCGATGCCACCATCGCGCGCTGCGACGTCGCCCTGCCGAGCCTCGATGATTCGCAGCAGCTCACCGGCCTCGCCGCGCCGGACGCCATCGCCGACTGCTATCTCAAGCTTGGCGCGCCGCTGGTGGCCCTGAAAATGGCGGCTGACGGCTGCCTGATCGCGACGCCCGAGAAGCGCTTTCGTCTTGCCGCGCATCGCGTCGGGGCAATCGACGCCACCGGTGCCGGTGACACTTTCGACGGCGCCTTCCTGACGCGGCTGATGGCCGGTGACGATCTCGAGACGGCCGGCCGCTACGCCAATGTCGCCGCCGCCCTTTCGACGCGCGGCTACGGCGCGGTGACGCCTATTCCGCGGGCGGCCGAAGTCCTGGCTGAATTGGCGCGCGGCTGAAGCGCGGCACGAGCGCCCGCACGAAGCGGCCGAACACCGTCACCTGCTGGACCAACCAGCCGCGGCCGTTGTCGGCATCCATCAGCGGATTGTCGACGCCGGTCGGACGATGCTTGCCGTCGTAGATCGCCGTGCCGAACAGCATGTCCCAGATCGGGAACACCGGCGCAAAATTGTGGTCCTGGATGTGGCGCTCGTCGGGGCTCGCCAGCGCGTGGTGCAGGCGGTGGAAGCGCGGCCCCACGATCAGCCGCTCGCCCACCCGGCCGAAGCTCATGTCGACATTGGCGTGCGACCAGCTCTCGATCAGACGCCCGATCATCAGGATCAGGATGTAATCGTCGGGCTGCACGCCGACGAACTGCGCGAAGACGACCAGCGCCAGGGTTATCAGCAGGTTGTCGACGATGTGGTTGCGGTCGTCGCTCCACGCCGTCACCTGTCGCTGGCTGTGGTGCAGGCTGTGCAGCGCCCACCACCAGGAGAATTTGTGCTGGGCGCGGTGCAGCCAATAGGCGGCAAAATCGTAGAGCGCGAAATAGACGAGGAAGGAGCCGAGCGCGCTGTCATGCAGCCACGGCAGGAGCTGCTCGAGCCGGGGCGGAACGAAGCCCCACGAGCGCACCAGGTAATCGATCTCGTTGGTGATCGGGTAGCTCACCATGAAGACGGCGAGCGGGATGATGCCGAGCTTGTTCAGCACCGTGTACACGCGGTCGACAGCGACCAGGTCGTCGTTGCCGGTCTTCTCGAGCGGCCAGCGTTTTTCGAAGAAGCGCATGCCGAGCGCAATGACCAGGATCTGGACGATCCCAAGCATGACGATCTCGACGGCATTGAAAGCCGGCTCGTACCATTCCATCAGGCCGAAGCGGAACAGCACCGGGCTGACCAGGCTCTCGAACAGCCAGGTCTGGACGCCCACCCAGATGTCGATGAGGTCGCGCATCGGCGCGCCCGGCTACTTCTGCTCGCCCGCCGTCGATGCCGCACGAACCGGTACTAATCCCGGCGGCGGCGCCCCGGACTTGAGCATGAAGACGCCGTGCGGCGACTTGCCGACCGGGACCGTGGCGACGACCCGCATCTGCTCGAGGTCGACCACGGCGATGCGGCGCAGGAAGCGCTGCGTGACCCACAGTTCCTTGCCGTCGGGCGTGATGTCCATGCAGTCCGGACCGCCCGGCACCTTGATGGTGGCTGTGACCTTCATGTCCTGGGTGTCGACCAGCGAGACCGTGCCTTCGACCCGATTGCTCAGGAACCAGTGCCGGCCATCGCCCTTCGGCCAGAAATTGTGCGCCCCCTTGCCGGTCTGCAGGTGGCCCACGACCGAGCCGTCCTTGGGATCGACAGAAACCAGGCCGTCTTCGCCGGTCAAGGCCACGAGGAGGCGCTTGTTGTCAGGCAGCATGAGCGCGCCGGCCGGCGCCTTGCCGACCTCGACGTTCCACTTGATGGCCTGGGTCTCGAGATCGAAGGCGACGACGCGGCCGGTCTGCTGCAGGGTCACGAACACCGTTTTCGACTCGGTGTCGAACGTCATGTGGCTCGGCAGGCCGTCGATGAAGATGCGGCCGGCGAGCTTGAACCCGTCGGCATGGTAGATATCGACATGATCGAGCCGGTACGCGACGGTAACGAACCAGTTGCCGTCCGGGCTGAAGCCCAGCTGGTAGGGATCGATGATGTCGCGCACGACGCGGCGCTTCTCGCCGGTCTTGGCGTCGAGCACGAGCAGCTCGTTGGTCGCCGTCGAGCCGACCAGCACTTCCTTGCCGTCGGGCGTGGGCATCAGGTGATGCGGCTCGCGGCCGATCGGCAGCCGCACCAGTTCGATGCGTCCGCTGCGGCTCAGGATGCTGTAGGAGGCGTCTTCGGAGTTCAGGACCAGGACCGAATCGGCCCGGGCGGCACCGCTAGCAGCCAGTGCGAGCGCCGTCGCCGCAATCGCCAATCTGTTCATCAAGGCAGGTCGAACTCCCAAGACCACGTTGAAGCACCTTTCCGGTCGCAACGCTAGAGCCGTTTGAGCTCGGCGGCTGCGGCGGCGAGCCGCTCGATCCGCACCCAGTCGCCGGCGGGCACGGCGGCGTATGGATGCCTGGCAAGAATGGCAATCCTGCGGCCTGGGCGGCTGTGACAAGTGTGGGGGTGCATCCCGGGCCGACAGCGAACCGGGCGCCGGCGCGCCTGGCGTCTTCAAATTGCCGCGATTGCAGCAGGGTTCCGGCGCCCACCACGGCATCCGGCACCTCGGCTGCAATGGCTGTCAGCGCCGCCAGCGCGGCGATGGCTGAAATATCCACCGTCAGACGCTCCAGCCGCCGTCGATCACGTTCACCGTCCCGGTGGTGAAGGCCGACTCGTCGCTGGCCAGGTAGAGCGCGAGGGCGGCGATCTCGTCGGCCGACCCGAAACGGCCGGTCGGCTGGCGCTGCAGGAAGAACTGCCGGGCATCCGCGCCCCCGCCCAGGGACGAAATGCGCTCGTCGAGCGAAGGCGTCTGCACCGTGCCCGGACAGATCGCATTGCAGCGGATGCCCTTGCTCACATAGTCGACCGCCACCGACTTGGTGAGACCGATCACGGCGGCTTTGGTGGTGCCGTAGATGAAGCGCAGCGCCGCCCCCTTCACCGACGAGGCCGCCGACGACATGTTGATGATCGAGCCGGAGCCTTTGCCCAGCATGCCGGGCAGGAAGGCCTGGATCGTCCAGAACATGCTGCGCACATTGAGATCGAAGGCGAAGCGCCATTGCTCGTCCGTGGCGTCGAGCACCGTGCCGTGATGGACGAAGCCCGCGCAATTGAACAGTGCGTCGACCGCGCCGGCCTCCTGGGCGAAGGCGGCGATCGCCGTCTTGTCCAGCACATCGAGCGTGCGCGTCTGAAGCCCGGGCACGCCGTCCAGCGCCTCGAGCTTCGCCGCATCGACGTCGGTCGCCCAGACGGTCGCGCCTTCGCGCGCAAAGGCGCGCGCCGTGGCCGCGCCGATCCCCTGTCCCGCCGCCGTGACGACGCAGACCTTGTCCTTCAATCGCATGCGCTTGTCTCCAGTCTCGTCCCGTAGGCTTCCTCCCAACGGAGTTGGGGAGGTGTCCGCGGAGCGGACGGAGGGGTCATGACCCCTCCGACGCCGTATGACGGCGCCACCTCCCCATCGCTTCGCGATGGGGAGGAAACTTACTTGATGAGGTCCTTCTCCCTGTAGAACTTCTCCGCGCCGGCATGCAGCGGGATGCCGAGGCCGTGCAAGGCCGACTCGAGCCTGATCGCGCGGCCCTTGGCGTGGCCGGAATCAAGCAGCTTGCGCGTGTTGGGGTTCCAGAGCGCGGCGGTGATATTGTAGATCAGGGTGTCGGCCTGCTTGCTCGAAGTCGCCCAGATCGCGTTGACGCTAACGGTCTTCACGCCGGCGACGTTCTTGTAGGCGCCGTCCGGGATCTCGTCAGCGCTGAAGAAGTCGTACCGCTTGATCAGGTTCTCCACTTCCGGCCCATCGATCGGCACCAGATCGATGCCGGTCGTCGCGGCGAGTTCGGCAATGGCACCCTCAGGCCAGCCAGCGACGCTGAAAAAAGCATCGAGCGCACCATCCTTGAACTTGTCCGCCGACTGCTGCGGTTTCAGGTATTCGGCCTTGATGTCCTTTTCCGTCATGCCGTAGGCAGCCAGGATCAGGCGCGCATCGACCAGCGTGCCCGAGCCCGGCTCGTCGAGCGACATGCTCTTGCCCTTGAGGTCCCTTATCGTCTTGATGCCGGCACCCTTGCGCACAACCAGGTGGAAGCTCTCGGGATAGAGGTTGGCGATGGCGCGCAGCATGTCGACCTTCGGTCGGCCCTCGTAGATGCCGGTGCCGTTCAAGGCCCAGTACGCCACGTCCGACTGGACAAAGCCCGATTGCATGCCGCCAGTGGCGATGCCGGCGACGTTGGCGACCGAGCCGTTGGAGGCCACCGCCGTGGCGACCAGGCCGGGCACGCCGCACGAGCCGCCGTCGGCGCAGGTCCGCGAGCCCGGCGGGTTCGAGATGGCATTGGCGATCAGGCCACCGATCGGAAAGTAGGTGCCGGCCGTGCCGCCGGTGCCGATGCGGAAGAACGTGATGTCCTGCGCTGCCGCCGGCAGGGCGCTGAGCGTCGCACCCAGCCCGCCCAACAGTGCGCGCCTGCGATTGATCCTCATCGTCGCCCTCCCTGACCGCTGGGATTAAACCGCTTCCAATCCGCGGTCGCAACGAAGACCGGTCAGTTCACGCCAATAGCCCTGCTCATGGTCGGCCCGATCTCGGCGTGGATCACCACGTCCGCGTCGTCGTCCTGATCGGTCGGATCGCGATTGAGGATGACGAGCTTGGCGCCCTTGCGCTTGGCGATCTGCGGAAAGCCCGCCGCCGGATAGACCACCAGCGAGCTGCCCAGCACGATGAAGAGGTCGCAGGACATGGTCTCGTCCTGAGCGCGCGCCATCGGGATTTCCGGCATGGCCTGGCCGAACGAGATGGTGGCAGTCTTCACGATGCCGTCGCACTTGGCGCACAGCGGCAGCTTGCCGCTGCCCAGGAACGCCCGCCTGATCGGGTCCAGCTCATGGCGGTGACCGCAGTCCAGGCAGCTGGCATAGGTCGCGTTGCCGTGCAGCTCGATGACCTTGGAGTCGGGCACGCCTGAGCGCTGGTGCAGGCCGTCGACATTCTGGGTGATGATGGCGCTCATGCGCCCCTGCTCGACCAGCTTGGCGAGGGCGCGGTGGCCGGCATTGGGTTCGGCCTTGAGCATGGTCTCGTCGGTCGCGAACTTGCGCCGCCACGACTCCCGCCGCATTTCGTCCGATGCCATGAAATCGTCGAAATAGATCGGCTTGTAGCGGGTCCAGATGCCGCCCGGCGAGCGAAAGTCCGGAATTCCCGATTCCGTCGAGATGCCCGCGCCGGTGAAGGCGACGATGCGCTTGGCCGAACCGATCAGTTCCCGCAGCAGCTCGATATCGTCCATAGGCCCTCCTGTCACCCGGTCACGGCGCCGGCATGGCGGGATTGTGCACCGCGCAACCGACGAATGCCCTGCCCTCGCTTTTCACCTCGACGGTGTAGGCGAACAACGAGCCTGACTGGGGATCGACACAACGCCGCTCGTCAATCATGGCCGTGAATTCCGGGTTGTCCGCCGCCGCATAGGCCACCGCACTATCCAGTTTCTGCGGCCCGCCATGGAGAATGCGCTGCGCCGGCTGTCCGCCGGTGACGCTCAACATCATGTCCCGCGACGTGACTTCGAGACGCCATAGCGGCTCGTTGCCGCCACCGCCGTTGGCAAGCCATTCACGCTGGTCGAACCGTTCCCGACAACCCGCCGTCTCGACCGCCGCCCGGCGCAACTCCAGCGCGCTGATGCCGGCGCCCGGCCCGGTCTCGCGCCCCCCGTAGATCTCGACGAACATCGGACGGCCGTTCTGGCCAGCCGTCAGGCCGCGCAGCGCCTGTGTCAGCTCCTGATCCGGCGTGCGGTCCTCCAGGGGCAATGGCGCGCCATCGCAGGGCAAGAACTGCAGGCGGCCGCCGAGGTCGCGCGCCAGCCCGCGCAACCGGACGGCGCTCGCCGGCATCGGCGGGCGCGCCGGCTCTGGCGTCGGCAGCGCTGCCTGCGGGCCGAGCGCCATGGTTGGCGTCTCGCTCGCCGGCGGCTGGAGCGGCGGCCCCTGAACTGTCGGCAAGGGTGCCGGCGCACCGCCCCTGGTAACGGGTGTAGGGGCGCTGCGTGTCGCCAGCGTCGGCAAGGCATAGAAGAAAAGCGGTCGCTGCGCCGCGTCGAGCAGGCACACGAACTGCGTCTCGAAGGGTGAACCCGTGCGATAGGTCAACCGTCCGCGCAGCGTCAGGGCCGCTGCGATGGCCTGCGATCCCACCTTGGCATCGACGCGCTCGAGCGCCGGCGGCGGAAAGTCCAGGGCCGTCACGCGGTCAACAGACGGGCTGAGCTTGCGATACTGGGCCTCGCCGAACGCCGCGCATTGCTGGGCGAGCTTCGTCTGCGCCGCCGCAGGCAGAGCGGCAGCGAGAACAGGCAGGGCAAGCAAGGAACGCCAAGGCATGGAGCGGTAGATTAGCCCGTCGGCCCGCGTCTTGTCTTTGCTGGGGGCGCGCCACGATCTTTTCATTCCTCCCCAAGCGAAGCTTGGGGAGGTGGCGCCGTCTTACGGAGACGGAAGGGTCATGAGTCGGCGCATGCTCCATGACCCCTCCGTCCGCTGCGCGGACACCTCCCCAAGCAAAGCTTGGGGAGGAAAAGAACGCGCCACTTTAGCGCGGAGTTTACTCCGCGAGCAGTGGCGCGCCCCCAGAGCTACGATAGCCAGCGCTTGCGCCTCTTGTAGTGCTTGGTGTCGTGGTAGGATTTGCGCGCCCCGCCCTCGTTGAGGCCGAGATAGAACTCCTTGATGTCGGAATTGTCGCGCAATTTGTCGGCTGGGCCCTCCAGCACGATGCGGCCGTTCTCCATGACATAGCCGTGATCGGCGACGGCCAGCGCCATGGCGGCATTCTGCTCGACCAGCAGGACCGAAAGCTTTTCCTGCTTCACCAGCCGGCCGACGATGCCGAAGATCTCCTCGACCAGCATGGGGGCGAGGCCAAGCGACGGCTCGTCGAGCAGCACCACCCGGGGCCGGCTCATCAGCGCCCGGCCGATCGCCAGCATCTGCTGCTCGCCGCCGGACAGGT
This sequence comes from Reyranella sp., assembly GCA_035947815.1. Taxonomy (GTDB): domain Bacteria; phylum Pseudomonadota; class Alphaproteobacteria; order Reyranellales; family Reyranellaceae; genus Reyranella. The sequence goes on from DASZJU010000425.1 coordinate 7,807, forward strand.
AGCCCGAGAGCTGGTGCCGGCGTTCCTTGAGCTTCGGAAAGTAGGAATAGACCAGCTCGATTCCCTGTTTCACCAAGCCGCCGTCCTTGTGGACGTGGCCGCCGGCGATCAGGTTCTCCTCCGTGGTCAGGTTCTCGAATACGCGCCGCCCCTCGAACACCTGGACGAGGCCGAGCCGCGCGACGTCGTGGGCGCGCATGCCGTCGATACGCCGCTCGCCAAGCTGGATCGTGCCCTTGGTGACTTCGCCGCGCTCACTGTTCAGCACGCCGGAAATGGCCTTCAGCGTCGTCGTCTTGCCAGCGCCGTTGGCGCCCAGCAGGGTCGTGATCGAGCCCTCGCCGACGCCGATCGACACGCCCTTCAGGACGAGGATGACGCGGTCGTAGACGACCTCGATGTTGTTGATCGCCAGCATGGGAAATCCGGGGGAAATCGGGCGGCGATCGCTCGCCGCCCGCCCCTTCAATCGTTCAGGACTTCGAGGCGTCGGCCGCGAGCTGCTTCTGGATCACCGGGCGATAGCCCTGGAACCAGTCCTTCACCTTCACGAGCTTGCCGCCCTTGACGGTCCAGATCTGCACCCAGCCACCGCCTTCATGATCGGTGGACGTGATCTCCATGGGTGGCACGAAGCCGCCCAGGGTGAAGCCCCTGATCGACTCCATGCCCTTCTTCACCTCCTCCGAGGTCGGCATGGCACCGCCCTTGGCCTTGATGGCGTTACGCAGCGCCTCGACATGGATCGCTGCATTCAGGACTCCGCGGTTGTAGTAGACGGTCGAGTCCATCTCCTTCGGCGCGGGTTTGCCCTGGGCCTTGTACATGGCCTCGATCTCCTTGAGCACCGGGAAGTCCTTGCCGACACCGGCGAACTGGATGGTGTTGTAACCTTCGGCCATACCCATGCCGCCCGCCGCAATGATGTCGGCCTCGGCGCTGCCCCAGACCAGGGAGACCACCTTGCTGAGCGGGAAGCCCTTGCCCTTCAGCTCCTTGATCGAGACCGACGGCGCGCGCCCGAACAGATGGGCGATGATGAAGTCCGGCTTGTAGCGCCCGGTGATGTCGAGGACCTGAGCCCCCATCTCCAGGCCCGGCGCCGGGACGGCGAAAGTGCGCATCTCGAAGCCCTCGGACTTGGCGAGGTCTTCGAGGACGGCCAGCGGCTCCTTGCCCGCCGGATTGTCGTAGAAGAGATAGGCGATTTTCTTGCCCTTGAGGTCGCCGAGCTTCTCCTTGACGAAAGCCACCGCCGCGCCGGCCTGCGACCAGTAGCTGGCGGCGATCGGGAAGGTGTAAGGGAAGCGCTTGCCGTCGGCGGCCGCGGCGGTGCCGAAGCCGGGCGAGGTGCCGAGGATCTTGTCCTCCTCGAGCTTCTTGTTCAGCGCCGCGGTCTGCGGCGTGCCGTAGAGGCCTTCCAGCACGGCGCCTTCCTTCTTGAAGCGCTCGTGCGCTTCCATCGCCGGCGGCACCTTGTACTCGTTGTCGATCTCGATGACCTTGATCTTGTAGCCCTCGACGCCGCCCTTGCTGTTCACCAGGGCGATGTAGTCCTGATAGCCCGGGCACAGCACGGTGCCGACCGGCGCGGTCGGACCGGTACGGTCGCACTGGAAGCCGAACACGACTTCCTTGGTCTGGGCGAAGGCCTGGCCCGCGCCGAACGCCAGGGTCGCGGTCGTTGCCGCCACACCCAGCCAACTCCTAACGAACCTCGTCATGGGTTCCTCCCTTTCTCAAGCAATGCCCCGCTCTAATAGGAGAAGGGCCAAACCCGGAAATAGCTCCGGATATTCCTCCACAGTCGGTTGAGCCCTTCGGGCTCGACGATCAGAAAGAAGATGATCAGGCCACCGAATACGCCCAGCCGCAGGCCGGAGATGACGTTGGCCATCTCGGCCGAGGTGAAAAACAGCGCCCCCACATCCTCCATGAAAATACGAATCGCTATGGGCAACAATGTGACGAAGATCGCCCCCAAGATCGACCCCAGGACGGAGCCCAACCCGCCGATGATGATCATGGCGAGGTAGTCGATCGAGACGACGAGCTGGAACTGCTCGTAGTTGGCGATGCCGAAATAGTAGGTGTAGAGCACGCCGCAGACCCCGGCATAGAAGGATGAGATGGCAAAGGCTAAAAGCTTGTAGCGGTAGATGTTGATGCCGATGATCTCGGCGGCGATGTCCTGGTCGCGCACCGCCACGAAGGCGCGGCCAATGCGGCTGCGCGCCAGGTTCAGCGTCGCCACGATGGCGAGCACGGCGAAGAACAGCAGGAAGAAATAGAGGTGGCCCTGGGTGTTGAAGCTGACGCCGAACAGACTCGGCCGGTCGACCTCGATCGAGGCCTGCGCGCCGCCCGAAATTGCCGGCACATGGTTGATGGTCCATTCGATGATGAGCTGGCCGGCCAGGGTGGCAATGGCGAGGTAGAGGCCTTTTATGCGCAGGCTGGGCATGCCGACGATGACGCCGATCAGCGCCGCCATCAGCCCGCCCGCCGGCAGCGTGATCCAGAACGGCAGGTCGAGCCGCACCGCCAGGTTGGCCGCGGTGTAGGCACCGACCGACATGAAGGCGCCATGGCCGATCGAGATCTGGCCGGTGTAGCCCACCAGGATGTTCAGCCCCAGCGCGCCCACGATGGCGATGAAGATCAGGTTCAGGATCGATAGATAGTATTCGTGGACGGCGAGCGGAATGATCAGCACGAACAGCACCGCGAGCGCGATCACCGTCCACTTGGCGATCGGCAGCGGGTAGAGCGCCATGTCGGCGGCGTAGGTCGTCTTGAAGACTCCGGACTCGCGGTGGAACATCTAGAGCCTGCCGACTTCATTGGTCCTCCCCACGCGTAGCGTGGGGAGGTGGCGCCGTCTTACGGCGACGGAGGGGTCATGGATCAGCGTATGAACCATGCCCCCTCCGTCCGCTGCGCGGACACCTCCCCAAGCTTCGCTTGGGGAGGAAAAGATCATATGCAATCTAGACATGGCTACACGCGCTCGATCTGGCGTCTGCCGAAGATGCCATAGGGCCTGATCATCAGCATCAGGATCATCAGCACGTAGGGCGCGAAGTCTTTCGTGCCGCCGCCGACATAGGGGTCGAGGTAGCCGGCGGCGAGGCTCTCGACGATGCCGATGATGAGCCCGCCGACCAGCGCACCACCGATCGAATCGAGCCCGCCCAGGATCACCACCGGAAACACTTTTAGGCCGACCAACGAGAGCTGGACGTCGACGCCCAGCATGCTGCCCCAGACGATGCCGCCCAGCGCCGAGACGATGCCGGCCATCGCCCAGGCCAGCGCGAAATAACGCTCGACGTTGATGCCCATCGCCTGCGCCACCTGCTGGCTGTCGGCGACGGCGCGCATGGCCACGCCCATGCGGCTCTTCTTGAAGAACCAGCTGAAGCAGATGAAGAACACGATGGCCACGACGGCACCCAGCACCTGGATGGGCGGCAGGTTGGCCGGCCCCAGCACGATCGGGTCATCGCCGATCGGCAGCGACACGGCGCGGACCTCTTTACCGAAAATCACCGGACCCAGCCCGCGGATCATGGCTGCGAGCCCGATGGTCGCCATGATCACGGCCACGACCGGCCGCCCCAGCAGTGGCCGCAGCACGATCCTCTCCAGCCCGAAGCCGAAGCCGATCATCGCCGCCAGCACGACAACGATGGCGGCGATCAGCGGCGCGCCCTCGAAGCCCAGCACGGTGACCAGGATCAGCCCCGCCAGCATGACGAATTCGCCCTGCGCGAAGTTGATGGCGTCGGTCGCCTTGTAGACCAGCACGAAACCGAGAGCGATCAGCGAGTACATCAGGCCGATCGAAGCGCCGCTCAGCACCATCGCCAGCAGGAATTCCAGGTCCTCCGACATTTAGAATCCCCCTCCTCCCCATCGCGGGTTCCGCGATGGGGAGGTGTCGCCGTCTCGCGGCTTGTAACCAAGCCGCTGAGGCGACGGAGGGGTCATGGGGCCCAGCGCCGCTGTCGCCCATGACCCCTCCGCCCGCTGCGCGGGCGCGTCCCCTTCGCGGACTCCGCGAAGGGGAGGAAAGCGTACCAACACTTTCACGCCGCCCTCCGCGCCGGCTCGGCCGCCGCCTGGCCATGGATGGCGATAGTCGAGTTGAGCGTCGACTTGCGGCCGTCTTCGAAGGTGATCTCCATGGTGACGTCGGCCGACACCTTGCCGCTATAGAAAGCGTCGATGACGGGGGCGTATTTCTCGGCCACGAAACGGCGGCGGACCTTGCGGGTGCGCGTCATCTCTGCGTCGTCAGCCTCAAGTTCCTTGTTGAGCAGCAGGTAGCGCTTGACCTGCTGCACGTCGGGCAGGGTGGCGTTGGCCTTGGCGATCTCCGCGCCGATCAGTACTGCGACCTCGGGCTTGCGGCTCAGGTCCATATAGCTCGTGTAGGCGAGCCCCTGCTTCTCGGCCCAGGTGCCGACGGTCTGCATGTCGATGGCGATCATCGCCACCACGAACGCCTGCTGGTCGCCGAAGGCCACGGCTTCGCGGATATAGGGGCTGAACTTCAGCTTGTTCTCGATGAATTGCGGCGCGAAGGCCGAGCCGTCGGCGAGTTTGCCGACGTCCTTGGCGCGATCGATGATGACGAGGTGGCCCTGCTTGTCGAAGAAGCCGGCATCGCCGGTCTTCAGCCAGCCGTCTGGGGTCATCGTATCGCGTGTCACCTCCTCCTGCTTGAAGTAACCCTTGAAGACGTTGGGGCCCTTCAGCATGACCTCGCCGCGATCGTCGATCCTGACTTCTATGTGCGGGATCGGGCGGCCAACGGTGTTGGGGTTGGCTTCCGCGTCGGCCTGACAGGAGATCAGCGCCGACGCTTCGGTGGCGCCGTAGACCTGCTTCAGGTTGATGCCGAAGGAGCGGAAGAAACGGTAGGTGTCGGGCCCCAGGGGTGCGCCGCCGCTGTAGCACCAGCGCGCCTTGTTGAGGCCAAGCTGGTCGCGCACCGGCCCGTAGACCAGGATTTCTCCCGCCGCCAGGCCCAGCCGGTCGACCAGCGACAGCTCCTTGCCGTCGCTGCGCTTCAGCTCGCAGCGCTCGGCAAGGCTGCGGAAATGCTCGTACACGCGGCGTTTCAGCGGTGAGGCGTCGCCACCCTTGATCTGCATCTGGGTCAGCATGTTCTCCCAGATGCGCGGCGGCGCCAGCATGGAATCGGGTCCCAGTTCGCGAAGGTCGCGCTGCACCGTCTCGGGATTCTCGGGGCAGTTGGCGGTGAGTCGCGCCACCAGCGCCAGGCCCAGCGTGAAGGCGGCGTCGCCGAGCCAGGCCATCGGCAGGTACGACAGCCAGTTGTCGCCAGGCTTGACGTCGTTCACTTCCACGAAGGCCTCGGCGGTCGCGATCAGGTTGCGATGGCTGAGCATCGCGCCCTTGGGATTGCCGGTGGTGCCGGAGGTGTAGGCGATCATCGCCGTGTCGTCGGCGCCACCCTTGTCGAGTTCGGCCGCGTAGAAGTCCGGATTGGCCTCGCCGAACGTGCGACCCTCCTCCAGCACGCTTGCAAACGAGCGCAGGATCGGGTCGTCATAGAAGGCAAGGCCGCGTAGATCATCGAACACGATCCAGCGCAGCCTCGGCAATTGGCTCTTGAGCGACAGCGCCTTGTCGACCTGCTCCTGGTCTTCGGCAACGATGATCGACGTTTCGGCGTGGTTCAGCACGTAGACCAGCTCGGCGGCGATCGAGTCCTGATAGACCGGCACCGACACGCCGCCCAGCGCCTGGGCCGAGAGTTGCGCAAAGTAGAGCTGCGGACGGTTGTCTCCCACCACCGAGAGCTTGTCGCCGCGCTTGAAGCCGAGCGCGGCCAGGCCGAGCGCGAAGTCGCGCACGTTGTCGCGATAGGCCGGCCAGCTGAAGGTCTGCCAGACGCCGCGCGTCTTCTCGCGCATGCCGGCGCCTTTGGGATCCTGCTCGGCGTTGCGCTGCAGGAGTTTGGGCAATGTCGAGGTCTTTGCGTGATCGACCAGGCTCATGCGCGCTCTCCCTTCTTGGCCGTTCCGAGGTAGGCCTCGATCACCACCGGATCGCGCTGGACCTCCTCGGGCGTGCCGGTGGCGATGCGACGGCCGCGATCGAGCACGATCACCCGGTCGGAAATGTCCATGACCACGCCCATGTCGTGCTCGATCAGCACCACCGTGATGCCGCGTTCCTGGTTCACGTCCAGGATGTAGCGCGCCATGTCTTCCTTCTCGTCCTGGTTCATGCCGCCCATCGGCTCGTCGAGCAGCAGCACCTTGGGCTCGACCGCCAGCGCGCGGCCGAGCTCGACACGCTTGCGCAGGCCGTAGGGCAACGCCGACGTCGGCAGCTTGCGCAGATCCTGCAGCTTCAGGAACTCGATGATCTCCTCGACCACCTCGCGATGCGCGATGTCCTCTTTCTGGGCCATGCCCCAGTAGACGACGCTCGCCAGCACGCCCGCCTTCATGCGCACGTGGCGGCCGAGCATGAGGTTGTCCAGCACGGTGAGCCCGCTGAACAAAGCGATGTTCTGGAACGTGCGCGCGATGCCAAGAGCGCCGATGTCGCTCGGCTTCTTCTGGGTGATGTCCTGGCCTTCCAGCACGATGCGGCCAGAGTCGGGCTTGTAGAAGCCCGAGATCATGTTCAGGAGCGACGTCTTGCCGGCGCCGTTGGGGCCGATGATGGACAGGATGCTGCCGCGTGGAACGTCGAGCGACACGTCCTGGACGGCCGTCACGCCGCCGAATCGCTTGGATACGCTCTCGATCACAAGCTGGTTGTCGCCCTCTCGCGCGGTCAAGCGCTGGGCGGACGCCCCCACCATGAACCCTCCCTAAACTACAGGCTCACTTTTTCTTATAATTGGCATCATCATGCAGGCTCCGATGGGCGAAGGCAACAAATCTGCCTAGACTTGGGCTGT
>DASZJU010000426.1:0-34793 GCA_035947815.1 Reyranella sp.
GCGGTTCATGCCGATGTCGAGCACGCTCTCGTCGGCCGGGATCGACTTGTACTTGGCGCCGTGCTTGACGTACGGCCCGAAACGGCCGACGCCGGCCAGGATCTGCGCGCCGTCCTCGGGATGCGGACCCAGCTCGCGCGGCAGCGACAGCAGCGCCAGCGCCTTGTCCAAGGTGACTTCGTCGGGCGTCATGCCTTTCAGCAGCGACTGCCGCTTGGGCTTCTCCTTGCCCTCGGGCTCGCCGAGCTGGACATAGAGTCCGTACGGCCCGTTGCGCAGGGTGACCGGTTTGCCGCTCACCGGATCGATGCCCAGGAGCTTGGGCCCGTCGAGATTGGCGCCGGAGGCTGCATCGGCATCGGCATCAACGATGCCCAGCTTGCGGGTGAAGCGGCACTCGGGATAGTTCGAGCAGCCGATGAAGGCGCCGAACTTGCCGAGCTTGAGCCCCAGCCTGCCGTTGGCGCAGGACGGGCAGTCGCGCGGGCTCTTGCCGCCATTGTCGTTGGCCGGGAAGAAATGCGGGCCCAGCTCCTCGTCGAGCTTGTCCAAGACTTCCTTGACCCGGAGGTCCTTGGTCTCGCCGACGGCGGCGGAGAAGGCCTTCCAGAATTCGCGCAGCACCTGGCGCCAGTCGATCTTGCCGTCGGAGATGTCGTCGAGCTCTTCCTCGAGATGGGCGGTGAAGTTGTATTCGACGTAGCGCGGGAAGTAGGTCTGCAGGAACGCGGTGACGATGCGGCCGCGATCCTCCGGCACGAAGCGCTTGCGGTCGAGCTTCACGTAGTTGCGGCGCTGCAGCACCTCGATGATGCTGGCGTAGGTCGACGGGCGGCCAATGCCGAGCTCCTCGAGCTTCTTCACCAGGCTGGCCTCGGAATAGCGCGGCGGCGGCTCGGTGAAATGCTGTTCCGGCAGGACGTCACGGCGGTCGAGCGCCTCGTCCGGGGCGACATCGGGCAGGATGGCATTGCCTTCCTCGTCCTCGTTGCCGTTCTCGTCCTTGCCCTCGTCGTAGAGGGTGAGGAAGCCGTTGAACTTCACGACCGAGCCGGTGGCGCGGAGCTGCACGGTCTTGTCGCCGCTCGCGATATCGACCGTCACCTGGTCGAGCACGGCGCTTTCCATCTGGCTCGCCACGGTGCGCTTCCAGATCAGCTCGTAGAGGCCGAGCTGGTCCTTGTCCAAATACGCCGCCACGTCCCGGGGCGTGCGGAAGAGGTCGGTCGGGCGGATCGCCTCGTGCGCTTCCTGGGCGTTCTTGGCCTTCGAGGTGTAGATGCGCGGGCTCGCCGGCACATAGCTCTGGCCGTACTTGGTCTCGATCAGGCGGCGCGTCTGGCCGATCGCCTCCGGGGCGAGCTGCACGCCGTCGGTGCGCATGTAGGTGATGAGGCCGACGGTCTCGCCGCCGATATCGACGCCCTCGTAGAGCCGCTGGGCGACGCGCATGGCGGTGGCGGCGCCCAGACCCAGCTTGCGCGAGGCCTCCTGCTGCAAGGTCGAGGTGATGAAAGGCGGCGGCGGGTTGCGCCGCACCTGGCGGCGATCGATTGAGGCGACGGAGAAGGCGCGGCGTTCAATCTCCCGCTTGGCCTGCTCGGCGCGCTCCTGGGTGTCGAGGTCGAACTTGTCGAGCTTGCGGCCGTCCAGGTGGGTGAGGCGGGCCTTCAGCGTCTGCTTCTTGGCGGTGCCGAACAGGACATCGACCGTCCAGTATTCGCGGGTCTTGAAGACCTCGATCTCGGACTCGCGCTCGCAGATCAGGCGCAGCGCGACGGATTGCACGCGGCCCGCCGAGCGGCTGCCCGGCAGCTTGCGCCAGAGCACAGGCGAGAGGGTGAAGCCCACGAGATAGTCGAGCGCGCGGCGCGCCATGTAGGCGTCGATCAGGGGCTGGTCGAGCTCGCGTGGATGGGCGACAGCGTCGAGCACCGATTGCTTGGTGATGGCGTTGAAGGTGACGCGCTTCACGTCGACCCCGGTCAGCGCCTTCTTGGCTCTGAGCACGTCCCGGACGTGCCAGGAAATGGCCTCGCCCTCGCGATCCGGGTCGGTGGCGAGATAGAGCTTGCCGCCCTTGGTCACCGCCTTGGCGATAGCGTCGAGCCGCTTCTGGGATTGCGGGTCGACCAACCAGTCCATGGCGAAATCCTCGTCCGGGCGGACCGAGCCATCCTTGGCCGGCAGGTCGCGGACATGACCATAGGAGGCCAGCACGGTGAAACCGGGACCGAGATATTTCCCAATGGTCTTAGCCTTGGCCGGGGACTCGACGACCAATACGTCCATCGCCGGTATATGCTCCAGTTTAAGATCAAGAACCGGAGCTAAATCACTGACCTACATCAGAGATACGCGGTTACCCCGGTGCCTTTCCAGGCGGCCTTCCAGCTCGAGAGCCAGCAGGACCTCCGCCATGGAGGCGGCGGACACTTGGCATCGACGTACCAGTTCGTCAACCGCAGTGGGTACCGACCCAAGGGCGGAGAGGACCTGGGCGACCGTCGGGTTGGCCGGTTTTTGCCTCGGTTTCTCAACGACTTGCGGGGTAGGCCGTGGCCGGCCGAGCACACCTAGAATATCGTTGGCATGGCAGGCCAGAATGGCCCCATCCTGGATGAGGTTATTGGATCCGGCATAGCGCGGGTCCATGGGCGACCCCGGCACGACGAAAACCTCGCGACCCTGCTCGGCGGCCCTGTGGGCGGTAATCAGCGAGCCCGACCGGGCAGCAGCCTCGATGACCACGACGCCGGCCGATAGGCCGCTGACGATGCGGTTGCGCCGTGGAAAGGCGCGGGCGACCGGCGGCGTGCCGAGCGGCGATTCGCTGAGCAGGAGGCCGCGCGCGGCGATCTCGGCATATAGGGCGGCATTCTGCAGCGGGTAGATCTGGTCGATGCCGCCGGCCAGCACGGCCACGGTGCCGGTGGCCAGGGCGGCTTGATGGGCGACCGCGTCGATGCCGCGGGCCAGGCCCGAGGCCACCACGAAGCCTGCCGCGCCAAGGTTCGCCGCCAGTTCGGTGGCGAAGCGACAACCGGCCGCCGAGGCTTCGCGCGCGCCCACCACGGCCAGGATGGGCCGGCCCACCAGCCCGAGATCGCCGATCGCGGAGAGCACCGGCGGTGCATCGGGCAGTGCGGCCAGGGCGGCTGGATAGGCCGGATCGCCGATCACCAGGAAACCGCCGCCCGCGCGTGCCAGCGCCTCTTCCTCGCGGCCGACCTCGGCATCGGAGACCGTGGCCAGGCGCACGCACGCCGCGCGGGCCGAGCCAAAATGTTCCAGCGCTTCGTGGAAAGTGACGGGGCCGATCCGTGCGCTGCGCGTCAGCCGCAGCCGCGCGCGGCGCTCCGCGGGATCGAGTTGTGAGGCAAAGGGACCGTCGAACATGGCCCAACGATACGCGCGAGCCCTCAGGATGTAAAACAACCCATGATAGAATCAGCGCAGCTTGGGATTGAGCGCGTCGCGCAGCCAGTCGCCCAAGAGGTTGACGGCCAGCGACAGGATGACGAGCGCGAGGGCGGGGAAGATCACGATCCACCATTCGCCGGAGAACAGGAAGGCGTTGCCGATACGGATCAAGGTGCCGAGCGAAGGCTGGGTGGCCGGCATGCCGACCCCGAGATAGGACAGCGAGGCCTCGGCGATGACGGCGAGCGCCAGCTCGATGGTGGCGATCACCAGCACCGGCCCCCAGGCGTTGGGCAGCACGTGGGCGAGCGCGATGCGGGCGCCCGGCACGCCGATGATGCGTGCGGCGTTGACATAGTCCTTGTTCTTTTCGGCGAGCGTCGTGGCGCGGGTTACCCTGGCGAATTGCGGCCAGTAGGCGACCCCGATCGACAGCACCAGCACCCAGATGGCGATGTCGTCGTGCACGCCCCTGGGCAGCACGACCCGCGCCACGCCATCCAGGGTGAGCGCGATCAGGATGGCGGGCACGGTGAGCTGGATGTCGGCCAGCCGCATCACCACCGCCTCGACCCAGCCGCCGCGATAGCCCGCCAGAAGGCCCAGCAGCACGCCCGTGGTGACCGACAGCACGATGGCGGCAAGGCCGATCACCAGCGACACGCGGCTGCCGTAGAGGATGGCCGACAGCACGTCGCGGCCCTGGTTGTCGGTGCCCAGCAGGTGGCGGGCGCTGCCGTTCTCGTTCCAGGCCGGCGGCGTGAAGGCGTCCATCAGGTTGAGCGACTTCACGTCGAACGGATCGAACGGCGCCACCCAGGGCGCGAAGATGGCGCCGAGGAAATAGAGCAGGGTCACGAGGGCGGCGGCGACGGCAAGCGGCGAGTGGCGGAAGCTCCACCATATGTCCGACTCGCGCAGCCGGGCGCGCAGCGTCGTGTCGCTCATGACGTCCTGCGGCGGTTGAGCAGCGCGCCTGCCGCGGCGGCGAAGGCCAGCGCCGCGGCCAGCGGGCCGAAGCCTTCGAAGCCCACCGAACCGATCATCACCGCACCCAGTGCCGCCGCGCCGATCCAGCCGACGCTGGCTGAGGCGCCGTTCAGCCCCAGCACGGTGCCGCGCACTGCCTCGGGCACGGCGGCCAGGGAGGCCATGTAGGAAGGTCGTCCCAGCGCGTTCAGGAGCACATAGACGAAGCCCAGCGCCACGGAGATCGCCGGATTGGGATGCCACAGGAAGAGCGCAAGGGCAGCGAGACCCGACAGCGCCATGGCGAGGGCGAAGGTCAGCAACCGGTCGCGCCGGCGGTCGGCGAGCTGACCGCCCAGGACGGTGCCGGCGACATTGCCCAGCGCGAACACGGCCAGCGGAATGGCGGTCTCCACCAGGGAGAGATGATAGGTCGTCTGCAGGAAAGTGGCGAAATAGATCGCCGCCAGTCCGTAGCAGATGCGCTCGGCGATGCCGGTGCCGAGCAGGCCCAGCACCTTGGGCGACAGCGCCGTGCGCAGCGACGGCCGCACGCTGCCGCGCATGTGGCCCGCCGTGCCGCGCCCGACTGCGGCGAACAGACTGAGGCTGGCGGCAAAGGCAAGGCCGCCGACGCAAACCAGCCAGCCGCGCCAGCCGATCAGCGAGCCCACGGCGGCGGCCATGGGCACGCCGATCACCAGGGTCAGCGACTGGCCGCTCATCACCCAGCCAAGTGCACGGCCGCGCTGGCTGTCGGGCACTCGCCCGGAGACCTCGGCGAAGACCACGCCCATGAAGGCGCCGCTGCAGCCGCCACCGACTGTGGCCCACACGGCAATCCAGAAGAAGGAGCCGGCCAGCGCCTGCGCCAGCACCGAGAGAGAGAGGGTAAATAGACCCGCCACCAGCAGCGGCCGTCGGCCGACGACGTCGGACAACCAGCCACCCAGTGCCGAAGTGACACCCCAGGATATGGACGTCAGGGACACCAGGTTGGCGACCAGCGGCATGCTGACATCGAGGTCGTGCGCCATGTCGAGCAGGAAGGGCGCGCGCGTGGTGCCGCTCGCGGTGGCAGCGAACGAACCGAGGCAGGCCGCGCCGATCAGGGCCCAGGGAAGGTTTGCGCTTTTCGGATTCATCCGCCTGCGGTTCCCAACTGAGCCCGGTCGAGCCTGAGCCGCGGATCGATCGCGGCGTAGAGCAGGTCGACGAAGAAATTGATGACGACGAAGAGGAAGGAGACCATGACCAGGTAGGCCGCCATCACCGGGATGTCTGCGAACTGCACGGACTGGATGAAGAGCTGGCCCATGCCCGGCCACTGGAACACCGTCTCGGTGATGATCGAGAAGGCGATCAGGCCGCCGACCTGCAGGCCGATCACGGTGATCACCGGCAGCAGCGTGTTCTTGAGCGCGTGGCGGAAATGCACGGCGCGGTTGGTGAGTCCGCGGGCTCGCGCGAACTTGATGTAGTCGGTGCGCAGCACTTCGAGCATCTGCGAGCGCACCAGCCGCAGCACCAGGGTCATCTGGAACAGCGAGAGGGTGAAGGCGGGCAACACGAGCGCCTTCAGGCCCGACGCCGTGAGGAGCCCGGTGGTCCACCAGCCGAGCTTCACCGTCTCGCCGCGCCCGAACGAGGGGAAGCACCAGTCGGCCGGCAGGCCGAGCGCCGGCGCCCAGTTCTTGCACTCCACCGAGAAGACATAGATCAGCAGGATGCCGATCACGAAGGTCGGCATGGCGACGCCCGCCAGCGAGAAGGTCATGATGGCGCCGCTGTCGAGCTTGTGCCGGCGCAGCGCCGTCAGCACGCCGAGCGGGATGCCCATGGCGAGGGCCAGCAGGGCCGCCATCGCCACCAGCTCGAGCGTTGCCGGCATGCGCTCGACGATCAGATCGGAGACCGGGCGCGCCAGCCGGTAGCTTTTACCGAAATTGCCGGTGACGGCGTTGCCCAGGAAGCGGGCGAACTGGACCGCCACGGAATCTTCCAGCCCGAGGTCGCGGCGCATCTCAGCGCGCTCGGCCGGCGTCGCCTCCTGGCCCACCATGTTGTTCACCGGGTCGCCCACGAAGTTGAACAGCGCGAAGCACAGGAACGACACCGCCAGCATGACGGCGAGGGACTGCAGCAGACGCGAGACGATGAAGGCGAGCATTAATGGTCATCCTCCCCACGAAGTGGGGAGGCGAAGAAGCAGCTCACTTGATCGTCGAATATTTGAAGTTGGGCGCGTCGTTGGCGAAGATCGGGATCGTCACCTTGTCGCTCATCGACCAGACGATGAGCTGGTGGTGCAGCGGCAGGTACGGCATGTCGGCCACCGCCAGCGCCCAGGCATCGGCGATCATCTTGTCGCGCTTGGCCTGGTCGACCTCCTTCAGCATGGCGTCGGTGAGCTCGTCCATCTTGGGATTGCTGTAGCCGGTGTAGTTCCAGCCGCCGACCTTCTTCGCCGCATCCTCGGTCTGATAGAGGAAGGTGAAGACATAGTGCGAATCGAGCGTCGGGACGCCCCAGCCCAGCAGGTACATGCTGGAGTCCTTCTTCTGCAGCTTGGGGAAGTGCAGGGTCTTGGAGCGCGCCTGCAGGTCGATCCTGATGCCGATCTGCGCCAGCATGCCGGCGATCGCCTGGCAGATCTGCTCGTCGTTGTTGTAGCGGTCGTTGGGGCAGTCGAGCGTGACGCCAAAGCCGTTGGGATAGCCCGCGTCGGCCATCAGCTGCTTGGCGCCGGCGACGTCGTATTTCAGCCGCTGGTCGAGCTCCTTGGTGTAGCCGTGCACGCCGGGCGCAGTGGTGAGGCCGGCCGGCGCCGAGAAGTTGCGCATCACCTTGGCCTTGATCGCGTTGATGTCGATCGCCTGGTACATCGCCTGGCGCACGCGCTTGTCGGCGAACGGGTTCTTGCCCTTGACGTCGGAATACTTGAGCTCGGGCGAGCCCATGTCGAGGCCGAGGAAGATCGAGCGCACCTGCGCGGTCTCCTCGGTCTTGAGGCCCGGCGTCTGCTTGATGCGCGCGATGTCCTGCAGCGGCGCGTCGAGCACGAAGTCGACCTGGCCCGAGATCAGCGCCGCCACCCGGGTCGCCGGTTCCTTGATCGGCGTATAGACCAGCTCGTCGGGATAGTTGGGGAATTGCTTGGCGCCCCAGTAGGTCGGGTTCTTTTCCAGCACCGTGCGCACGTCGGGGTCGCGCTGCTTCACGGTGTAAGGGCCGGTGCCCATCGCGTTGCGCACCGCGTAGGTCTCTTCCTTGTCCTTGAAGCTTTGCGGCTTGGCCACGTTGTGCTTCTCCGACCACGCCTTGGACATGATCAGGATGGCGCTGGTGTAGTCGGGCAGGATGGGGTTGGGCCCATCGGTGATGATGTGCACGGTGAGCGGATCGATCGCCTTCACCTCCTTGATCGAGGAGATATAGGCCTTGAAGTCGGAGCTGGGCGAGAGGGCGCGGTTGTAGCTGAACACCACGTCGTCGGCGGTGAAGGGCGTGCCGTCGCTGAACTTGACGTCGGGCCGAAGCTTGTATTCCCAGACGTCGGAGGCGATCGTCTTCCACGACAGCGCCAGCCCCGGCACCTTGGCAAGCGAGGGGTCGCGGCTGATGAGGGCTTCGTAGACGTGGCTGTTCATCGCTGTCGTCGGCCCCTCGTTCTGGGCGTGCGGGTCGAGGGTGAGGGCGTCGCCCTGGCTCGCCCAGCGCAAGCTCTTGGCTTCGGCCAGCGAGGCTGTACCAAATGAGGCCGCGCAAAGGGCGGCCGCGGCGAGAACGGCCATACGAGCAGCGAACTTGGCAACGAACATGGCCATCGCCTCCTGCAGAGATTGTGCACCGACCCTAACGGCGGCACGCTAGGCGATCAATGGAGCTCGGTGGGCGGGATGGTGCGCCCCGGTCGTCCCCTTCTTTGGGCCGGTCGTCCCACGAACCTTGCCGGTCGTCACAATTCGCGGCGCGATCGAGGGTCACGCGGGTAGAAAACGGCGCTGCTCGCGAACCCACATCGAGGAACTTCCATGAACCGACGTAAGCTCATGATCCTAGCTGGAGGCCTGCCGCTGATGTCGACCGCCCTCGCCCAAAACGCCCCCTCCGTCTTTCGCCGCAACCGCCCTGGCGATCCGTCCTGGCCGTCGGCCGCCCAATGGGGCGAGCTTAATGCGAAAGTGGGCGGGCAGCTCACCCAAGTGCGCACGCCGCTCGAGGCTTGCCGAAGCGCGCCCGAGAGTGCCGAGTGCGCGGCGGTCTTCCGCGCCCTGAAGAACCCCTGGTACATCGGCGACAATGTCGCGCTCACCCAGACCAGCGGCTGGGTCGATGCCTGGACGTCGGCGCCCAGCGCCTATGCCGTCGCCGCGCGCAATACCGCCGACGTGGTGGCGGCGGTCGACTTCGCGCGCACGCACCGGCTGCGGTTGGCGGTGAAGGGCGGCGGACATAGTTACCAGGGCACGTCGAACGCAGCCGATTCGCTGCTGGTCTGGACGCGGCCGATGGATCGCATCGACATCCACGACGCCTTCGTGGGCCAGGGCTGCAGCGACGCCGCGCAGCCGGCGGTGTCGATCGGCGCCGGCGCGGTCTGGCTGCACGCCTATGCCGCCGTCACCAAGGCCGGCCGCTACGTGCAGGGCGGCGGCTGCCTCACCGTGGGCGTGGCGGGCCTGGTGCAGAGCGGCGGCTTCGGCAGCTTCTCCAAGCGCTACGGCTCGGCGGCCGCCAGCCTGATCGAGGCCGAGGTGGTGACGGCCGACGGCGCCGTGCGCATCGCCAACGCCTGCACCAATGCCGACCTGTTCTGGGGCTTGAAAGGCGGCGGCGGCGGCAGCCTCGGCGTGGTCACGCGACTCACCTTGCGCACCCACGAACTGCCGAAGTCGTTCGGCGCTGCGTTCGCCGCGGTGAAGGCCAATTCCGATGCCGCGTTCCGGCGGCTGATCGAGCGCTTCGTCGCCTTCTATCGCGACGCGCTGTTCAATCCGACGTGGGGCGAGCAGGCGAAGTTCCACGGCAGCAACGTCTTCGAGGTCGCGATGGTCTTTCAGGGCATCGATCGCGACCAGGCGGAAGCGGCCTGGCGGCCCTTCGTCTCCTGGATCGCGGAACAGGGCGGCGACTACACCACGGTCGCGGCGCCGATGTTCTTCGCGGCGCCGGCGCAATATCTGTGGGACGCTGAATTTCTCAAGAAGAACGCGCCGCAGATCGTGCTGGGCGACGACCGCCCCGGCGCGCCCGAGGGCAACGTGTTCTGGCGCACCAACCAGGAAGAGTCCGGCTGGTGTCTGCACGGCTACGAATCGACATGGATGCCGGCGTCGCTGCTCGAGCCGGCGCGCCAGCCGCAACTCGTCGACGCCTTGTTCGCCGCCTCACGCCGGCGGACGACGTCACTGCATTTCAACAAGGGCCTGGCGGGAGCGCCGGCCGAGGCGGTCGCAGCGGCGCGCGACACAGCGACCAACCCCGCCGCCGCCGATGCCTTCGCCCTGGCCATCATCGCCGCTGCGGGGCCGCCGTCCTTCCCGGGGATCGCGGGCCACGAACCCGACCTGCCGCTCGCCCGTCGCAATGCGCGCGACATCGCCGCCGCGACGGGTGAACTGCGCAAGCTGGTGCCGAATCCAGGCTCCTACGTATCGGAGTCGAATTATTTCGAAGCCGACTGGCAGGGCGCCTTCTGGGGGACGAACTATCCCCGGCTGCGGCAGGTCAAGGACAAGGTGGATCCCGAGGGACTCTTCTTCGTCCATCACGGAGTCGGCAGCGAGGACTGGAGCGCCGACGGCTTCACGCGCCTGAAGTAGAGGCGCCCTCGGCCTTGGCGCGCTGGCCGATCTTCGGTTCGGTGCCCTTCAACAGCCGGTCGATATTCTGGTGATGGCGCGCCCAGACCAGCGGCACCAGCAGGGTGAGCAGGATGGCCGCCCGCGGGTCGGTAAGGAACCAGGCGGCAATTGCTGCAACCGCGGCGCTCAGCAGCGTCGCCAGCGACGAGTAGCGGGAGATCGCGGCGAACAGGAGCCACGCCGCGCAGCCGATGGCGCCGACCGGCCAGGCGAGCCCCCACATCACGCCCAGCGTCGTGGCCATGCCCTTGCCGCCTTTGAAGGAGAGCCACACCGGGAACATGTGACCGAGCACCGCGCCCGCCGCCGCGCCGACCGCAGCGAGTTCGCCAAGCTGGCGGGCGATCAGCACCGCCGCGATGCCCTTCAGCGCGTCGAGCAACAAGGTGGCGGCCGCCAGCCCCTTGCGGCCGGTGCGCAGCACGTTGGTCGCGCCGATATTGCCCGAGCCCACCTTGCGGATATCGCCCAACCCTGCCGCGCGCGTCAGCAGCAGGCCGAACGGGATCGAGCCCAGCAGGTATCCCAGCAGGAACGGTCCCAGCAGAAGGACCAAGGTGGACGCCATCTGTTACGCCCGCCGCCTCACCCTGAGGAGGCGCGCAGCGCCGTCTCGAAGGGTGGGCTCCAGGGTGAGGTCGTGCGGTTCCATTCTACGGGCTCACGACCTTGCAGTTGGTCGAGTCGATGTAGGTCGTGGTCGGCGGGCCGATCAACTCGGTGGTGATCTGCTCGCCGGGCTGGATGAATAGCGGCCCGAGATAGTCCGTCGAGACCGGCCGTCCGGCATTCATGAAGGTGCACTCCGCCTGGGTGTTGATGCCCTTCGGCGTATTGGAGGTGAGCGTCACCGTGACCTGCCAGTAGCGCGAATCGCCATAGGTCAGGTTGGTCGCGCCCAGGGTCACTAGAGGCTGCGGCGTCGCCGAATAGGGAATCGGCCGCGGACCCGTCCGGCGCATCTGCGGCTGTGGTTTGGGACCGAGCGCCTCCGGCACGCGGTAGGTCGAACTGCTCGGGTCGAAGGCGGCGTTGGGATCCTGCGACGACGGCGGCGCTCCCATGGGCGGTGACGGGCCACCCAGCGTGGCGACCCCGCCACCCGGTACGCCGAGCGGCTGGGGCGCGAGGGGCGGCGGCGAGAGCGGCTGGGGCGAGAGCGGCGCGCTGTTGATCGACGATCCCATGGTGGGGGGCGGGCTCTGCATCGAGGGCGCGGGCGCTGCCTGCAACGGGGTCGGCGTGGGCGCCGGGGCCGATACGCCGCCGACCTGGGTCTGCAGCCGGTCGTAGCAGGACAGGCGCTGTTGGGTGTCGGTGATCTCGCCGCAGATCTGGATATGGCGCGTCAAAGCGTCGAGCAGGTCGTCGCGCGACTGGCCGCGCGTCTGGGCGTGGCCCGTGCCGGCGAGAGCCGCCGTCGCGGCCGCGAGAAGAGAAAACTGTCGAAGCATCATCTGCCGCCCTGGTCCGTGGGAAGAGCGCGACAATACCAGACGAAGTGGCCGTTTGGAGGCGGCTTTTGGCGCCGCCGCGGCGCAGTCAGGCGGCTTGCGCAGTCGTCGTGAAACTGTCGTCGCGATAGATGGTGCGGCCGCCGACGATGGTTGCCATGACGCGGCCCTGCACCGGGCGCTCGTCGAACGGCGTGTTCTTGGTCTTGCTGCAGAGCTCGTCGCGATCGACCTTCCACGCATAGTCGGGGTCGAACACCACGAGGTCGGCCGGCGCACCCTTGGCGAGCTTTCCGCCCGGCAGCCCGAACAATCGCGCCGGCGTGCTCGACAGCAGCTGGAACAGGCGCGGCAGGGTGAGGTGGCCGTTATGCACCAGCTCGAGCGAGATCGGCAGCAGGGTTTCCAGGCCGATGCCGCCCGGTTCGGCCTGGGCGAAGGGCACGCGCTTGCTGTCCTGGTCCTGCGGCCGGTGGTCGGAGACGATGGCGTCGATCGTCCCATTCTTCAGGCCTTCGACCACGGCCATGCGGTCCTTCTCGGCGCGCAGCGGCGGGACCAGCTTGCCGAAGGTGCGATAGTCGCCGACCGCGAGGTCGTTCAAGGCAAAATACGGAGCGGCGGTGTCGCACGTGATTTTTAGCCCGCGCGCCTTGGCGTTGGCGATGGCGGCGACCGCTTCGGCCGTTGAGATCTTGGCGAGGTGCAGGCGCCCGCCGGTCATCTCGGCCAGCCGGATGTCGCGCTCGACCATCATTACCTCGGCGAGCGGCGGATTGCCCGCGAGGCCGAGCCGGGTCGCGGTCTCGCCGCTGGTCATGTGGCCGCCCGACAAGGTCGGCTCCTGCGGCAGATGGACGATCAGCGCATCGAACGCCTTGGCGTAGTAGAGCGCGCGGCGCATCACCTGGGCGTTGCCGACTGAATGGTCGGCGTCGGTGAAAGCCACGGCGCCGGCCTCGGCCAGAAGGCCGATCTCGGCCAGCTCCTTGCCCTCCAGCCCGACCGTGAGTGCGCCATAGGCGTACATGTTCGCCAATTTGACCTGGCGGGCGCGGCGGGCGACGAATTCGATCAGCGAGGCGTCGTCGAACGGCGGCTCGTTGTCGGGCAGCAGCACCAGCGAGGTGATGCCGCCCACCGCGGCGGCAGCACCTGCGCTCGCCAGGGTCTCCTTGTGCTCCTCGCCCGGCTCGCCGGTGTGAACGCGCGTGTCGACCAGGCCCGGCGCGAGATAGAGGCCGCGGCAGTCGACCGACTGGATGCCGTAGGGCGCGCCCGAGGCGAACAGGTTGGGCCCGAAATCGGCGATCTTGCCGTCGCTGATCAACATGGCGCCGCGATATTCCGAGTCGCCCACGGGATCGATGATGCGGGCGTTGATGTAGGCCGTCGATCCGCTGTGCTGCGGCACGCCCGGGGTGACGTTGCCCCTCACGCGGGTGCCCCGCTGGGGGCGCGCCACTCCAGTGGCGCGTCACGGTCTTCCAGACCGCGGGCCTCTGGCCCGCTCATGATCACGACGCGGGCAAGATGCTCGCGATCCGAATGAGCATGAGAAGACGCGCCACGGGAGTGGCGCGCCCCCAGCGAAGAGAAGACGACGCTCATGCGGCGGCTCCCGCCAGCGCATTGCGCCGGCCGCCGATCAGAGCCTCCAGGCAGGCCATGCGCACCGCCACGCCCATCTCGACCTGCTCATGGATGACCGAGCGGCCGAGGTCGTCGGCGACTTCCGAATCGATCTCAACGCCGCGATTCATCGGGCCGGGATGCATGATCAGCGCATCGGGCTTGGCGAACTTGAGCTTCTCGTGGTCGAGGCCGAAGAAGTGGAAGTACTCGCTAATCGAGGGCACGAACAGGCCCTGCATGCGTTCGGTCTGCAGGCGCAGCATCATGACGATGTCGACGTCCCTGAGGCCGGTCTTCATGCTGTAATGGACTTCGACACCCATCTTTTCGATGTCGGTCGGCATCAAGGTGGGCGGGCCGACCACCCGCACGCGCGCGCCCATGATCTGCAGCAGATGGATGTTCGAGCGCGCCACCCTGCTGTGCATGATGTCGCCGCAGATCGCCACCAGCAGGCCCTGCAGGCTGCCGCGTCGTCGTCGGATGGTGAGCGCGTCGAGCAGCGCCTGGGTCGGATGCTCGTGCTGGCCGTCGCCGGCGTTGATGACGGCGCAGTTGACCTTCTGTGACAGCAGATTGACCGCGCCCGATTCCGAGTGGCGCACGACGATCGAATCGGGGCGCATGGCGTTCAGCGTCATCGCCGTGTCGAGCAGGGTCTCGCCCTTGCGCACCGAGGAGGTGGCGACGTCCATGTTGATCACGTCGGCGCCCAGCCGCTTGGCGGCGACCTCGAAGCTGGTGCGCGTGCGCGTCGAGTTCTCGAAGAACAGGTTGATGACGGTGCGGCCGGACAATAGGTCGCGCCGCTTGTCGATGGATCGGTTCTGGTCGATGTAACTTTCGGAAAGGTCGAGCAGGCCCGAAATGGCTTCAGGCGCAAGACCCTCGATGCCGAGAAGGTGGGGCAACCTCGGCACGCCCATGCGTTTTCTTGTCACTAAAGCGCGACGTTAAGCACGCTGGTGCCGTGCTCGCAAGGCGGCGATTTGGTGGATAACCGGCGCGCCTTCGGTTCAAGCCAGGCGCACGTCCGCGCAGGGGCACACCACGGCAGGCCCGCGGGGCGCCAGGAAGTCGGCCCAGATGGCGTTGTGATGCTCGATGATCTTGGCCGCGGCGAGGTGGGGCCGGTCCGACGTGGTGTGTCCGTCGGAGGGCGCGATCGTCGGATAGCCACGCGCCAGGGCACTGCGCACGGTGGTGTCAACGCAGTAATCGGTCGCCCAGCCGGTGATGATCAGCCGATTGATGGCCCGCGCCTGTAGGAACGCCTTGAGAGAGGTATGCAGGAATGCATCGCATGATTCTTTGCGGATGACGGTATCGACCGGCCGCACGTCGAGGTTCGAGAGGAACCTCCATCCGGGAGAGTCCGGATGATGGGGATCGCCCGGCGGCCCGTCATGCTGGATGAAGATGACCGCACCGCCCGTCGCCCGTACGCCGTCGGCCAGCCGGTTCAGCCGGCCAACGAGGCCGACCACATCGTGCCAGGGAGGTGTGTCACCGAACGGGCCTTGTTGCATGTCGATGACGATCAGTGCGTCGGTCACCAGGCATTACCTTCGCTTCCGGGTCGTGGACCCGTATAGCGCGCGCGCGGCCGGATCAATGCCCCGTGAGCGGCCTGCTCGAGCGCGTGGGCGATCCAGCCCACGCTGCGGCCCAGCAGGAAGAGGGCGAGCGCGGAATCCTTCGGCAGGCCGAGCACACGCTCGACCGTCACGGTGGTGAAATCGACATTGGCCTTGCGGTCGATCAGGCGTTCGGCGGCAGCCGCCAGCCGCTCGGCGAAGGCGAGTTCGGGCGAGCGCGACATGGCCTCGCGTAACAGCGCGAACAAGGTGGCGGCGCGGACGTCGCCGTCGGGATAGAGCTGGTGGCCGAAGCCGGGAATATAGATGTGGTCGCGCACCCGCTGGGCCAAATCGGCATCGAGGTTGCGGGACTTTTTCAGATCATCGAACAGCGCGGAGACCCGGCGCGTCAGCCCGCCATGGCGCGGGCCGTTCAGGGCCGCCAGTCCGGCCATGGTGGCGCCGTAAAGGTTGGCGCCGGTCGAGGCCACGACTCGGGCCGCGAAGGCCGAGGCGTTGAACTCGTGGTCGGCCGACAGGATGAGAGCGGCGCGCAGCAGCGGGGCGCGCTCAGGCGGCACCTTCCAGGCGGCGGCGAGCTGCTCGTGGACGGGCAGCGGGGAGGGCGGCCGCGCGGTCACCGCCGCCGTCAGCAGCCGCATCACGCGGACGCCGGTCTCGAGCATCGCCTGCCGGTCCTCGACCCAGCTCGGATGGTCGAGCGCGGCCGCCGCCGGCAGCAGCACGAGGCAGCGATCGACCGGCCCGAGCGTGGCCGCAGCCAGCCAGGCGCGGCGCAGCGCCGTGGTCATGGGCGGGACGTTGTCGGCGGCGAACGGCTTGTCGTCGCAGTTCCACAAGAGGCGGGCGATCTCCTCCAGCGACGCGGTGCGCGCCAGTGCCGCGGCATCGAGGCCTCGATAATAAAGACGGCCGTCCTCGATCAGGGTCAGCGCCGATTCGAGCACCGGCGTGCCGAAGTCGAGCGCGTGGTTGGCGATCGACTCGGCCTTGCGGCCGACGTCGCGGCGGCGTTTCAGCCGCGAGATGTCATCGGCGCGGTAGCGCCGCTCGCGCCGGCCGTCGGTTGCCTCGGAGCGCAGCAGGCCGCGGCTGACGTAAGCGTAGAGCGTGGCCGCTGAGACGCCCAGTCGGCGCGCAGCTTCGCGGGAACTCAGCCATTCGTTCGCCATGACGCCATATTAATCAATATGGTCAAGATTGCGAACTGTGCGACCTCATAGCGGCAACCGAATTAGCGCTTGACCTATCAATAATACAACGTACAGTTGCATTCTCTTCAATGTCCACCATGGGGGAGAGACAGTCATGATTCCACAGGGTGGCCTGAAGTATCGGTTGCGTACCCGGAGCGACAGCAACCACAACTTTGTTCTTGGCGCTGTCGGCAATCTGGAGGGCAGCTACGGCGAGACCGTGCTGCAGGACATGAGAATAGCGGATCTGGACCATACCGTGTGGGTGGCCGTCGAAGCATCGCCACCGAGTCCCCGGATGTTTCATCTCAGGCTGACGACTAGCTCCACCATATTTCTGAGTTGGGCCGATAGCGGCCAGCTTTTCATGCTCAGCCTCGGCAACGCCCCGGATTCTCTGAGCCGGGACAGCTCGCTGTTCTATTTTCAGGACAGCGATCCGGTGGCGTGGATGAATGACCCGAACAAGCAGACCCCCAGCGGCGACGGATGGCAGAAAATCCGGCGTATCTGGACGGGTCACTGGGACGATGCGCACCCCGACGATGGCCTTGCCCAAGCGCTCGACCTGGCCGGCGGCAACCTCACGCACGGCGCGGCGGTGATTGCCTTCAGAAACGTCGGTGGCGCGCCGAATCAGGACTGGTGGGTCGAGTATATGGGTGCGACCTGATATATTGATCAATGCAATCAAGATTGACAAGTAAGAGCATCGGCTCGACGTTCCCCTTGGACAACCAAGGGGACCAGGATGCTTCAGACGCGCGTTGACAGCGGCCTCGACGGCGTCGTCGTGGCCGACACGGTGATGAGCGAGGTCGACGGCGAAGCGGGCCGGCTGGTCGTGCGCGGTCACGCCCTGCAGGAGTTGGTCGCCTCGCGCGGCTTCGAGGCCGTGGCCGCGCTTCTTTGGCAGGACTACGCCGAAGGCGGCGGCGATACGTCGGCGGTGGCAAGCGGCTTGGCGGCGGCTCGCGTGCAGGCTTTTGCCGAGGTGCCGAAGCTGCTCGCCGCCACGCGCCGCCTCAATCCGGTCGAGGCGCTCAGGGTCGGCATCGCCATGCTGCCCGACAACGAGACGGTGCCGCATCACTACCTAGTGTGCGGCGCCATGCCGGTGTTCCTGGCCGCACTGCTCAACGCCGAGAAGGGTCTGGCGCCGATCGCGCCGGATCCCACGCTCACCACCGCGCAGGATCTTTTACGCATGATCCGCGGCCAGCGCGCCGGCGTGGTGTTCGAGAAGGCGCTCGACACCTACCTGGCGACCATCGCCGACCACGGCTTCAACGCCTCGACCTTCACCGCCCGGGTCGTGGCCTCGACGCATGCCGGCCTGATCTCCTCGGTGCTGGCGGCGCTCTGCGCGCTCAAGGGCCCGCTGCATGGCGGCGCGCCCGGCCCCGTCCTCGACATGCTGGACGACATCGGCGAGGCCTCGCGCGCCGAGGCCTGGTTCGACGACGCCTTCGCCAAGGGCACCACCCTGATGGGCTTCGGCCATCGCATCTACAAGGTGCGCGACCCGCGTGCCGACGTGCTGAAGCACACCGTGGCCGCGCTGCCCGCGACCGCCGGCCGGCTGGCCTACGCCACCGCGGTCGAGAAGGGCGCCATCGCCGCGCTGCGCAAGCACAAGCCCGGCCGGCGTCTCGATATCAACGTCGAGTACTACACCGCGCTGCTCCTGGAGGCGCTTGAGGTGCCGCGCAGCGCCTTCACCGCGCTGTTCGCCGTGGGCCGCACCGCCGGCTGGTGCGCGCATGTCTTCGAGCAGGAGAAGGGCGGCCGCATCATCCGCCCGCAGTCGAACTATGTCGGGCCAAGGCCCGCCGCGTAGCTTAGCCGAAGCGCCGATGCAGGTGGACGACGAAGCCTCGGCTCTGGCGAAGACGGCTCGGGTCTATCGCCGCTTCGCCGAATTGGAAGCACGTGGCCGATCGCCTCTCTACGAGGCGCTGGCGGGGCATATCGCCGAGGACGTCGAGACCCTCCGGTTCCTACTCACGTTGCCGAAGGAAAAACGTCAGCCGAACCTCCTATTGGCGACGATGCGCTGCCTGTTCGGAACACCGGCCGATTGGCGGGGCTTCCGCCGGCGGCTCGCCGATGATCACGACGCCGTGCGGCGCCTCATGCTGGAGCGGTCGACCCAGACCAACGAGCCGGGGCGCTGCGCCACGCTGCTGCCCGTTCTTGCGCGACTGCCGCAGCCTTTGGCCTTGATCGAAGTCGGCGCCTCGGCCGGCCTGTGCCTGCTGCCCGATTGCTACGGCTACGACTACGGCAAGGGCCGAATCCTGCCAGGGTCGACCGGTGCATCTGCGCCGGTTTTCCCGTGCGCCGCCGACCCCGGCACGCCCCTGCCGGCCATCGTGCCGCAAATCACCTGGCGCGCAGGGCTCGATCTCCATCCGCTCGTCGTGTCAGAGCCGCAGCATAAAGCATGGCTCGAGGCGCTGGTTTGGCCAGAGCAGACGGAGCGCCTCGAACGGTTGAGGGCCGCTATCGAGATCGCGGAGACGACGAAGCCGCGCGTGGCAAAGGGCGACCTGAGACGCGATCTGGCGGGATTGGCTGCGCAGGCGCCGCCTGACGTGACGCTCGTCATCTTCCACACGGCCGTCCTATCTTACATCACTTCGTCGACCGACCGGCAAGCCTTCGCCCGGCAAGCCAGTCAGCTGGCCAACTACTGGATCGCCAACGAACGGCCGACCGTGTTTCCCGACATCTCTCGGCGCGCCGGGCCAACGCGGGAGGGTTTTCTCCTGTCGGTCAATGGCGAGCCGACTGCCTGGACGGATCCGCATGGCGCTTCACTGGCGTGGATAGCGAACCGAACTCGGTCCGGCTGAGTCCGCGATTTCAGTCGCGGCGGGCTGCCGAGCCGCGCCAGGTACGGGCCCGCGTGCCGGCAGCGTCGAACACCCAGACGATCAGGTCGGCGCCGGCCGGCGTGAAACGGGCGTTGAAGTGGCGGCGCCAGAAGCTGCCGTCGGCATGGTTGAACAACGCCTCGGTGCCGAGCGAGTCGGCGCGAACGATCAGGTTCGCCGAGCGCGGCGCGGGATGGGCCTCTGCGTCGATCAACCGGGCGAAGCCGCCGACCAGTGGAGCGAAGCGCAGCGTCTCGCCCTGGTAGGTGGTTTGCATCGGCCCGCCGTCGATGCGCAGCCAGACGACGGCGCAGCCGTCCTCCGCCTGGATGGAGAAATAGACGGCGAAGGGCGCCGAACTGTCGAGATCGACATGCGGATGCTCGGGCGGCGGATAGATGTCCTCGAGCGGGATCGACCGGTAGAACCGCACGGCGCCGCTGTAGCTGCCGAGCCATTCCGGCCACAGGTCCGATTGAGCGCGCCCATCGCACGCGATCAGGAGCGCGGCGCCGGCGCCAAGCAACTGGCGCCGCGCCATCATCGGCTTCGGCCTGCCACCACGGTGAGGTCGACCGTGACCTCGTTGGCGACCTGGCCGGTGCCGGCCCATTCGTTCTGGCCGACGCCGAAGTCGAGCCGCTTCAGATTGAGCCGGCCGCGCGCCGTTGCGCGCAGCCTGCCCGGTTGCGCCGGGTCGTCGGCGATGGCCAGGGTGAAGGGCAGCACGGCGTCGCGCGTGACGTCGCGGATGGTGAGCTTGCCCTGCGCCTCGTAGCGCTCGCCGCCTTTGGCGGCAATCGAAGTCGACACGAAGCGTGCCGCGGGGAATTTCTGCACGTCGAGGAAGTTGGGTCCCTTGAGGAGCGAATCGACGTCGTGGTTGTTGGTCGCCACCGCTGGCGTCTCGATCTTGATATCGATGCGCGCCGCGGCGAGCGCGGCGGGATCAAGGACGATCTCGCCCGTCCAGGTGGGGAACCGGCCGTTGACGAAGGCGCCGACCTGGGAAGCGGTGAAAGTGAGCGAACTGGCGCGCGGATCGATGGTCCAGGCGTCCTGCGGTCCGGCGCTCGCGGGTGAGGCGAGGAGCAGGAGAGCGAGGATCGGCCAGGAGCGCATCAGGTTCCTCCGAACGGCCACATGCGACGGAAGACGCCGTCGCGCCGCAGCAGGTCGTGGTGCACGACGGCAGCGACATGGAGCGTCAGCACCGCGATCAGAAGCCGCGACAGGATATGATGCGTCGTCCGCAAGGCCTCGAACAAGGCGGGGTCGCGCGGCACCAGGTCGGGCAGGGGGATGTAGCCGAACCAGAAGACGCTGACGCCGCCGGCCGAGCTCATCAGCCAGCCGCTGGTCGGCATGGCGAGCAACAGCACAAGCAACGCCCAATGGGCGATCGGCGCCAGCACCGCCTGCCAGCGCACCACCGCGGCGGGCAGCGGTGGCGGCGGATGGCGCCAGCGCCACAGCAGGCGCCCGACCGTCAGCACCAGCACGACCAGCCCCACCCATTTGTGCCAAGCATAGGCATAGAGCTTGGTGAAGCCGAGCGGCAGGCCGGTCATCCACAGCCCGACGCCCAGCATCCCCAGCACCGCGAGCGCGGTCAGCCAATGCAGCGCCTGGGCGGCGGGATGATAGCTCGGCTCGGCCACGCGCCCGTCCCGGCGGCGCGATCTCAGCGCCACGCGTCGGTGGCGATGGTGATCTCGACGGTATCGCCCACCATGTCGACATACTTGGTCATGCCGAATTGGGAGCGCTTGATGGCGCCAATGCCTCGGAAGCGGGCATAGCGCGCGCCAGCCGGCGCGTCGGGCCGGCGGTCAGCCACCGTCACGTCGAGCGTCATCGGCCGCGTGATGCCGCGCAGCGTGATGTCGCCCTCGACCTTGAACGCATCGTTGCCGGTGCGTTCGATCTTCTTCGATTCGAAGGTCATCTTGGGGAACTTTTCGACATCGAAGAAGTCGCTGTCCTTCAGCATCGCCGTCTGCTGGGTGTCCAGCATCTGGATGCTCTCGGTATAGACCACGACATCGACGGTGCTCTTGGGCACCTCGGCGTCGTCGACATTCACCGCGCCTTGCCAGTTCTTGAAGCTGCCGGTGGTGCGAAAGATCTTGGAATCGCCGATCGCGAAGTCGATCGTGCCGTGGTCGGCGCCGATCGCGAGCTTTTCGGCCGCCTGGGCCAGTGGACCTTCCAGTATGAACGCGAGCACGAGGGCAACGATTCTAGCCGGCACGAACACGCTCCTCGTAGGTCTCGAAGAACCGACGGCCCGTCCCGCGCTGATTTTCATAGATCGAGCCCTGATGGTCGGCGGCCGGCAGCGGCATGCGCACGGGTGCCGGCACCACGCGCGGCGCGATGGTGGGCTCGCCCAGCACCATGCGGCCGTTGAACTCCTCGAAATTCGCCACACCCATCAGCGGCCAGGCGTCGGCCGCAGTGTATTCGTGCAGCAGCAGACGGCGCTGGCGGTTGGACCGGTTCAGCGCCGAGCCATGCACCAGCCGCACATGATGGATGGTCATCGAACCGGCCGGTCCCACGAGCGGGACCGCCTTGTCGAAATCGAGGTCGCAATCGGCCGGGTTCATCGCCCCGCAGAAGCGGCCGTCGGCGTGATGGTCGAAGGTCGGGCCGCGATGCGTGCCGGGCATCACCATCAACGGGCCGTTGTCGATGTCGCAGTCATCGAGATAGATGCCGGTCGCCAGCACGTCGTCGTTGGTGTGTGGATAGAATGCCCAGTCCTGGTGCCATTCCACCGGCGAGCCGTAGCCGGCCGACTTCATGTTGAGCTTGCCGCCGTGCTGGCGGATGGCGGCCCCCAGAAGCTGCGCCAGCATCGACGTAATCGCGGGGTCGCGTGCCAGGGTATGGAAGAAGGCGTAGCGCTTGAAGATCGCGGGCTTCAGCCGGCGTACCCGTGGCAGGGTCGCGCTATGGCTGGGCTCGAGGTCGTAGAGCTCGTCATTGGCGGCAACGCCGCGCGCCTCATCGACGATGCGGTCGGTGAGCGCGCGCAACTGGCCAAGCTGCTCGCCCTGGATCAGGCGAGGGATCACCAGGTAGCCGTCCCGGCGATAGGTCTCGATCTGCTGTTCGCTGAGCATGCGAAACCATAGCACGAGAGGCCGGCTTCACGGATAATCACGCTATGGCGATCCGCGCCCTTTTTCCGACACTGCTAAGCAAAGAGTCCCTCCTGGGTCCGGGTCCGCACCGGTTCGAGCAGGATCTGGCCGACGAATGCCGTTCGCTCGCCGCCTCGGACGCGGCCGGCCGGCGCTGGTCGGCGCGGCATTATCTCGGCGGCTACACCTCCTACGGTTCGCTCGACCGGCTGCATCTCGTCTCGTCGCTGTTTGCGCGGCTGCGCCGGCGCATCGATCCACGCGTCACGGCGTTCGCCCGGGCGCTGCACTACGATCTGGCCGGCCGGACGCTTGATATGACCGATTGCTGGGCAAACGTCATGCCGGCGGGGGCGGTGCACTCTCTGCACCTGCACCCGACCTCCTTCATCAGCGGCACTTATTACGTGGCCGTGCCGAGGGGCGCCGGCGCGCTGAAGTTCGAGGATCCGCGGCTGGCCCTTCACATGGCGACGCCGCCCCGGCGGGCCGACGCGCCGCAGGGCTTTCGGCCGTTCGTCAGCCTGCCGGCCAAGGCGGGCGACCTCGTGCTGTTCGAGAGCTGGCTGCGTCATGAAGTGCCGCCGGCCCGCTTCTCCGGCGAGCGTATCTCGATTAGCTTCAACTACGCGTGGTCTGCCAAGGGGCCCGCCAAGGATCGCCGCTGATGGAATACCGATGAGGCTCCTCCTCCCTCTAGTCGGTCTGCTGCTGGCGTCGTTTGCCGGGGCAGGCTCCGCACTGGCGGCTGATTGTCCGCTCGACCTCGGACGTGGCACGGGCTGGGTCGTATTCTCCGACCATTACATGATCGCCTTCCGTCCCGAGCCGATGCGCATCGAGGTTGGCGAGCCGTTTGCCCTGCTGTTCAATGTCTGCACCAAGAACGGTAATCCGGCCGAGCTGGTGGCGGTCGAGGCGCAGATGCCGGAGCAGAAGCGGGGCATGAAGACCAAACCGACCATCGTGCCGGCGGGCGATGGTCGCTACCGCGCCGAAGGCATGGTGTTCGACAGGTCCGGCCGCTGGGAGCTCGCCATCGACGTGCGCGCCGGCGAGGAAAGCGAACGCCTGACGCATGAGATCATCCTCAAGTAAGGCATCATTGGACCGCGGGCCTCCAGGCCCGCTCATGATCGGGTGCGCCAGCAAAGAGTAAGAGGCGGGCCTGGAGGCCCGCGGTCCGTCTGACATGACGCTGTCCGATCGAGATGGACGCTAGCTGCGCAGGCGCGCCAGCGCACTCTCCAGAATCCAGGCCGCGGCCGCGGCGTCGACTCGCTCGGCGCGCTTGGCGCGGGTCATGTCATAATCGTCGATCATGCCGCGCGTGACGGCAGCGGTGCTGAGCCGCTCGTCCTGCCAGACGACGGGCAGGTTGGCCAGCGCCGGCGGGCCATGGCTGGCTATGTTGGCCGCGAACTGGCGCACCGACTGGCAGCGCGGGCCCTCCGTGCCGTCCATGTTGAGCGGCAACCCGATCGCCAGCGCCTTGATCTCGTGCTTCTTCGCAAGCTCGGCCAGCAAAGCGAGATCGGCCGCCAACTTGCCGCGCTTCAAGGTCGTGATTGGCGTCGCCAGCATGCGCAATGTGTCGGAGGCGGCGACGCCGATGGTCTTGCTGCCGACATCGAGCGCCATCAAGCGGCCGTCGGGCACGAGCGCCTTCAATTCTGCGAAGTCGACGATCGCCATGCCTCAGACCGTCTTGCCGTCCAGCCAGGTGGCGGCATCGTCGGCGACCCGCTCCCAGCCCGGCTGGCCGACGACCCAGTGACCCTGATTCGGATATTCGACGTAGTCCGACACATGGGCAAAGCGCTGGGCCGCGCGGCGCACCACGCCCGGCGGCGTCAACCGATCCTTTTCGGCGGCGACGAACAGCAGCGGCACGGTGACCAGCCGGGGATCGATCGTCGTGGCCTTCTTGGCATCGAGCCAGGGCCACGCCATCTCGAACAGGGCGCGGCCAGAATCATGCACGAAGCCTGCATGTCGTTCGCTGCCCTCGCGGGAGTCGGTGGTGTTGAAAGTGTGCGACAGCGCCTCGCCGAGGGTTGCGCGATGCGGCTTGCGCCACCAGCCCCACCTCATCTGGATGCGGGCGAAGGCCACGAAGTTCGAGGGCCGGATCGCGATCACGCTCGCCGGCGCGGCCGGCGTGAGCAACACGCCAGCGCGCGCCAGACCGCGCGCGCACAGCAGCAGCGCGATCAGCCCGCCCATCGAATGGCCGATCACTGCCGGCTTCTCCGGCAAGGCGCGCAATTCGGTTTCGAGATCGGCTGCGTAGTCGAGCAGGCTGGTGACTCCGAGCGCGCCGGGCGGCGCGTGCGGCGGCGCGTCATGGTGGCGTAGCGCAGGCGCCAGGGTTTGCCAGCCGCGCGCTTCGAACCGCGACCGCCAATTCCGCCACACGTCCGGCGTGCCCCACATGCCGTGAATGAAGACTGCCAGCCTGGCCATCGTCGAGGTTATAAGGCGAGGGACCGTCGCGGTCGACAATGGCCTCATGACAGGGGCTTCAGCCGGAGTAAGTTCGTCAGGTGACCGACACGATCTACGCCCTGCTCGCGATCGCCATGGTGCTGACGGTGGTGAGCCTGCTGGTGCCGCTGGCCGAGCGCTTGCGCGTGCCGCACACCGTGCTGCTGGCGATCGCCGGCATGGGGTTGGGCTTCCTCGGTTCGTGGATCATCTCGAGCGACATCAGGCTCGGGGCGTTGGGCGATGCTTTCGTCGGCCTCGACAAGCTCGAGGTCGGCAGCGACGTGTTCCTGCCGCTGTTCCTGCCGCCCTTGCTCTTCACCGCCGGTCTCACGATCGACGTGCGCCGCCTGCTCGACGAGGTGTGGGCCGTGCTGTTGATGGCCATCGTGGCGGTGCTGGTGTGCATCGCCATCGTGGGCGGCGTCGTGCATCTGGCGACCGGTATGGACCTCGTCGTCTGCCTGCTGCTCGGTGCCGTGGTGTCGACGACCGATCCGGCCGCCGTCATCGGCATCTTCCGCGACGTCGGCGCGCCCAAGCGGCTGTCGATCCTGGCCGAGGGCGAATCGCTCCTGAACGATGCCGTCGCCATCGCCGCTTTCGGCCTTTTCATCGGCATCCTGATCTCGCGCTCCACGCCCGATCCGATGGAGGTCGTCCTTACCGATCCGACCGGAGCGGTCGTGGTCTTCCTGCGCGAATTCGTAGGCGGCCTCATCTGCGGCTTCGTCATGGCGCGCGGCGCCATGCTGCTGCTGCCGCGGCTGGGCGAATCCGACGCCGCCATCGCCTCGGTGACGGTCAGTCTGACCTATCTCAGCTTCCTGGTGGCCGACCGCTACTGGCACGTATCCGGCGTCGTCTCGGTCGTGATCGCCGCCCTCACGGTCGCCGCCTACGGTCCCACCCATCTGCATCCGCGCCAATGGGCGGCGCTGCGCCAGCTGTGGGCACAGCTCGAGTTCTGGGCGAACTGCCTGATCTTCGTATTGGCCTCGATGCTGGCCGCCAACGTGCTGGTGCAGATCACCTGGCTCTACGTCTGGGGCGTCGCCGCCGTGGTGGTCGGTGCCTTCCTGGCGCGCGCGCTCGTGGTGTTTGGCATGCTGCCGGTGCTGGAGAAGGTCCATCTCGTGCAGCCCGTCGACAAGCGATACAAGGCGATCCTGGTGTGGGGTGGCCTGCGTGGCGCCGTCACCATCGTGCTCGCCATGGTGGCTGCCGGCGACCAGCGCCTGCCCGATGATGTCCGCGAGTTCGTCGCACTGTCGGCCACCCTGTTCGTGTTGGTCACGCTGTTCGTGAACGCCACGACGCTCGGCCTCGTCATGCACGTCCTCGGGCTCGACAAGCTCAGCCGGCTGGAGCTCGCGCTGCGCGATCGCGTGCTCGCTTTGTCGCGGGTCAATGTCGACCGCCATCTGCAGGAGATCATGCGCCAGCATAATGCGCGGGTCGACGGCATCGACGCCGATCCGGCCTCGGCCGGCGAGGCCAGCATCGAATCGGCCCCGGCCGAGCTCGCCCTCAGCCTCGACGAACGGGTCAAGGTCGGGCTGGTCACGCTCTGCACGCGCGAGAAGGAGCTCTATCTGGAACTGTTCGAGCAGCAGATCCTGTCGCGCCGCATGGTGGCGGTGCTGGCGGCGCGCGCCGACCGGTTGATCGACACCGTGCGCGACCATGGTGTGGCGGGATACGAAGAGTGGTTGCGCAACATCTCGCGCCCCGATACCGGCTTCAGGGTGGCGCTGTGGCTCCAACGCCGGCTGGGTTTCGCCTGGCTGTTGACCGAGCGCCTGGCCGATCGTTTCGAGATCCTGATGGTGTCGCAGAGCGTGCTGGCCGAGCTTGCGGCGTTCAACGTCAGCTCGGTGGCGGACCTGCTCGGCCCCGACGCCGAGGTCAAGCTCGCCGCGGTGATCGAGACTCGCCAGGAGGCCGTCGACAGCGCGCTCAAGGCGCTGTCGCTGCAATATCCGGGCTACGCCGAATCGATCCAGGCGCGCCAGCTCGAGCGCGCCGCTATCCGCTTCGAAGCGGCGGAGTACGTCCGGCGCCTGCAGGAAGGCATCATCAGCCGCGAGGTCTACAACGACCTGCGCCGGCAGCTCGGCGAGCGGCGCAGCGCCATCGGCCAGCGCCCGCCGCTCGATCTCGGCCTGGAGCTGGCCGGGATGATTTCTCGCGTGTCGCTGTTCGCCTCGCTCGACCGCAAGGCGATCACCGAAGTCGGCAAGCGGCTGCGTGCCCTGGTGGCGCTGCCGGGCGAGAAGATCGTTGCGATCGGCGGGCCATCGGACGCCATGTACTTCATCGCCGCGGGCGAGGTCATCGTCAGGGGGCCGACCTTCGAGGTGAGGCTGAAGGAGGGTGACTTCTT
This sequence comes from Reyranella sp., assembly GCA_035947815.1. GTDB lineage: Bacteria > Pseudomonadota > Alphaproteobacteria > Reyranellales > Reyranellaceae > Reyranella. The sequence goes on from DASZJU010000426.1 coordinate 27,050, forward strand.
CGGCGAGATGGGTCTGCTCAGCGACCAGCCGCGCAACGCCGACGTGATCGCCGACGGCTACTGCCATCTGCTGGTGCTGTATCGCAGGGATTTCCGGGATCTGCTCGACAAGCGCCCGGCCGTCCGTGCCGAGATCGAGGCCGTGGCCGCCCGCCGCATCGCCGAGACCGCGAGCGAGGGCCAGGCCGCGTCATAGCGGACCGCGGGTCTCCAGGCCCGCTCATGATCATGATGCGGGCCTGGAGGCCCGCGGTCCGATGACGCCTGCGGCGGGTTGCTAGCCTGGGGCAAACCGGCTACCAACCGCGCCGTTCAAGCGTTTTGGAGCAAGAGTCATGTCGCTCGACAAGGACACGGTGGCGCGCATCGCGCGGCTCGCCCGCCTGAAGGTTGCCGATGACGAGCTGGCGCCGCTCGCCGGCGAGCTGTCGGGGATTTTCGCCTGGATCGAGCAACTGAACGAGGTCGACACCAGGAATGTCGAGCCGCTGTCCTCGGTCTCCGATGTGACCCTGCCGATGCGTGCCGACAAGGTGACCGACGGCGGCATCGCCGCCAAGGTGCTGGCCAACGCGCCGGGCGGCGCCGTCTATGTCGATCCCGCCGACAAGAACGCCGGCGGCTTCTTCACCGTGCCCAAGGTGATGGAGTAGACGATGGCTGCCCTCACCGATCTCACCATCGCCCAGCTCACGGCAGCCCTTGCCAGGAAGGAGACGAGCGCCGTCGAAGTGGCCGATGCGCACCTCAGGAAGCTCGACGAGCACCGGGCGCTGAATGCCTTCATCACCGAGACGCCCGACAAGGCGCGCGAGATGGCCAGGGCCTCCGATGCGCGCCGTGCGCAGGGCCAGGCGGGCCTGCTCGACGGCGTGCCGCTGGCCATCAAGGACCTGTTCTGCACCGAAGGCGTGCAGACCACGGCCGCTTCGCGCATTCTCGAAGGCTTCGTGCCGCCCTATGAAAGCACGGTGACCGCCAACCTATGGAAGGCGGGCGCGGTCATGGTCGGCAAGACCAACCTCGACGAGTTCGCCATGGGCTCGTCCAATATGACCAGTCATTTCGGCGGCGTCGAGAATCCGTGGAAGAGGAAGGGCGACAACCGCAAGCTGGTGCCGGGCGGCTCGTCGGGCGGTTCGGCCGCCGCGGTTGCGGCCTACATGGTGCCGGGCAGCACCGGCACCGACACCGGTGGCTCGATCCGCCAGCCGGCGTCGTTCTGCGGCATCGTCGGGCTGAAGCCGACCTACGGCCGCTGCTCGCGCTGGGGCGTCGTGGCCTTTGCCAGCTCGCTCGACCAGCCCGGCCCGCTCGCCCGCACCGTCGAGGACAGTGCCCTGCTGCTGCAGGGCATGGCCGGCCACGATCCCAAGGATTCGACCTCGGCGCCCCTGCCGGTGCCGGACTTCGCGGCCGCCGCGCGCAACGCCGACATCAAGGGCCTGCGCATCGGCATTCCCAAGGAATATCGCGTCGACGGCACGTCGCCCGAGATCGTCGCGCTGTGGTCCCAGGGCATGGACATGCTGAAGGCGGCCGGCGCGGTGCCGGTCGAGATCTCGCTGCCGCACACCAAGTACGCGCTGCCGGCCTATTATATCGTGGCGCCGGCGGAGTGTTCGTCCAACCTGGCGCGCTACGACGGCGTACGCTTCGGGCTGCGGGTCCCTGGCGAGGATCTCGCCGAGATGTACCAGAACACGCGCGGCGCGGGCTTCGGCAAGGAAACCCGCCGGCGCATCCTGATCGGCACCTACGTGCTGTCGGCCGGCTACTACGATGCCTACTACAAGAAGGCGCAGCAGATCCGCTCGCTGATCGCCCGCGACTTCAAGGACGCGTTCGAGAAATGCGATGTGCTGCTGACGCCCACCGCGCCGACCTCGGCCTTCGCCGCCGGCGAGAAGATGGACGATCCGGTGACCATGTATCTCAACGACATGTTCACCATCCCGGCCTCGATGGCGGGCCTGCCCGGCATCTCGGTACCGGCCGGCCTCGACAAGGACGGCCTGCCGCTCGGCCTGCAGATCATCGGCCGCGCCTTCGACGAGGAGACGATGCTGCGGGCGGCGGCAGCGCTGGAGAAGGCGGCGGCGTTCAACCAGCGGCCGGCGGGGTATTGAGCGGAACACCGGCTGCGCACATTGGGCAGTCCGCAGGCTCCCACAGTTCGTTGCCAAGAAACGCGATACGCTCTACTGGCAGACTGTTCTCCTGAAGGAACGGCGACGCCGCGGTTCCCAGCATGAGCAAGGCGCCGACCACGACCGGCCGTGCGCCGAGCGACGTCAAGGCGGCAAAAGTCGCGCGTGTTGCCGAGCCTGCATTAATGGCGTCGTCCACGATGGCGACGGCCTTGCCGCGCACATGATCGTGAAAAACGTCGGGGACGCGATAGCGGGCGGAGTACAGGCGTTCGCTGCCCGTTTCCTCGACGCGTTCCGAGGAAAAGGCTCGCAGACCGAGCTCCGCGGCGACCATCTCCGCTACAAGCGCCCCGCCGATCCGCGGACCGACGACCGCCTCGACCCGGTATGTGGACAAGCGCCGCGCCAAGTCACGGGCGAACGGCAGCAGCCGCTTCGGCTGCCGGAAAAGCAAATCGAGATCGAGCCAGAGATTGCCGTGGTGGCCCGACTCCAGCTGGAAATGGCCTTGGCGCGTGGACAAGAGATCGACAAGCTCGGCTTCCATACAACCGCAAACCCTGAGATGTTCGGCGCATGTCGCCTGAATTATACGCCGCTTATCTGTTCGCCTGCCTGGTGATCGTGATCGTGCCGGGACCGACGGTGACCCTGATCATCGCCAACAGCTTGCGCCACGGTACGCGCGCCGGGCTGCTGAATGTCATCGGAACCCAGGTCGGCTTGGCCGTCATGATCGGCGTCATCGGCATCGGCCTTACTTCCCTGATCGAGGCGATGGGGCACTGGTTCGACTGGCTGCGCCTCGCCGGCGCCGCCTATCTGATCTGGCTTGGCTGGAAGATGATCCATTCAACTGGTACCGCGTCCGCTGCTGCGCCGGCGCGAGCACCGCGCGGCGGGTTCCTGTTGCAAGGCTTGCTTGTCGCGCTCAGCAATCCCAAGACGCTGCTTTTCTTCGGAGCGTTCTTCCCACAATTCATCGATCCGGCGCGCGATCAGGGGCTGCAGATCTTGATCATGGGCCTGACGGCGATGTTGTTCGCCGCCGTCTCCGACAGCGCCTACGCATTTGCCTTTGGGCGCGCCGGCCTCGCCCTTTCCGCCAAGCGCGTGCGCCTGATGTCGCGTTTGAGCGGCGGCTTTCTGATCGGCGGCGGACTATGGCTGGCGTTCTCGCGAAGCCGATAGAGCTCGCCATCGAGGCGCAGGCGCGGACCGATCAGGAGAGGCTCTGGGTCGTCCTGGAAATGCTTGCGGCTGTCGATCGATCTGTCGACGTGATGGTCGACCGGCAGACCGGTCAGACCATCCTCAAGGGCCCGGACGAATTTCATCTCGAGTTCGTCATTGAGCGGCTCAAGGTCGAGTTCGGTATTGCCGTGAATGTCGGCGCTCCACAGGTCGCCTATCGCGAGACGCTGGGCCGCCGATCGGAGATCGACTACACCCACAAGAAGCAGACCGGCGGCTCGGGCCAGTTTGCCCACATCAAGATCGTGTTCGAGCCGGGCGCGCCGGGCTCGGGCTACAGTTTCGAGAACAAGGTGGTCGGCGGCTCGATCCCCAAGGAATTCATTCCCGGCGTCGAGAAGGGCCTGGCGGCCTCGCGCGAGACCGGCGTGCTGGCCGGCTTCCCGGTGATCGACTTCAAGGCGACGCTGGTCGACGGCAACTACCACGACGTCGATTCGAGCGTGCTGGCCTTCGAGATCGCCGCCCGCGCCGCGTTCCGCGACGGCCTCGTCAAGTCGCAGTGCAAGCTCTTGGAGCCGATCATGAAGGTCGAGGTGACGACGCCGCTCGGCTTCGAGAACGACGTCATCAGCGACCTCAACACGCGACGCGCTCGACACCATGGCCTGGAGACACGCGGCAACGCACAGGTCATCCATGTGTTGGTGCCGCTCGCCAACATGTTCGGCTACGCCAACAGCCTCAAGGAAATGACCCAACGGCATGGGGCCTATGGCATGATCTTCGATCACTATGCGCCGATACCGGGGCCGAACGACGACGAGCCGTTTCCGCCTGCGGTCGGTATGCGCGCGTGAGTTTTCGTTCCGTCGGCGAGAAATGCCTATGCGAGGGCGAAGCCCGGGAGGCGCGCAGCCCTGTGGTCAAAGGTGAAGGTGACCGAACAGCCCGCCTTTTGGCCCAACCCACCGAGAAGTGCGTCGGCAAAATCACCACGGCCTTCCTTGAGTGCCGTCAAGGCAGTGAAGACTTCGAACTCATCTTCAACAACGAGAACCGGGGCTTGAAGCAGGCGTTCAATGATCGCCGCAAGCTCTTGGTCGGCAAGTCCATAGGCTCGCTCGAGCACCCACGCCGTTTCGACCATGGCGACGACGCTCACGAAGCCCGGATTGTCTTCATCGAGGCGATGCTCGATCAATTCGATGGCTCGTGGCGACTGTATCGAATCGTCCTGGGTGAAGTAGCGCACCAGGACGTTGGTATCGAGCCCGATCATTGCCGCCTGCGCCGTGGAAATCCCTCGCTGGCACCCGCCAAGACGGCTTCGCGCATCTCTTCAATCGTCACAGGTTTCCGCCGCGGCCGTTTGAGTATTCCGCGCAGACTTGAGATCGGGCGTGTGGGTAGCAGGACCACGCTGCCGTCCGGGTGGATGAAGAACTTGACCCTATCTCCGGGCTTTAGCCCGAGATGATCCCGAATTGGCTTCGGAATGGTGGCCTGTCCCTTGATCGTGATTGCGGATTGCATAGCGTTCCCATTACATTTGGAAAATAGTAATACATCTTGCAGCTTCGCGTGGCAACACCGCCCTGCGAATGGCCGAGCTCCCAGCGTGAACCACTTTGACGTACACTGTCGCCAACCCAGGAGAGCAACATGGCGACGGAATTCGATCTGGTCGTGCGCGGCGGCACTCTGGCCGACGGCACGGGAGCTGCGCTGCATGAGGCCGACGTCGCCGTAAAGGACGGCAAGATCGCCGCCGTCGGCAAGGTTTTGGGCAAGGGCGCCGAGGAGATCGACGCCAAGGGCCTTTTGGTCACGCCGGGTTTCGTCGACATCCACACCCACTATGATGGCCAGGCAACCTGGGATTCGCACCTGCAGCCCTCGAGCTGGCACGGCGTCACCACGGCGGTGATGGGCAATTGCGGCGTGGGCTTCGCGCCGGTCAGGATCGAGGACCGCCAGCGCCTGATCGAGCTGATGGAAGGCGTCGAGGACATTCCCGGCGCGGCGCTCGACGAAGGCCTGAACTGGTCGTGGGAATCGTTCGGCCAGTATCTCGATGCGCTGGAAGCCCGGCCGCGCGACATGGATCTCGGCGCCCAGCTGCCGCACGGCGCGTTGCGCGTGTTCGTGATGGGCGAGCGCGCCGCCAGGCTCGAGGAGGCGACGCCGGAAGAGGTGGCGCGCATGCGCACGCTCACGACCGAGGCGATGCGCGACGGGGCGCTCGGCTTCTCGACCTCGCGCACCTTGAACCACCGCACCGTGAAGGGCGACCCGACGCCCTCGCTGCGAGCCTCCGAATCAGAGCTTTTGGGCATCGCGCTCGGCATGAAGGATGCGGGCCGGGGCGTGATCGAATTCATCTCCGATTTCAACACGCCCAGCCCGGAGAGCGAATTCGAGATGATCGAGCGCCTGCTCGCCGCGTCGGGCCGGCCGTTCTCGGTGTCGCTGGCCCAGCGCCATTCCAAGCCCGACGGCTGGCGCCGCCTGCTCGGCCTGGTCGAGGGGCTGGCCGCCAAGGGCCATGCGGCCAAGGCGCAGGTGGCGCCGCGGCCGATCGGCGTGCTGCAGGGCCTGCAGGCAAGCCGCATCCCGTTCTCGATGTGCCGCGCCTACAAGGCGATCCAGCACAAGAGCGTGGCCGAGCGGCTGGCCATCATGCGCGATCCGGCCTTCCGCGCGACGCTGCTCGCGGAAGCGCACGAGCCGCTGCGCTCGGACATGGCGGCGCGGCTGACCGACTACGACCGCATGTTCCCGCTGGGCGATCCGCCGGACTACGAGCCGGCGCAGGAGAGCTCGCTCGGCGCCCGCGCCCGTCGCGAGGGCCGTGACCCGCGCGAGGTCGTGTACGACTACCTGATCGAAGGCGAGGGCAAGAACTTCATCTTCGCGCCGTTCGCCAACTTCGCCGCCTACAACCTCGATTGCTGCAGCGAGATGATGCAAAGCCCGCACACGCTGATCGGGCTGGGCGACGGCGGCGCGCATGTCGGCCTGATCTCCGACGGCTCTTTTCCGACGTCCCTCCTGTCGCACTGGGGCCGTGATCGCGCCTCGGGCAAGCTCGACGTGTCGTGGCTGGTCAAGCGCCACACGGTCGACAATGCCCGGGCCGTCGGCCTCAACGACCGCGGCAGGATCGCGCCGGGCTGGAAGGCCGACCTCAACGTCATCGACTTCGACAAGCTTCGCGTCGAGGCGCCGGTGATGAAGTGGGACCTGCCGGCCGGCGGCAAGCGCCTGCTGCAGAAGGCGCGGGGCTATCGCGCGACTGTTGTCTCGGGCGCCGTCACCTATCGCGACGGCGAGGCGACCGGTGCGCTGCCCGGCAGGCTGGTGCGCGGGCCGCAACAGGTGTCCTAGACTTCCTCGTAGCTCGTGAAGCGGATCGTGTCGGGATCCTGCGTCAGAAAGGGCGCAAGGATCGCGTTCTCCCAGATTTTCCAGTTTTCCGGATACTCCGCGCCCGGGCGCGGAGCGTCCACCGTTCCCCACAGCCTCTCCCACGCCTCGCGACTCTCGAAGATCCAGATCGCGGTATAGGCGCCGCGTCGCGCTCCTTTCAGGCCGCGCAGAAAATGGTGCGCGATGAGGCCTGGAAGATCGAGGAGGCCGCGGCGTTCCGCGTCATGCAAGGCGCGCTCGAAATCGGCGTCCCGCACGCCGGGCTTGAGTTCGTATTCATGGACGCTGATCACCTTGCCCACTGGTTAGCTCTATGTCATCGCCGGTCGGAAATCGAAAAGGGATTGCCATCGGGGTCCTTGCCCTTGCAACGGATGAGCCCGGCACCCATCATCAACTTCGACATCTTGGCACCACGGCCTAAAAGTTCCTGCCGGGCGGCGGCGATGTCCTTGGCCCAGAAGCCGATCTTGGGCGGCCGCCTGCCGCGCGAGGAGGTGCCGTTGTGAAGGGCGATGACGCAGCCATTGGCGTCGAACTCCTTCCAGCCCTTTTCGTCCTTGGCGAGCCTGAGGCCCAGCACGTCGCGATAGAAGGCGACCATGCCCGGCATGTCTTTTGTGAAAAGCACGATCCGCCGCATCGAAAGCATCATGTTCGGCCTCCTCATCAGCGCAGCAGGACACGGATCGATTTTTTTGCCAAGGCCAGACCGGCCGGTTATTTACTCCGCCATGAACACCACGCGCACCGTCGTTGCCGCCCTGTCCCTGCTGCTCGCGTTCGCGGCACCGCTGCGGGCCGCCGATCGGCTCGATCCCGCGCCGCGCATCGCGGTGATGTCCGCCTATGAGCCGGAATGGAAGGCGCTGAAGGCCAACATTGGCGAGGCGAAGAGCCACTACGCCAACGGCGTGGAGTTTGTCACCGGCACGCTCGCCGGCCGCAAGGTGGTGCTGTTCCTG
>DASZJU010000427.1:0-6880 GCA_035947815.1 Reyranella sp.
TATCGTAGGTGATCTCGCGGATGACGATCTTGGAGGAGACGGGGTAACTGTTGTCGGTCGCCGCCGCGGTCGGCTCGCCGCTATAGAGGGTGACGTATCGCCCGTCGGTCGAAGTCACCTGCTCGCGATGGCTATGGGTCACGCGTTCGGCGAGCGCCGGATCGAGCTTCTTGTTGGGGTGCAGCAGGGACCAGGTGCCGGCGGCGTTGATCAGGTAGATGTCGACGTTCTTGAGGTTGGGATGCGAGCGCACGGGATCGGTGAAAAAATCCTCGAAGAAGAACTTGCTCATCCAGGCGAAGCCGCTGCCGGCGATGCTGGCGCGGACGTCGGTCGAGACCTCGATGATGTAGTCTTTGCCCTTGGGGCTGAAGTAGCTGTAGGTCCTGAGCGTGCCCGTGACCTGGGACAGGTCGATGCCGTCGTTCATGACCTTGTCGGCCCCGAACACCGAATCGAGGAACACCCTGAACTCGCCCTTGGGAAAGACGAGGTTCATGTCGGTGGCCAGGTTGGTCTGGAACACCGTGTACGAGCGGTCGATGAAGTAGATGTGCTGGAGGCCGTGCTTCTTGGTGAGCGCGTCGAGTTCGTCGACGGAAAGATCGGCGGGCTTGCGGCCGAGACGCTCCAGCTCCGCCGCGATCTGCGGCAGCACCCTTGCCATGTGGGCCGTGATCCGCTCGTGCTCGCTGCGCAGCAGGTCCTCGAAAACGGCGAAGCGGTCGGACAGGCTGGCCTCGATTTTATGGATCTCGACGTCCTGCTGCTCGGAGACCAGCCGGTACATCGCCAACGAGGCGACGATGGTCGCGCCAAGGCTGACCGCGACCATCACGGCGAGAAGGAACAGGCCGGCCTTGCGCTTCATTGAAGCAAATCCTCAAGGTGAGTCTAGCTCGACATCCATCACGCCACACCCCACTTTTGCGCCAGCCGGGCGTAGGTACCGTCGCGTTTCATGTCGGCGAGCGCGCGATTGACCGCGGCCAGGAGGCCGGGATTGTTCTTGGCGAAGCCGATGCCCAGCGGCTGCGGGTCGTCGGGCACTTGCGCCACGATGCTGAGGTCGGGCGTCTGTCGGGCGAGCCAGGCGGCCACCGGATAGACCTTCATCACCGCCGTGATGCGACCCGCGGCAAGATCGACCATGGCGTCCTGGATGCGGTCGAACGAATAGACCTTGATGCTGCCGATCTGGCCTTTCTGCTGCATCTTGACCGCGATGTCGTAGTCGGTCGTCGCCGCCTGGACGCCGACCGAGGCGTTCCTGAAATCGGCGATGCTGCGGATCTGCGGCGAGCGACGGCTGTCGACCACCAGGCTGAGCGTCGTCGTCATGTAAGGCGTCGACCAGGCCAGGGTCCGCTCGCGCTCCGGCGTGATGGTGATCCCGCCCACGATGACGTCGTACTGGCCGGCCTGCATCTGCTGCAGGATCGTCTCCCACTCGGTGTCGACGAACACGGGGGTGAGCGAGAGGCGGCGGGCGATCTCGTTCAGGAGATCGACCTCGAAGCCGATCCTCTGGCCGTTCGACACATACTCGAACGGCGGGTTCACGAAATAGGTGCCGATGCGGAGCGTTCCCGGCGCCAGCGTGCGCACAGGCTCCGGCTGCTGCGTCGAACAGCCACCAAGGGCCAGCACAGCGCTTCCGAAGGCGCGCCTCGTCAAGCCAGCGGTCACGGCACGGGCCCGCGTCTAACCGTTAGTCCAGAGACGCGTCGTGTAGGCGCCCTCGACGCTGGCGTCGATCTGGGCGGCCATCTCGGCACCCGTTGCCCGTGGTTCGGTGATGATGGCTCGCAGGTCGGCGGTCGAGGTCAGGCGGGCCATGGCGCTCCTCCGGGGATCCTTGCGAATCGTTCTCAGCCACCATCGACGATCCCGTGGTGCGATTCAACTGCGCCCGTGAGCCGCCAATTTCCGCAATTTCCGCAAGCGCTACGCCAATCAGTGAGCGCGAGCACGAAATAACATTGCGCGTGCGCGGCCTCCGGCGACCGGGAATTCTTGCGTACCGTATAGGGGCCGGGAAATCGATGTCAGTTCTACCCTGCGGTGTTGCGCCATCGAGTGCTGGCACTGCAGGCAGCTGATGGAGATGAGCGAACATGATGCCGATCCTTCGAAGAGAGAGGTCGGCAGTCATACGCCGCAACATTGCTCAGTTCTGTCAACGGCAAAGTGCGCAGCCGAAGCCGATCATCGTCCAAGGGCGTCCATGTTGCCGTAGAGACGGCGAAGGGCTGCTTTCAGTGTCTTCGTCTCGGCGGCGCTGAAGCCGGCCAAAGCCACGGCTTCGTAGCGTTCGGCGATCGGCAGGAGGCGCTCGGTCAGGCGCCGGCCGGCGGCCGTCACGTGGAGCATCACCGCCCGCGCATCACCGGCGTCGCGGTGACGGGCGACCAGGCCTTTCTGCTCCATGGCGTCGACCAGGCGCGTGAGCGTCGAGACCTCGATCGACGTCGTGTCGGAAAGATCGCCCATGCGTCTTCCGTCCCGCTCGCGCAAGGCGGCGAGCACCCGCCACATCTGCAGGGTGGCGCCAAGCGGCCGCACCTCCTCGCTGAACGAAGCAGCGATGCGCACACCGGCGCGATTCAGCAGATAGGGCAGATAGGAGTCGAGGGGTCCCATCAGCCCGTCGCGCGCAGCGGCGCGGTCGACGCAAAATGCGGCGCCACCTCGCGCATGAAGCGCTCCATCTGTTCCTTGACCAGAGCATGCGGCTTCTGGCCGTAGTTGAAATAGAGGATGACCTCGGCGATGCCGGCCTTCTCGACCTGCTTCAGGGTATCGACGATATGCTGCGGGCTGCCGCACAGGATCGACTTGTCGGTGAGCTTCTCGGGCCGCATGTCGCGCAGGATATTCACGATATCGACGAAGTATTTGTAGGTCGGCGGCACCTTCTCGCCCGCGGCCGACGGAAACGCCGCGATCAGGGCGTCCTGGAAATAGCGCACCAGCGCTTCCTTGCCGTACTGCTCCTCTTCAGGCGTCGAGGCGACGTGCACGAAGTAGGAGCACATGGCGCGGCGCATCGGCCGTTTGAACTGGACCTCGCAGGTGTCGCGGTAGACGCGCACGGCGTCGGCCAGCGAGCCATAGACCATGGCGGCGGCGAACGGCGCGTAGATGACGTTCCAGTCGTGCTTTGCGGCGAGCTCCATCGAGGGCCGCGAGAAGCAGGCGACATAGGGCCGGAGCGGCTTCTGCGCCGGCTTGGGCCGGACGTCGATGTCCTTGAAATCGTAGAACCTGCCCTTGTGCGACCACTTGCTGGTCTCGCTCCAGGCGCGCCACACGATCTCCAGCCCCTCGGCGAAGAGCTCGGCTGAGTCGTCGAACGGCGCGCCGAACGGCTCATATTCCTTTCGGTCGTAGCCGCGGCCGGCGGCGAAATCGACCCGGCCGCCGGACAGCAGATCGAGCGTCGCCCATTCCTCGGCGACATGCAGCGGATGATGCACCGGCAGCAGCGTGACGGCGGGCGCCAGTCGCAATCTGGTCGTGGCGCCGGCCAGTTGCGCCAGAATGGCGAGCGGCGAGGCGTTGACGCCCAAAAGGTTGAAATGATGCTCGCCGATCCAAGCCGAGTGGAGGCCGATTTTCTCGGCCCACAACGCCTCGGCGTAGATGTCCTTGATGAAGTCCTCGGGCGCGCGCGGATTGTTGGGATAGCGGTTGTCGCTCAGCGTGAAGTAACCGAACTCCATGGCGTTTCCTCCCGTCTTGCCGCGACGGTGCGCCGATTCCATTTATTTGTAAATGCAAATAACGAGGCTGTGCCTTGTGACCCCCCGGTGTCGGGCGTAGGTATTCGAAACCGGGAGGGAGACCGCCATGAAGCGTCTGCTGGTTCTTGCCGCGTTGCTTGCGTTGCCCTTGCCAGCCGCTTCCCAGACCAACAGCCCGCTGATCGACCAGGGCCGCGCCCTGTTCAACGACCCCAAGCTGTCGGGCAGCGGCCAGCTTTCCTGCGCCACCTGTCATCCCATGAACGGCCACACCGACAACAAGACCTATGTCGTGGCCGAAGTGGTGGCTGACGGGGATCCCAAGGGCCGCAGCACGCCCACCCTGTGGGGCGCCGGCATCCGCCAGGCCGAGTGGTCGTGGGCCGGCAACATCCCGTCGATCGAGACCAACATCCGCGGCATCATCGTCAACCGCATGAAGGGCGCGGAACCCGGCAAGGAGACGCTGGATGCGCTAGCGGCCTATGTGAAGTCGCTGCCCAACGGGCCGGCGCCGTTCCTCACTGCCGACGGCATGCCGCGCGACACGGCACCGGCCGACGTCAAGCGCGGCTACGCCTTATTCTCGGGCAAGGCCGGCTGCATGACCTGCCACGTGCCCGCTTCCTACGACAAGAAGGGACCGGAGGACGTGGGCAGCGGCGGGCCGTTCAAGGTGCCGTCGCTGCGCAACGTCTCGAAGACCGGCCCGTATTTCCACGACGGCCGCTTCAAGACGCTCGACGAAGCCGTCACCTTCATGTGGGACTTCTACAAGAAGAAGACCGACAGCAAGGACACGCTGAGCGACGCCGACAAGCGCGACCTCGTCGCCTTCCTGCGCGCGCTTTGAGGCCCATAGCATATTCCGATGACGCGCATCTTTGCTGGGGGCGCGCCACTCCAGTGGCGCGCCCCCAGCCTAAGCGACCTTCGGCTCGATTTCGGCCAGGGTGACGATCCAGTCGCGGAACGCCTTGATCTTGCGGCGGCGGATCGCCTCGGGCGGATAGACGAGGTAATAGGCGAAACCGCCCGTCGCCATCTTGAAATCGAACGGCACGACCAGGCGGCCGGCCTTGAGGTCGGGCGCCACCAGCGCCTGGCGGCCGAGCGCCACGCCGAGTCCGTCCATCGCCGCCTGATAGGCCGCCAGCGGGAGGTCGAACGACACGCCGCGCGAGGAATCGACGCCCTTCACCCCGGCCGCGGTCAGCCAGACCTGCCAGTCGTCGGGAAAGGTGCCGATATGCAGCAAGGTGAAGCGCTTGAGGTCGGCCGGCTTCTTGAGCGCATTCGGTCCCTTGAGCAGCATCGGCGCGCAGACCGGCATGACGTCCTCGGTCACCAGCCGCTCGGCGGTAAGTCCCGGCCAATGGCCGCGGCCGTAGCGGATGCCGATATCGACGTCTTCGCGCGAGAAATCGACCAGGCCGGTGTTGGTGCTGATCCGGATGTCGATTTCGGGATTGGCGCGCTGGAAGCCGCCGAGCCGCGGCACCACCCACTTCATGGCGAACGACGCCGTGGTTGTGACGGTGAGGTGCCCGCCCCTGTCCTTTTGCAGGAGCTTTTCAGTCGCCTCGTTGAGCTGGTCGAAGGCCCCGCGCACCGAAGGCAGGTAGGCCTGGCCCGCTTCCGACAGCAGGAGCGAGCGATTGCGCCGCACGAACAATTTTAATCCGAGGCGCTGCTCCAGCCCGCGCACCTGATGGCTGATCGCGGCCTGGGTGACGCTCAACTCGTCGGCGGCGTCGGTAAAGCTCATATGGCGGGCAGCAGCCTCGAAGGCACGCAATCCATTGAGCGGCGGCAGGCTTCGCTTCATGAGGCTCCCATCACATCACATGAGTTATTCTTATCAAAACAGGACAAAGGGTCATTTGTAAAGCACCCGCCAGGGTCCCAAATCCGGCGCAGACAAAGCGTCACTCCATCGGGGAGCAGTCCTATGGTCGACCTCTCGCTTCATTACAGTTCCAAGGCGCCGCTGGCCGGCACCTACACCGCCTTCAACCATATCCTGGCGAACTGGCGCCGCCGCGCCCGCGAGCGCCGCGAGCTTGCCAGCCTCGACAACCGCACGATCCGCGATCTGGGCCTCAGCCGGAGCGAGGTCCAGTTCGAGGCCAACAAGCCCTTCTGGCGTAGCTAGTCCCGATTCCGGAGCGAACCCGTTCCTACCCTGCGCGGGCTCATCCCCCTCCGGATCCTGGCCGGCGGTCGATCCTCAGCCTCCCTGTCGACCGCCGGCTTTTTCTTTGTGATCGAGGTAGCAATTGCCGGCCGGCCGCGGATAGAGCGTGCCGGGTGGCGATGCTTTGGTGACATCATGACCCAGCACCCCCTCTCCCTCGCCACTGCGCCCGCGCATAGCGGTCAGCGGCTCGTCGAAGCCGTCGTTATGGTCGGCCGGATTCTGAACGAATGGCGCAGCCGCGCCCGCGGGCGCCGTGAGATCGCCAAGCTCGATCACCATGCCGCGCGTGATCTCGGCATCAGCTTCAGCCAGATCCAGTTCGAGGCGCAAAAACCGTTCTGGCGCGCCTGACCCCAGGCGCTACCGAAGGCTTTTTCTTTGCCCCTGCGACGGTCCCTTGCTAGAGGCCGCGCGTGCCTCTTTCAGACCTCCAGATCCAGGCGCTGGCCCGCGACGCCGTGCAGCGCGCGACCGCCGGCGACTTTGCCGGCGCCGAGCCGTTGCTGGCGCAGATGGCCGAAGCGCGGCCCAATTCCGGACAGGTGCTCAATCTCCTGGGTCAGGCGCGGCTGAAGCTCGGACGTTTCGCCGAGGCGCGCGAACCCCTGGAGCGCGCTGCCAAGTTCCTGCCAAAGGATGCCGCCGCCCAGGTCAATCTCGCGGGCTGCCTCTCGGTGCTGGGCGAGCATGAGAAGGCGCTGGCCGCGCTCGAGCGCGCCGCGCTGCTGAAGCCCGGCGATGCCGCCATCAGCCATAACAAAGGCCGCACGCTGGAGGCGCTGGGCCGCGCCGACGAGGCCGAGCGCGCCTACGACGAGGCCCTGTCGATCGATCATCGCCTGATGCCGTCGCTCTCCGCGCGCGCCGGCCTGCTGGCCGCGCGCGGCGACCGGATGGGCGCGCTGGGCGATCTCGACATGGCGTTGACCAGCCG
>DASZJU010000428.1:0-3331 GCA_035947815.1 Reyranella sp.
TCGGTGCCGACGAAAGGCGTGTCCAGTGGAACACCGGCCGCTTCCAGGTGCTTCGGCGTCAGTGACGAGGCGCTTACAGTCACGACTCCCACGCGCTTGCCCGGAGGCAGGGTCGCTTGCACCCACGGCACCTGCAGGAGAGAGCTGGTCGCGACGGGGACCTTCACGTGGGCCGCCAGCTCCTTCTGGAACAGCGACAGGAACCCGCAATTGGTGGTGATGGCCTCGGCGCCGTGATGCACCAGCTCGGCAGCGGCCTCGACGAAGTTCGGCAGCAATCCCGCGGCGCCCTTGAGCACGACTGACTCGGGCGTCGCGCCCTTCACCACCTTGTAGAGCACCGGGAACGGCCAGGTCGTGGCGTTGCCCATGTCGCCCGGGATGCGCGGAAACCGCGCCTCCAGCATCAGGATGCCGAGCGGCGCGCCGTAGAGGGCCTTGCCGCCTTTTGCGATGGTGCTCAACTCTTCGCTCTCCCCAGGAACCAGTCGAGGATATGGCCATTCTCGTCGCGCGGATAGGTGTGCGAGAGGTCGGCGATCTCGCGTAAGATCACGTTGGCGCCCGCCTCGACCAGCGTCCGTTCGGCGCTCCTCGCCAGCTCCGGCGGGAACATCCAGTCCTGGGCGCCGTGCACGATATGAAGCGGCAGGCCGCGCACGCGGTCGGCATCGGCGAAGGTCATCAGCATGGGATGAAAGGCCGCGGCGATCGGCGCCAGATGGGTGAAGCGGCACCCTGCACGCAGGCCCAGTACATAGGTGAAGGTGCCGCCGTCGCTCATGCCAGTCAGCAGCCGGCGCGTCGCGTCGATGTTCCACTCGGCCGCGACACGCTCGACCATGCGGTCGATGCTGGGCCCGTCGACGTCAGGCTCCATCAGCGACCAGGTCGAGCCGATGGCCGTCGGCGCGATCACGACGAAGCCGCGCGTGCGCGCCTCGCGCACCCAGCTCCACAGGAAAGCGCCGCCATTGCCGCTGCCGCCGTGCATCACCACGACCAGCGGATAGGCAGCCGCCGTGTCGTAATACTCCGGCACGTAAAGCGAGAAAGCCCCGCGCGTGCCGGGCGGGCCGCCGACATGCATCACGCCGACATTCCCGCGCGTCGGATCGACCGCGGCGAGGCGATCGATCAGGGCGGAATCGGTGCGGGCCGATGGTTCGAGGAAGAACTGGCTGACGGGCTTCAAAAATGCCGTCATGGGATAGATCGCTTCGGCCGCCTTGGCATAGTTCCGGAGCGCCCGGTAGGCCGCGACGACCGGCTGCGGCGCTTCGGTTGCGGCACGCAAACCCGCGATACCCTGGGCCGCCGCTTCAGCGGCCGGCTCCAGGCGCTCGCGCACCGGTGCCAGGCGGCCCGGCCAGTCGAGGGCGCGCGAAACCGACAAAGCCGCATTCACCTCGTCGTCGCGACCGGCCATGGCCTCGATGAGCTGCGGAAGAGATGTCGGCGAGAGATGGCGGCCGGCGAACTCGAGGGCATGCAAGGCCTTCAGCGTCGCCGGCACCAGTTGCGCGACGGCATCGATGGCGGGCTCGTTGCCGGCGTCGGCCATTCAGTCCTTCAACACCGTCGCCTCCAGGGGCGGCTTGCCGCGGATCATGTCGGCGGCTTTCTCAGCGATCATCAGCACCGAGGCATTGAGGTTGGCCGACGGCATGGTCGGCATGACCGAGGCGTCGACCACGCGCAGGCCTGAAAGCCCGCGCACGCGCAATTGCTCGTCGACCACCGCCGTCGGATCGCTGTCCGGGGCCATGCGGCAGGTGCCCATGAGATGGAAGGTGGTGGTGCCGCGCTGCTTGGCGGCGCCTAAAAGTTCCTCGTCCGACTGCACCTGGGGACCGGGGAACTCCTCGCGTTCGTAGTATTTGCTGAGCGGTTGTGAGGCGAGCAGGCGGCGGGCGAGCTTCATGCCGGCCAGCAGGACGTGGCGATCGCTCTCGGCGACCAGGTAGTTGGGCTGGATGACGGGATGCTCGAACGGATCGGCCGAGCGCGCGCGGATGTAGCCGATGCTGTCGGGCCGCTGCTGCCACGAGGCGATGGTCATGCCGGGGAAATCATCGAGGGTCGACTGCACGCCTTCCTTGTAGCTCGCCGGGGTGAAGGTGAGCTGCAGGTCGTAATTGTCGACCCGCTCGTCGGATTTCCAGAACACGTAGACGAGGGTGGGGTTCAGCGACAGGATGCCCTTGCGCGCGACGGCGTATTTCAGCACCTCGCCCACCAGCTTGAGACCGTGTGATTTCTCGTTGATAGTCTGGGCGTTCTTGACCCGCGCCACGAAGCGTGGCGCGTAGTGGTCGCGCAGATTCTCGCCGACGCCCGGCAACGCATGACGCACCTCGATGCCGAGCGATTGCAGCAGCGGCGCCGGACCGACACCGGAGATCTGCAGCAGTTGCGGCGAGTTCACCGTGCCGCCGCTCAAAATCACTTCCTTGGCGGCACGCACTTCCATCGGCGTGCCATCGCGGCCGCCCTTGCGGTAGCGGATGCCGACGGCGCGCTTGCCTTCCAGGACGATCCTGGTGGCGTGCGCGTGCGTGCGTACCGTGAGGTTCTTGCGGCTCATCGCCGGATGCAGATAGCCGCCTGCCGCGCTTTTGCGCCGGCCGTTCTGGATGACGCGCTGCACGTAGCTCACGCCCGCCTGCATCGTGCCGTTGTAGTCGCGGTTGCGCGGGATGCCCATCTGCACCGCCCCCTCGATGAAGGCGTCGCAGATCGGATCCCGCCACTCGAGGTCGGTGATCGGCATGTTGCCGTCGCGGCCGCGGAAGGTCTCGTCCGCCTCGCCGACGCGCCGCTCGGTCCGGCGAAAGTAGGGCAGCACGTCGGCATAGCCCCAGCCGTGGTTGCCGCGCTGCGCCCAGCCGTCGAAATCCATGCGCTGGCCGCGATTGTAGATGTGGCCGTTGATCGAGCTCGAGCCGCCCAGGGTCTTGCCGCGCGGTGCGGCGATGCGCCGGCCGCCGGTCCATTCGCTGGCCTCCGAGGTGTAGAGCCAGTTCACCCTTGGATTGACCAGCGTGTACATGAAGCCCGCCGGAATGTGGATGAACGGATGCCAGTCCCAAGGCCCGGCTTCGAGTACGCAGACCGTGACGTTCCCGTCTTCGCTCAAGCGGCTGGCGAGCACGCTGCCGGCCGATCCGGCGCCGACGATGACATAGTCGAAGGTTTCCATCAGGTCCTTGCTATCGCAGCTTCATGATCGCTGTCACTGCCTGCACTCGCCTGGCGAGAGGTTTGGGCATGTCGGGCATTTCCGCCGGTCGTTTTCAGCGAGCCGCTGGCGAATTTCCGCATTTTCCGC
>DASZJU010000429.1:0-10741 GCA_035947815.1 Reyranella sp.
CGCGACATCTGCGCCGCGGTCGGCGATATCTACCAGCCGACACCGCAGAAGAAGATGATCATCAACCTGCCGGCGACGGTCGAGATGGCCTCGGCCAACATCTACGCCGACCAGATCGAATGGTGCCACCGCAACTTCAAGTACCGCGATTCGATCGTGCTCAGCCTGCACCCGCACAACGACCGCGGCACCGGCGTCGCGGCGGCCGAGCTCGGCTACATGGCCGGCGCCGACCGCATCGAGGGCTGCCTGTTCGGCAACGGCGAGCGCACAGGCAACGTCGACCTCGTCACCCTGGGCCTCAACATGTACACCCAGGGCGTCGATCCGGAGATCGACTTCTCCAACATCAACGAGATCCGCCAGACGGTCGAATACTGCAACCAGCTGCCGGTCCATCCGCGCCATCCCTATGGCGGCGACCTGGTGTTCACCGCTTTCTCGGGCTCGCACCAGGATGCGATCAACAAGGGCTTCAAGGCGCTGCAGAGCTCGAACAGCAAGGTCTGGGAAGTGCCCTACCTGCCGATCGATCCGGCCGATCTCGGCCGCAGCTACGAGGCCATCATCCGCATCAACAGCCAGTCGGGCAAAGGCGGTATCGCCTACATCCTGAAGAGCGACTACGGCATCGACATGCCGCGTCTGCTGCAGGTCGAGTTCTCCAAGCGGATCCAGCAGATCGCCGACGAGACCGGCAAGGAGATCCAACCGGCGCTGATCTGGGAGACGTTCCGCAAGGACTATCTCGAGAACACCACGCCGGTGGGCTTCATCAGCCACACCACGGTGCCCGAGCCCGATCATCCCGACGTGCGTCTTCTCGACGCCAAGGTGACCTTCAAGGGCACGGAGCAGAAGATCAGCGGCCGCGGCAACGGCCCGATCGCGGGCTATGTCGACGCGCTCGGCAAGAACTGTGGCGTCGGCATCAAGGTGCGCGACTACCATCAGCACGCCACGGGTGCGGGATCTGATGCGCAGGCCGTCAGCTTCATTGAAGCCGAAACCAGCGATGGGCGCGTCCTCTGGGGAGTCGGCATGGACGCCAATATCGTCACCGCCTCACTCAAGGCCGTGACGTCGGCCGCCAACCGCGCGGTCGCCGCCAGATAGCGATACCGTTGCACGACGGCGTTCTCTACGATCACGGGCGGGCGAGATGCCCGCCCGTTCATCGTCTGGAGATACAGCCATGTCCTTCTTCCGCCCCAAGACGTCCTCGGCATACCTGCTCATCGGCATCGCCATCGGCGCTGTCGGCGGCACCTGCGCCGCCGGCGCCAATCAGCCCCACATGCAGGCGGCATTGAATTCGCTGCAGGCGGCGCGGGCAGAGCTGGTACAGGCCGCACCGGACAAGGGGGGCTATCGCGCGCGCGCGATCACACGTACCGAAGAAGCGATCAACGAGACCGAGCGGGGCATCAGATACGCCGGCGACTGATGCACACCGCTTCATCCAAGCCGAAACAAGCCACGGGCGCGTTCTCTCGGGAGTCGGATGGACTCCAACATCGTCGCGGCCTCGCTCGGTGACGTCGGCGGACAACCGCGCAGTCGCCGCCCAATAGCTGTTTCGTCGCACAACGGCGTTCTCTACGATTGTGAACGGGCGGGCAAAAACCCCGCCCGTTCAACGTTTGGAGATACAGCCCATGCCCGAGCCTCGTTTCACACCGATCGCCTACGTGCTCATCGGCATCGCCATCGGCGGTCTCGCCGGTGCCTGCGCGGCGGGCGCAGACCAGCCCAACATGCAGGCCGCCTTGGGCTCCTTGCAGCAGGCACGCTCCTATCTCGTGCAGTCGACGCCCAACAAGGGCGGCCATCGCGAGCGTGCGATCAACCTCGTCAGCCAGGCCATCAACGAGACAGAGGCCGGCATGGCCTACGCCGGCTACTGACGCACGCCGCCGCTCGACAGGCTGCTCGCTTCATCGAGGCTGAACTCAAATAGCGATACCGTCGCCGCGTGGCCGGTTCTAGACTCGCGAACGGGCGGGGCTTCCGCCTGGTCAACCTTTGGAGGATCGCCTCGATGGCTCGCTTCTTTCCCAAGTCGCCTGTCGCTCTCCTGCTCGTCGGTGGTACCGCCGGCGCAATCGTCGGCGCCTGCGTCGCAATGGCGGCCCAGCCCAACATGCAGGCGGCGCTGGGCTCGATGCAGGCCGCGCGCGCCGAACTGGTGCGCGCCACGCCCAACAAGGGCGGCCATCGCGAGCGCGCCCTCGGCTTTCTCGACTCAGCGATCGGCGAGACCAAGGCAGGCATCGCCTACGCCGGTCCCTGATGCCCGGCGGTCGCGGGGGGACCTCGACGACACGGGCCGTTAGCGCGTAGAACGGCCGTCATGGCCAAAGTGAAAAAGAAGTCCCCGCGGAAATCTCCCTCCAAGAAACGTCCAGCGAGCGCGCCCGACGCCAACCTGCTCGCTGACCTGCTGAAATGGGCGAAGGCCGCCGGCGCCGACGCTGCGGACGCGCTCTATGTCAACGGCGAGTCGATCTCGGTCGCCCAGCGCATGGGCGAGCGCGAAAAGCTCGAAAGCAGCGAAGGTCGCGACCTTGGGCTGCGCGTGTTCGCGGGCCAGCGCCAGGCCTTCGTCTCCTCGACCGATTTCGCGCCCACGGCGCTGCGCACGCTCGCGCAACGCGCTGTCGATATGGCGCGTGCGGTGCCTGAGGATC
This sequence comes from Reyranella sp., assembly GCA_035947815.1. Taxonomy (GTDB): domain Bacteria; phylum Pseudomonadota; class Alphaproteobacteria; order Reyranellales; family Reyranellaceae; genus Reyranella. The sequence goes on from DASZJU010000429.1 coordinate 2,691, forward strand.
CGGTATGCGGCCTCGCCCCGGAGGAATTGCTGACCGATAGCTGGCCCGACCTCGATCTCAACGACAAGCGGCGCCCCTCGGCCAGGTCGCTGCTGGCGATGGCGGCGGAGGCGGAGGACGCCGCCCGCGCCGTCAAGGGCGTCACTAATTCCGAGGGCGCCGAGGCGAGCTGGGGCCGCACCTCGGTGGCGTTGGCTGCCAGCAACGGCTTCTCCGGCGGCTATCGTCGCAGCGGCTATTCGCTGTCCTGCGCGGTGCTGGGCGGCGAGGGCACCGGCATGGAGCGCGACTATGAATGGTCGAGCGCCGTCCATCTCGAGGACCTGATGGCGCCGGCCCGGGTCGGCCGCAATGCCGGCAAGTTCGTCGTTCGCCGCCTCAATCCGCGCAAGGCGCAGAGCGCGCGCGTGCCGGTGGTCTACGACCGTCGCGTCTCGGGCGGCCTGATCGGCCACCTGGCGAGCGCCATCAACGGCCGCGCCGTGGCGCGCGGCACGTCCTTCCTGAAGGACAAGATGGGCGCCAAGATCTTCGCCGACGGCATCCGCATCCTCGACAACCCACTGCGCAAGCGCGGCCTGGGCAGCCGGCCGTTCGACGCCGAGGGCCTGGCGACCAGGCGTTACGCGGTGATCGAAGACGGCCATCTCACCACCTGGCTGCTCGACCTGGCGGCCGCCCGTCAGCTCAAGCTGAAGCCGACCGGGCACGCCGCGCGCGGCACGTCGGGCCCACCCTCGCCCACCACCTCGAATTTCTACCTCGAGAAGGGCAAGCTCTCGGTCGAGGAGCTGATCGGCGACATCAAGAGCGGGCTCTTCATCACCGACCTGATCGGCTTTGGCGTGAACGGCGTCACCGGCGACTACAGCCGCGGCGCGTCGGGCTTCTGGATCGAGAGCGGCAAGCTCGGCTGGCCGGTGAGCGGCATCACGGTGGCAGGCAATCTCAAGGACATGTTCCTCAACATGACGCCGGCCAACGACCTGCAGTTCAAGGGCGCCACCAATGCGCCGACGGTGCGAATCGAAGGGTTGACCGTCGCCGGCTCGTGATAGAATCGGCGGCATGACCCCTTTCCCAAGGATTCTGCTCTTCGCCGCAATGACGGTGCTCGGCAGTCCGGCTCTGGGTCCCGCGAATGCTCAGAGCGGCGACTTCCAGGCCTGCCTGCAGACCATCAAGGCCGAGGCGTTGCGCCAGGGTGTGCCGGCCGAGGTCGCCGACCGCGCCGTCCAGGGCCTTACGCCCGACCAGAAGGTGATCGACCTCGATTCGCGCCAGCCGGAATTCTCGCTGACCTACGCCAAGTATGTCGGCTCCTCAGTGTCGCCCGAGCGCATCGCCAAGGGCCAGCAGAAGATGGCGCAGAACCGCGCCCTGCTCGATGCCATCCAGGGCGAGTACGGCGTGCCGCCGCAATACATCATGGCGTTCTGGGGCCTCGAGACGAACTACGGCGGCTACATGGGCGACTTCCAGGTCGTGCGCTCGGTGGCGACGCTTGGCTGCATGACCAAGCGCACCGCCTTCTTCAGCAATGAGACGGTGCAGGCGCTGCGCATCCTGGTCACGGACCGCATGACCCGCGAGCAGTTGCGCGGCTCGTGGGCCGGCGCCATGGGCAACATGCAGTTCATGCCCTCGACCTTCATGAAGTGGGGCGTCGACCGCGACGGCAACGGCAAGATCGACCTGTGGACCAGCCTGCCCGATTCCTTTGCCTCGGCCGCCAACTTCCTGCGCGGCATCGGCTTCAAGCCCGGCCTGCCGTCGAGCGAAGAGGTGTTTCTGCCCCAGGGCTTTCCGCTCGATCAGGCCGACTCGACGATCGAAAAGCCGGTGCGCGCCTGGGCGGCGATGGGCGTCAAGCGAGCGGGCAACGGAGCCCTGCCCAATGTCGACGATCCCTCGTCGATCATCCTGCCGGCCGGATGGCGCGGGCCCGCCTTCATTCTCTACCCCAACTTCAAGGCGGTGATGAACTGGAACCGCTCGACGCTCTATGCGCTGGCGGTCGGCATCCTGGCACGCCAGATCGCCGGCGGCCCGCCGGTCATGCAGGCGCCGCCGGCCGACGACGAGCCGCTGTCGCGCGACACCGTCATCGACCTGCAGTCGCGGCTCGCCAAGCTCGGCCTTTACACCGACGAGACCGATGGGCTCTTGGGGCCCAAGACACGCTCGGCGGTGCGGCTGTTCCAGAAGCAGGTCGGCTTGCCGGCCGACGGCCATCCCACGCCCGATGTGGTGAGACGCCTGCAGCAGGCGGCACGGTAGTCGTCGAGCATGCCAAGGTGACGGCGTTCATCGTCCTGAATAACCGCAGTGGTCAGTACGGCTTCGCGGGAACGACCATCGTAGGCGTGAATAGGTGGTGCAGCGCCAATTTTGGCAGGGACGCCCTTCACTTCGCGCAGACGCTAACGGCACGATTCGATGCGGCTTTTATCGTATTGAGGGTCATCTCCAGTGATCGGCTGTTTGTCCGAGCCCGGATTTTCCAAGGCCCGACACCGGTCGCAACGATGGCTTTCCGCCTTGCCCCGCGATTGCACCAGGCACACCTCAGTTGGGTCGTCTTGGCGCCCGCCGCGCGGGGAGGCATCGTCTCGAAGCCCCTGTTGCAAAATCTGCTCCTGATCGAGCGGGACTGCGGCATAACCCGTGTCACGCTCCGCGCCGGGCTGTCCCACGGCGGATACGTTTGGGCCATTCATGGTTTCCTGCCTGCGACCAACGCAAAATGGCTGCAACTGGCGACTCGGCTGCGGGCGAAGCTGGCCGCGCTTGCACCGCCGCTCCCGCCCCTGCAGGCGCAGGCCATCAACCAGGTCTTGTCGTCGCCGGATCGCTTCGCCCTTCGCGCCGTCGCGGCTGCCCTCACACCGGTCGCCGCGACAACTCTCGGCAAGCATCTCCTGCTGGGCGAAGGTTGGGACGGAGAATTGGACTTTTCCGACCAGTCTTCAGCGCTTATATATCTGAGGCGCGTAGGACTGCTCCCATGACGAAGAAGCTTCAACCGACTGTTCTTGGTCTGATGGTCGCCGCTAATGTCGATGCGGCACGCGGACGACGCGCGCTTGAATTGGTTTCCAGCAAACCTGGAAACCCGAGGTCAAGAACCGCCAAACCACGCTCTTGGAAGTTCGTCCCGGCAGAAGACATATTGTTTGCCGAAATGGACGAAAATGCTTCCGTGAAAGCATTTACCGACGACGAAATCGAGCGAATCGGCAGAAAGCTTGGACTGTCGCTGGACGAGCTTGCCGCGCTCTACAAGCCGTAGCCGCGCACGCTGACCTCTAGGCCGGCCGCAGCAGGCGCACCGCGCCGGCGGCGAGCCCGATCGACACCGGCAGCGTGAGCGCGTCGTCGCCGTCGATCTGCACCGGCTGGCGGCCGGCCTCGCCGGCATCGCTCAGCACCGAGAGGCGCACGTCGCGCCCGGCGACCACGCGATAGCCGGCGGTGCGCGGCAGCCGTCCCAGCAGCAAGGCCAACCCGAAACGCAGCGTGTGCGAGCGTCCCCAGCGCTCGAACAGGCAGACATGCAGCAGCGGCTCGCCGAGCGCGGCGGCCGGCGCCACGACATAGGGCCCGGCATAGTGGCGGCTGCGTGACACGATCACCGACGACGCCTCGTGCCGCACGCCGTCGATCTCCACGCCATAGCGCACCGGCCGATAGCGCCGCGTCTCGACCAGCGAGCGCCAGACATAGGCCGCGCGGCCCCAGCGCCGCTTGAACGGCGCGCTGACGCCGGCCACGACCTTGGCGTCGAAGCCCGCACCCGCCATCAGTGAAAAGCAACGCGGCGGAACGCCGGCGCCGTTGGCGGCCTCGCCCGGCTGCATCAGCAATTCGTGGCCGGCGATGATTGTCCTGGCGATCACCGCCGCCGAGAAGCCAAGGCCCAGTTCGTGCGCCAGGACGTTGGCGGTGCCGAGAGGCACGATGCCCAGGGCCGGCGCCCCATCGGCGCGCCGGGCAAGCCCGTTCACCACCTCGTTGATCGTGCCATCGCCGCCCGCCACGGTAATCACGGCGTGGCGCGTCGCATCGCAGCTTTCGGCCAGCCGCCGCGCATCGCCCACCGCCGCCGTTTCGACCACGTCGACCGTCCAGCCCGCGGCGCGTACCTGGCGCATGACGGCATTCACCAGCCCGCGGCGACGGCGGCCTGCCATCGGATTGAGGATCAGCAGCATTGTCTTGGAAGTGTCGAATGTCATCGAACCGTCACAACCGATTCACGGGCACGCAACGGCTCCCATACACAATCTGCTGCGTCCCGTGCAATCGCGCACGACAGATTTTGTGTCGATCGAGTCTTATCCACATGGCCGTGATCGAGCGTCACCAACCCGCGCGCCACCGCACGATCTTCCTGTCGGACATTCATCTTGGCACCCGCGGCTGCCAGGCCGAACTGCTGCTCGATTTTCTGAAGCGAAACGAGAGCGAGCATCTCTTCCTGGTGGGCGACATCGTCGACGGCTGGCGCCTGAAGCGCTGGTGGTACTGGCCGCAGGCCCATAACGACGTGGTGCAGAAGATCATGCGCAAGGCCCGCAAGGGCACCAACGTTGTCTACATCCCCGGCAACCACGACGAAGCGGCGCGGCAATATTGCCAGCTCACCTTCGGCGACGTGCACGTGCAGGACGAGGCGATCCACACGACGCCGGACGGCCGCAAGCTGCTGGTGATCCACGGCGACCAGTTCGACGGCATCGTGCGCTACGCACGCTGGCTCGCCATCCTGGGCGACTGGGCCTACGCCACGGCGCTGCGCATCAACACGACGTACAATTGGGGTCGCCGCAAGCTCGGGCTGCCCTATTGGTCGCTGTCGGCCTATCTGAAGCACAAGGTCAAGAACGCCGTTCAGTTCATCGACAACTACGAGCACGCGGTGGCGAGCGAGGCGCGCCGCCGCGGCGTCGACGGCGTGGTATGCGGCCACATCCATCACGCCGAGATCCGCACCATCGACGGCATTCTCTATTGCAACGACGGCGACTGGGTGGAGAGCTGCACGGCCCTGGTCGAGGATTTCGACGGCCGCCTGCGCATCGTCCATTGGGCGGAAGAACATGCGCGACGCCAGGCGGCGCTGCCGCGCCTCGCTCCCGCGCAGCAACTGGCGGCGGAGTAAGCCCGGTTGCGCATCGCCATCGTGTCAGACGCCTGGCGGCCGCAGATCAACGGCGTGGTGCGCACCATCGAGACCGTGGCGCAGCTGCTGCGCGCCGACGGCCACGAGGTCGAGGTGTTCGGCCCCGACCGCTTCCGCACCCTGCCCTGCCCGACCTATCCCGAGATCCGCTTGTCGCTGTTTCCCGCGGCGCGGCTCGACCACATGCTGAAGCTCTTTGCGCCCGACGCGATCCATCTCGTGACCGAGGGACCGCTGGGCTGGGCAGCCCGCGCCTTCTGCCGCCGGCGCGACATTCCCTTCACATCGGCCTATCACACGCGCTTTCCCGAATATGTGCGCGCCCGCATCCGCGTGCCGCTGGCCTGGAGCTATGCCTTCGTACGCCGCTTCCACGCACCTTCGGCCGCCGTGCTGGTGGTCGCGCAGTCGATCCGCGACGAGCTCAGTCAGCGCGGCTTTCGCAACCTGGTGCCGTGGTCGCGCGGTGTCGACATCGCAGCCTTCCACCCGCGTCCGCATGCGGAAACCAAAGAGGCGCGGCCGATCTGGCTCTATGCCGGCCGCGTGGCGATCGAGAAGAACATCAAAGCCTTCCTCGATCTCGACCTGCCCGGCACCAAATGGGTGGTGGGGGGCGGTCCGCAGCTCAAGGAATTGAAGCGCCGCTACAAGGATGTGCGCTTCTTTGGCTCGGTCGCCACCGAGGAGCTGTCCCAACGGTACGCCGAGGCCGACTGCTTCGTGTTTCCCAGCCGTACCGACACGTTCGGCCTGGTGATGGTCGAGGCGCTGGCCTCCGGCGTGCCGGTCGCGGGCTACCCGGTGCCCGGCCCGCTCGATGTCGTGACCGTGCCCGATGTCGGCGCGGTCGACGAAGATCTGCGCACCGCCTGCCTCGCTGCAGTGAAGGGCGATCCCGCCGCCTGCCGGCGCCATGCCGAGGCCTTCACCTGGGCAAGCTGTGCCGAGCAGTTCCTCGCCACCCTGCGCCCCATCCCGCGCAGCGTTTGGCAGCCCTTGAAGCGCCGTGTTCTGCCCGACGCAGCGGCGTCCTGAGGATGCGGTAGCGTCCTTGGGCGGTTGAACTCCCGGCGGGGCGCGCCTACCTCAGGGGCAGGCCAGCGGAGGATCCCATGCCAGCCCTCAACCACATCATCGTTCCGGCCAAGGACAAGGACGCCTCGGCAAAATTCCTCGCCGACATCCTGGGCGTGAAAGCCCAACCGCAATGGGGTCCGTTCCGGCCGGTGCAGACCAGCAACGGCGTCACGCTGGACTTCGTCGATTCCAAGGACGTGCGCACCCAGCACTATGCCTTCCTGGTCGACGACCAGGAGTTCGACGCCTCGTTCGCCAAGCTGAAGAAAGCGGGCATCGCCTACTTCGCCGACCCCCACAAGGCGGGGCCAGGCGAGATCAACCACCATTGGGGCGGCCGCGGCGTCTATTTCGAGGATCCCAGCGGCCACCTGCTCGAGCTGATCACCAAGCCCTACGGCGAGCTGCCTGCGAGCTGAGGCGGAAGCCGCTATTGCGGCTGCAGCGCGCGGCTGCCCGCCAGCACGCCGGCGCGGCCGGCGTCGGTACCGGCCTCCTGGATCGTGCAGACCGGCGCGCCGGGCGGCCTGTCGACTTCGACAAAACGCATGTCGCCGGGTGCGACGATGATCGACGTCGGATTGACCGCGTCGGGCGTGACGCAGCGCATGGCGTGCCAGCCCGGGCTGGTTTCGATCCGCATCCAGGTCATCGGTCCCAGTTGCCCGATGGCCACGGGCCCTTCGAAGACGTTGATGACCGGACCGGTGGTCAGGGGATTGTAGAAATAGACGGCCGCCATGCCCGCGGGCGGCGGGCTGAACTGTTTTCCGGCGGCGTCCTGACTCTGCGGCGCCATCGCCACCTGAGCGGCCGCCCCGCAGCTGGTCAGCAACACCATCACGCCCCCCATGAATCCCCGACGCATCGATCCCCCGTTCGTCGCCTGCCTGCGCAACGGCCGGAGTGTGGCACGGTTCGTTGTCCCCGATAAAGCCTCGCCCACAATCATGTCGACGGAAGGTTTTCACTTTCGACATGGAAGGCCTTGGACGTGATCAGCCAGTCGCCGTCGACGCGGTGGTAGCTGAGGTAATCGACGTAAACGATCGCGTTGATCCTGACGCGCACTTTCACCAGCGCCTGATTGTGGGACGCGACATCCATCAGGAGAATCTCCTCGTGGCGAGACGCATTCTGCGACCTCGGCGACGGTGTGCGAACGAGAGCATCCCGGTAGGCCTGCGCCGTCAGCAGCCGCATCTCGCCATGGCGAATGCCATGCAGTTGGGCCGTCGATCGAAAGACGCGGTCGAAGCGCGACACGTCGGAATCGTACATGAGGTCGAAATAGCGCTTCACCGCTTGGTTCAAAGCGTCGACGCCGGCATGATCCGGTTCGGCTGGGTCGGTCATGGCGAGATCCTCGGTTGCAGTGCCTTAACGCGGGCGCACCATGTCAGATGGGCCGGAAGCGAGTCCTTGCGAAATACGCTAAGAAGAGAGACGCATTCGCAATCCCATGCCCATCTCCGGCCTCAGGATGATCACTCATGCCAAAAACTGACTTGGATGCCATTGACTGCCGAATCGTCGCGGCGCTCCAGGCGGACGGTCGGCTGAGCAACATCGATCTCGCCGACAGGATCGGCCTGTCGCCCTCGCCCTGCCTGCGTCGCGTGAAGCGATTGGAACGGGACGGATACATCGAGGCCTATCGCGCCGTTCTGCAGCGCGATTGTGTCGGCTTGGGCTTTTCCGTATTCGTCGGCGTCAAGATCGACGGCCACGCCAACGAACGGGCGCTCGGCTTCGAGAAGGCTGTCGTCGCCATGCCCGAGGTCGT
>DASZJU010000430.1:0-4385 GCA_035947815.1 Reyranella sp.
AATTCGTTCCATTTCTCCGTATAGTATTCGAGGTTCTTGGGCCGCGTGTTCCAGACGAAGACGCGCTGGGCGCGATCGGCCAGCGAGCCGCCGTCGCGGCCCTCGCCGCCATAGACCTCCTTCACCAGCTTGGGATCGAGGTATTTCTCGTAGTTGTTGACGGTCGAGAAGTAGCCGATCTCCGACTGGCGCGCGCCGGGATAGCCTTCCATCCAATAGTTCAGCCATTCGTAGCAGACGTCGAGATTCTTGGTCTCGGCGGCGATGCCGTAGCCGTTGCACCAGGCGCGATAGCCCTCCTTGGCGACGGCATAGTGCACGGGGATGCCCTTGCCGGAGACTTCGACGATCACCGGCCACCAGGCGTCGGCGATCCACACCTCCTCGGAGGCCATCAGGTTCACCAGCTCACCATAGGCCTTCCACATGGCGCGGAAGTGCCCTTCCTTCTTCTTCTCCTTGAGGAAGGTCGTGACGGTGTCGACTTCCTTCTCGCTCATGTTGCTGATGTCTTTCGGATCGAGCAGGCCCAACGCGCGCATGCCCATGGCGGCGTTCAGCATGCCCAGCCAATCGATGCCGAACATCGCCACCTTGCCGCGCCATTTGGGATTGAACAGCTCGCCCCATGAGAGCGTGTTGTTCTCGGCCGGGATCTTCGAGGCGTTGTAGCCGATCGAGTCCATCTGGAAGAACATCGGCGCGAAGGAGATCTTGGTGCGCGCCTCGTCGAGATACATCATGCGGCCGGGATTGGCGCCAAAGCCCAGCGGGGCCGTCGGCGTGGCGCGGCCGTCCTTCAGCAGAGGATGCATCAGCGACCAGTTGGGCAGCTTCGAGATGTCGATGGGCTGGAGCAGCTTCTCGCTGTTGGCGTAAGCAGCGAACGGCGCGTCGGTCAGCACGATGTCGACCGGCGCGGTGCGCAGTCGATCGATGCGGACCTGGGTCGACGGATTGACGAAGGGCCTGGGCGTGATGCCGGTGCGTTTGGTGAACTCGCCCAAAATGGCCTCGCGCATGTCGTAGCTGGCGCCGGCCAGGTTGATCTGTTTGGCCTGGGCGTGGGCCGGGCGGATAAGCGCCGGTGCCGCGAGGGTCGAAGCGCCGGCAGCGGCCAGCAGGTGGCGACGTCTGATCAGCATGTCTGTCTCCTATGCGCTTGAGGATTTTTTGAGGCTGGTCGATCGCCGCATCGCCCAGAAGGCCAGGGTGAAGAACAAGACGGCGATGAGGGAGAAGAACGTGGTGGTCGTGCCGACGGCATAGATCTCGGGCGTGAGCTGGCGGTCGAGCTGGGCCATCACGGCGAGCGGCAGGGTGGCGTCGGGACCGGTGGTGAACATGCTGCGCGCGTATTCGTCGTAGGAGAGCGAAAAGCCGAACAGGCCGGCGCCGATCACGCCGGGCAGGACGAGCGGCAGGGTGATGCGGCGGAAGGCCATGAGCCGCGAGGCGCCCAAGGTCAGCGCCGCCTCCTCGACCTTCTTGTCGAAGCGATTGAAGACCGCGAGCATGGTTAAAAAGCCGAACGGCAGGGTCCACGAGACCTGGACCAGGAAGGTCGTGGTGTCCCACGACAGCTCGACGCCCATCAGCCGCATCATGATGGCAAAGCCGAAGCCCACCAGGATGCCGGGCGCCATGATGCCCAAAAGCATCAGGTAGAAGAACCAGCCGTTGCCGCGGAACTGGCCGCGCATGGCCTGCGCCGCCATCACCGAAAGCACGATGGTGGTGGCCGAGCAGGCGAGCGCCAGCAGCGAGGAGCGCACCAGCGGCGGCTTGAAATCGTTCATGACGGTGGCCCGCCACAGCTCCTCGTACCAGTGCAGCGACGTGCCGTTCATGGGGAAGGTCGTGCCGCCCGTCGGGCCGCTGAAGGACAAGAGGCCCAGGGTGAAGATCGGCAGCCATTGGTAGGCAAGGAAGACGAGCGTGATAGTGCCCAGGATCCAGCTGGTCAGGCTGAGCCGTCCCTTCCAGCTGATTCTTGGCCAGCCGATTCTTGGCCAACCGATCATCGCTCGGCTCCCAGGCGTCGGATGTCGACGACGCGCAGCGCCACCACGACGCCCACCAGCATGCAGATCATCAGCAGGACCGCGACCACCGAGGCGGCGCGGATCTGCGAGCCTTCGTAGAAAAGCAGGACGAGATTGGAGAGCAGCGCGTGCTTGTTGCCGCCGATGGTGGCCACGGTGGCGAAGTCGGACATGACGTTGAGGAAGACCAGCACCTGGCCGATCACCACACCCGGCAAAGTCAGCGGAAAGACGATGCGGCGGAAGACGGTGAAGGGCGTGGCCTTGAGCGTCATCGCCGCTTCGCGCAGCTGCGGGGCGATGGCGTTCAGCATGTAGACCACCGGGCCGGCCGCCAGCATGGTGTAGAGCGACACCTGCGCCATGGTAATGCCGGTGCGCGAATAGAGGAACGCCTCGATCGGCGACTGGGTGGCGCCCACATACATCAAGGTCTGGTTGATCACGCCGTTGACGCCCAGGAACGGCACCCAGGCGATGGCGCGGATCAAGGTGCTGGTCCAGAACGGAACGATGAAGGCCAGGAACAGCGCCAGCCGCCAGCCCGGGCTTTTGACCTTCATCACCAGGAAATAGGCGATGCAGTAGCCCAGCACGCCGGTGACGGCCATCAACGTCGCAGTATGGACGATCGTGCTCAGCGCCAGCCTGAGATAGGTCTGGTTGGCGAAGAACCGCGCGTAGTTGTCGAAGGTGAGCGGGCTTGCCGTCGAGAAGGCCCGGCCGCCCCAGAACGAGACCCAGACCAGCAGCACGATCGGCACGACCACGACGCCCAGCATCCAGGCCGCCGCCGGAACGGCCAGCCAATAGCTGGCGGGCGAGCGGATGCGGATGGTGCTCATCCGCCGGCCCCGGCATGCAGAACCGAAGCCTCCGCCGGCCAGCCCAGCACCGTCTGTTGCCCCGGCACGATCCGCGCGGCGTGAGCGCCGAACTGATCGTATTTCAGGACCTCGCCATCGGAACGCTCGAAGACGTGTCGGCGAACGGCACCGAAATATTCCACCGCCGTGCACACCGCCGACAGACGATTGGCGTGCCGTTCCGACAGCGCGTCGGTGACCTGCTCGGCGCGCACCGAGAAGGACACTTCGCTGCCCAGCATCGGCGGCGGGGCAGCAAGAGCCCGCGGTACGAGGAACGTGCCGGCCGGCGTTTCGATGCGGAGCATGCCGGCCAGCAACTCCTTCACGCGGCCGCGAAAGACGTTGTTGCCCTGCACGAAGCCCGCGACGAAGGCGGTCGCCGGTCGCTGCAGGATCTCCTCCGGCGGGCCCTGCTGCTCGATGCGCGCATGGTTCATGACCACGACCAGGTCGCCCAGCGAGAAGGCTTCGTTCTGATCGTGCGTCACCCAGATGAAGGAAATGCCGGTGCGCTGCTGCAAGAGCTTCAGCTCCAGCATCACGGTCTCGCGCAGCGAATAGTCGAGCGCGCCGATCGGTTCGTCGAGCAGCAGGATGCGGGGCTCGGTGATCATGGCGCGCGCCAGTGCGACGCGCTGCCGCTGGCCGCCCGACAGGCTGTTGGGTTTGCGGTCGGCCAGCACGTCGATCTCGAAAGACTTCAGGATGTGCTGGACGCGCTGGGCGATCTCGGCCTTCGGCTTCCTCAGCATCTCGAGGCCGAAGCCCACCTGCTTCGCTACGGTCATGTGCGGGAACAGCGCGAAGTCCTGGAACATCATGGCGATGTCGCGCTGCCATGGTGGATCCTTGGTCGCCTCCTTGCCGCCGATCAGGACGTCGCCGCCGTCCGGCTCCTCGAGGCCGGCGATGCAGCGCAGCGTCGTGGTCTTGCCGCAACCCGACGGACCCAGCAGGCAGACGAACTGGCCCTTGCTCACTTTCAGCGAGACGCCGTCGACGGCGGTAAAGTCGCCGTAGCGCTTGCGGATGTTTATGAGCTCGAGATCGAGCTGCGGTCTTGCCTTGCCCGGCGCGGCGGCATCCTTCACCGGATCGTGCGCCAAGGCGTCCACGTCACGCCGCCGCGGCGAGATTCCGGCGGCTGCGCATCAGAGGCTGGATGCGCTGGCCGAACTGTTCGACGCCAATGACGAAATCGTCGAAGGTCAACATGACGCCGGCGAGGCCGTCGATCTCCGACATCTCGTCGAGCATGCGGGCCACGGAAGCATAGGAGCCGATCAGCCGCGAGCCGCTGTTGGGCAAAGGCTCGCGCCGGCGGATGCGGCCGGCCGTGGAATTGTCGGCGGCGTACTTGTCGGCGCCGGCCTGGGCGCGGCTCCAGCTCAACGCATCGAGATCGACGCCGGCCTTGTAGTGCTCCCACTTGGCCATCGCCGCCTCGTCGGTCTCGTCGGCAATGATCATG
>DASZJU010000431.1:0-3687 GCA_035947815.1 Reyranella sp.
CTGGTCGCCGAGCAGCTCGGCCATGACCGCATCGCCGAGCTGCGCGGCATCGGCCGGGCGATGCCGATGACCGTCTTCGCCTTCGGCCTCGGCGGGCTCTCGCTGATGGGACTGCCGCCGAGCGGCGGCTTCGCGGCGAAATGGCTGCTGCTGCAGGCGTCGGTGGACAGCGGCCAGTGGTCGTGGGCGATGGTGATGCTGGCGGGTGGCCTGCTGGCCGGCGGCTACGTCTATCGCGTGATCGCCCCGGCGCTGGTCAGCGCCAGCGTCGCCGTGAAAGCGCCGGTGTCGCGGCGTCGCGAGGCGGTGGCGCTGGCCCTCGCGGTCGGCGCGGTGCTGCTGGGCTTCGCGCCCGCGGAATTCTTCGACTTGCTGCAGATCGGTCGGCCGGTCGCGACGGTGGCTCTACAATGAACGACGCCGGCACGCTGGGCTCCGCGCTGCTCGTTGCCACTCTGGCGACGCCGCTGGCGCTGCTGCTGGCCTGCCTGTCGCGACGCCTGCGAGACAACATGCCGACGCTGCTGGTGCTGGCGCCGCTCCCCGGTCTCGCCGCAGCCCTTCTGGCGATCGGCGGCACGCCGCTCGCCTTCGATCAACCGCAGCTCAAGATCAGCCTGGCGCTCGACGTGCCGGGCGCCCTGCTGCTCGGCGTCGCGGCGCTGCTGTGGAGCGCGGCCGGCGTCTATGCCTTTGCCAGCCTGCGCGGTCAGGCGAACAACGCGCGCTTTGCCGGGTGCTGGCTGCTGACCCTGACCGGCAGCCTCGGCGTCTTCATCGCCGCCGACCTTTTGGGCTTCTATCTCGTCTTCGCCCTGGTCAGCCTGCCCGCCTATGGACTGATCGTGCACGACGACGACGACGCGGCGCGGCGCGCCGGCGGCGTCTATATGGCTTTCACCGTGCTGGGCGAGGCCTTCCTGTTGATGGGTTTCGTGCTGCTCGCGGCCGGCGAGCCCAGCGACAGCCTGCAGATCCGCGACGTCGTGGCAGCGCTTCCGCAATCGCCGTGGCGCGATGCAGCGCTTGTCTTCACGGTCGCGGGCTTCGCGCTCAAGATCGGGACGGTGCCGGCGCACGGCTGGATGCCGCTTACCTATGCGGCGGCACCCATTCCGGCCGCATCGGTGTTGAGCGGCGCCGCCGTCAAGGCGGGCGTCATCGGGCTCATCCGCTTTCTGCCGTTCGACACCGCGATGCCCGGCGCAGGCGAAACGCTGGTGGCGCTCGGGTTTATCTCCGCCTTCTATGGCGTGGCGATCGGCATCACGCAGGCCAATCCCAAGACGGTGCTCGCCTATTCCAGCGTGAGCCAGATGGGCGTGATCGCCGCCGTGCTGGGCATGGGCCTCGCCGCCGGCGACCAGGGCGTGGCGCTCGACACCGCCTTCTATGCTGCGACTCACGTCCTGGCGAAGGGTGCCCTCTTCCTGGCCGTTGGCGTCGTCGCCGTGACCGCCGCGCGCCGCCTGCGGCCAACACTGGTCCTGGCCGCCGTGCTGGCGCTCGGTCTCGGCGGATTGCCCCTGACCGGCGGTGCGTTGGCCAAGCTCGCGGTCAAGGTGCCGCTTGGCGATGGTGTCGTCGGCCTGCTGGCCAACCTCTCGGCGGTCGGCACGACTCTTCTCATGCTGCATTTCCTGCAGCGTCTGACTGAGATCGCCCCGCAGGATCAGCAGGCGTCGGCATCGGCCGGTCGCGCTCTGCCGTGGCAGGCCATGGCACTCGCGTCCATCGCTGTCCCCTGGCTGCTCTATCCCTTCGCTGGCGGCGCTGTCGCCGATGCCCTCACGGCCAATGCGCTGTTCGACGCCCTTTGGCCGGTTCTGATGGGCACTGCGCTGGCGTTCGCTTTGCGGCGTTGGGGGAGTCAGCTGCCACATGTCCCCGCAGGAGACGTCGTCGGAGCGGCCGAGAGAGCCTTCCGCGCGAGCTACCTCGTCGGCGCCGCGTCGGAGCGAGCGGACGGGCAGCTTCGTCAATGGCCCGCGGCGGGCCTGTCGCTGCTGGCGATTGCCGTCGTGCTCGGCGCGGCGGCTCTGTTCGGCCATTGAAAGATCCCCCACCGCAGGAGCACCAGCGATGTCACTCTTTCAACGGCTCTTCGCCATTCAGGCCGTTCTAGTTGTCTTTTGTGCTTCGGCTGCTGCCCAGCCCAATACTGCAACGTTGTTTCAGAACGTTCGGGTGTTCGACGGCAAGAATGAAACCCTGAGCCCGACGTCGAACGTGCTGGTCATGGGCAACGTCATCACAATCGTGTCGACAGCCGACATCACGATCGATCCGAAGTTGCCGGTAACCGTCATCGCCGGCGGTGGGCGGGTCTTGATGCCGGGCCTCATCGAGGCCCATTGGCACGCAATGATGGTCGCGCCGACGCTGGCGACGGCGATGACAGCCGACATGGGCTATCTCAACCTGTTGGCTGCCCGGGAGGCGGAGGCCACCTTGATGCGCGGCTTCACGACGGTTCGCGACATGGGCGGACCGACCTTCGGCCTCAAGCGCGCGATCGACGAAGGCATCACAGCCGGGCCGCGCATTTATCCCTCGGGCGCGTTCATCTCGCAGACGGCAGGGCACGGCGACTTTCGCCAGCTCTCGGAAATTCCGAGAACGCCAGGCACGCCGTTAAGCTACACGGAGCGGATCGGCGTGGCGGCCATCGCCGACAGTCCGGACGAGGTTCGGCTGCGCACCCGGGAAAACCTCATGCAGGGCGCCAGCCAGATCAAGCTCATGGCGGGCGGCGGCGTGTCTTCGCCTTTCGGTCCGCTCGACACGACTCAATTTACCGAAGCGGAGCTTCACGCCGCCGTCGAAGCGGCCGAGGATTGGGGAACCTATGTGGCTGCGCACGCCTATACGCCGCGGTCGATCAAGCGGGCGATCGATGCCGGTGTTCTCTGCATCGAGCACGGCCATCTTATCGATGAGGCGACGGCCAAGCTGATGGCCGACAAGGGGATCTGGCTCAGCCTGCAACCTTTCCTGGACGACGAAGACGCCAATCCCGTGCACAGCCCGGCTAGCCGGGCGAGGCAGCTCGAGGTGACCGCGGGCACCGACCGCGCCTATGCGCTGGCGAGGAAGTACAAAATCAAGACGGCCTTCGGGACGGATGTCCTGTTCGACGCCCGCCTGGCCGGCCGACAAGGCGCGCAGCTGGCGAAACTGGTCAGGTGGTACACGCCGGGCGAGGCTCTCAAGATGGCGACCGGAGACAATGGCCAACTGCTCGCGCTGTCGGGATTGCGCAGTCCCTATCCGGGGAAGCTCGGTGTCGTTGAAGAAGGAGCGCTGGCCGACCTGCTGCTGGTCGAAGGCGATCCCCTGCAGAACATCGAACTGGTTGGCGATCCCGCCAAGAACTTCGTCGTCATCATGAAAGACGGAAAGATCTTCAAGAACCTGGTCGCGAATTGAACAACTAGCCACTCGATCCTTCCGCCGCCGTTGGGGTATAGGTAGCCCATGAGCAACGCGCCGGAAATCGTTCCCCTGTTCGCCACGCCGCTCGTCATCTTCGACGTGCCGGATGCGGCAACGCTCAACGTCGAGCTGCGCAAGGTGATCGAGCAGCGCGAGAAATCCCATCCCAGCACCCAGCATTCCAACCAGGGCGGCTGGCAGTCGAGCCATGACATGGACCGCTGGGGCGGCGCGCCGGCCATCAAGCTCCTG
>DASZJU010000432.1:0-12436 GCA_035947815.1 Reyranella sp.
GTCATGACCACGCGCATCGCCCAAGGCGACAAGACCGAGGACGCCGCTTCCTTCGCCTACAAGTCGCTGGCCTTCCCCATGCTGACCGGCACCTTCGTCACGGCGGCGGGCTTCGTGCCGATCGGCTTCGCGCAGAGCGCCTCCGGCGAATACACCTTCTCGATCTTCGCCGTCGTGACCATTGCGCTGTTCGTGTCGTGGTTCGTCGCCGTACTGTTCGCGCCGTTGCTGGGCGTCGTGCTCCTCAAGCCGCCGAAGTCCCAGGAGCCGGCGAAGCCCAACGTGGTCCTGCGGGTCTTCCGCGCCTTCCTGGTCGGCGCGATGAGGGTGCGATGGATCACCATCGCGGTGACGTTGGTTAGCCTGGTCGCCGCCTTCCTGGCGTTGCCCTTCGTGCCGCGCCAATTCTTCCCGGCATCCGACCGCCCCGAGCTCGTGGTCGACATGACCCTGCCGCAAAACGCCTCGATCTACGGCAGCGACACCATTGCCGGCCGGCTCGATGCCTTTCTCAAGGGCGATCCGGACGTCGAGCGCTGGAGCACCTATGTCGGGCGCGGCGCGATCCGCTTCTACCTGCCGCTCGACGTCAAGCTGGCCAACGATTTCTTCGCCCAGGCCGTCGTCGTGGCGAAGGACGTCGCGGCCCGCGACAGGCTGCAGGCCAAGCTCGAGAAGATGATGTCCGAGCAGATGCCGAGCGTCGTCGGTCGCGTGTCGCCGCTCGAGCTCGGGCCACCGGTCGGCTGGCCGGTACAATACAGGGTGAGCGGTCCCGATCTTTCCCAGGTGCGCTCGATCGCCCTGCGGCTCGCCGAAGTGCTGGGCGGCGACCCGCACATTTCGGAGATCAGCTACGACTGGATGGAGCCCGCCCGCCAGGTTCGCGTCACCATCGATCAGGATCAGGCGAGGCTCCTGGGCCTGAGCTCGCGGACGATCGCCGAGGCGATCAATACCCTGATGGCGGGAACCCCGATCACGCAGGTGCGTGACGACATCTATCTCATACCGGTCATCGCGCGGGCGCTCGACGAACAGCGCAGCTCGTTGTCGACGCTGCGCGCCCTGCAGCTGCCGCTGCCGAACGGTCGCACCGTGCCGCTGAGCCAGGTCGCGACGTTCGATTTCAAGCAGGAATATCCCTTGATCTGGCGTCGCCAGCGCGTTCCCACCCTGACGGTGCTGGCCGACGTCCCGCCCGCCGTCTCGCCCGCGGCCGCCGTCGATGCGCTCGCGCCGGCGATCGAGAAGTTCCGCGAAAGCCTGCCCAAGGACTACCACATCGCTGTCGGCGGCACGGTCGAGGAGAGCGCCAATTCGCAGGCCTCGGTCTTCGCCAAGGTGCCCTTGATGCTGCTGCTCATGCTGTTCTTCCTGATGGCGCAGCTGCACAGCTTCAGCCGGTTGTTCCTGGTGGTGAGCGTGATCCCGATGGGCCTGATCGGCATCGTCTTCACTCTGCTGATCGTCGGCAAGCCGCTGGGCTTCGTCGCCATCCTGGGCATTCTCGCCCTGATGGGCATGATCGCCCGTAATGCCGTGCTTCTCATCGAGCAGATCGAGACCGAGCGAACGCAGAAAGAACACGCCTGGGACGCGGTGGTCGAGGCGACGCTTTCGCGCTTCCGCCCGATCATGCTGACGGCGATTTCCACGGTGCTCGGATTCATCCCGATCGCCGCCGACGTGTTCTGGGGACCGATGGCCTTCGCCATCATGGGCGGCCTTTTCGTGGCGACGATCCTCACCCTGATCGTCCTGCCCGCGCTCTACGTCGCCTTGTTCCGCATCAAGGAGCCGGCGCAGGAAGGCGTTGCCGCCGATCCACCCGGATTGGAGGTACAACGCTGAGAGACACGCCACGCTAAATGCATATCTGGTCCGAGCGCCCGCGAAACTCCCTTCGTTGAATTGACTTTAAAAAAGACGAGGCTCAGCCTTCCTATCAAAGTCGGTCGTACACGTGTCGCCTTCAGGATGAGCAATCCTTGTACGAGGTATCGTGAATACCTTGCCTTCCGGCGGAAAGGGACGCCTTGATGGTTTGCGCAGGAGCTTCGCTCTTGCGGCAATGTCAGTTGCTCTGCTGGCGGGACCGGTCGCCGCGCAACACAGCGATGCGCACAGCGACGGCAATCTGGCACGAAGCGATGCCATGTTCGGTACGCCGGACCGCTACGGGACGGCGCCGCAGGACAATATATTCGCAACCACGCCCGGTCTGGAGCAGCAGGCGCGGCGCTCGCAGTTCACGGTCAACGTTCTGGCGCCGATCTTTTACAATTCCAACGCCAACCTGGCGCCGACCAATGGGCCGCCCGGAACGAACTCGGCGGAGTTCAGCCCCATCCTCGGGGCGTCGTGGTCGACTCCGGTCTTCGACCTGCCGGTGCGGTTCACGGCGAACGTGCGGGCTGAAGTGGACCGCTTCACCCAGGCGTACCAGCCGTCTGTGGCGTTCGCGGAGTTCGACAAGATCGCCCTGTCGGGTCGCCTACAGTACATCGATCCGACCAACGACCAGAGCTTCTCGCCCTACTTCGCCTATGCGCCGCGCTTCGATTTCGACCCGTTCTTCAAGGAAAGGTTCGCGACCCGTCAGGACTTGAACCTGGGTGTCAACAAGACGTTCAATTTCGACGGCAGCTTCCGCAGGGTGCCGTTCGCTCCCAACACCCTGGCCGACACGGTGTGGTCGTTGGGCGTGACGACCTTCGCTCAGCGGCGGTTCCGCGACCCCGAGCCCTCGTCGTGGGCCTTCTATCTGATCCCGTCGGTGACCTATGTCATCACCGAGCAATGGAACGTCAGTCTCGGTGCCGAGCTCATGTTCCGCACCTTCGATCCCTACCTGGGCTTCATCGAGAATGAATGGTTCCTGGAACCGATCGCAACGCTCGAGTTCGTGCTGCCGAGCGCGTGGTTCGGTTCGGACAGGAACGCGACGCTGTTCGGCCGGCCGGCGATCGACCTGCAGATGGCCTACGAGCAGAACTGGTCCAACATTGCGGCCTTCACCTACGGCGCCATGCATGTCGGCGGTGCGCTCAAGCTCGGCTGGCGGTTTTGAAAAAGCAAAAGGGGAGGGCTTGATGGCGCCGGAGCAGACACAAAAGCTTTCGCTGTTCGCCCTCACCACCATGGTGGTGGGCGGCATGGTTGGTGCGGGCATCTTCTCCCTGCCGCGGACCTTCGCCAACGCCACCGGGCCGATCGGTGCGATCATCGCCTGGCTGATCGCCGGCACCGGCATGTACATGCTGGCCCGCGTGTTCCAGTCGCTCGCCGAGCGCAAGCCCGACCTCGATGCCGGTGTCTTTGCCTACGCCAAGGCCGGCTTCGGCGACTATCCGGGCTTCCTGTCAGCCTTCGGCTACTGGATCGGCAGCTGCATCGGCAACGTCTCCTACTGGGTACTGATCAAGTCGACCCTGGGCGCCTTCTTCCCGGTGTTCGGCGACGGCAACACGGTGGTGGCGATCCTGGTCGCCTCGGCCGGCATCTGGCTGTTCCATTTCATGATTTTGCGCGGCACCCAGCAAGCCGCGGTCATCAACAGCATCGTCACGGTGGCCAAGGTCGTGCCGATCCTGGTCTTCATCGTGCTGCTGATCTTCGCCTTCAAGCTCGATCTGTTCAGCGCCAACCTGTACGGCGGCGACCTCCAGGGCAGCGTGTTCGAGCAGGTCCGGGCGACGATGTTCGTCACGGTGTTCGTGTTCCTGGGCATCGAGGGTGCCAGCGTCTACTCCCGGTTCGCCAAGGAACGTTCCGACGTCGGCAGCGCGACGATCCTGGGCTTCATCATCGTGACCTCACTGATGGTGCTGGTGACCCTGCTGCCCTATGCGGTGATGCAGCGGGCCGACATCGCCGGCATGCGCCAGCCCTCGATGGCGACGGTACTCGAGGCCGTGGTCGGCCATTGGGGTGCGGTCTTCGTCAGCCTCGGCCTGCTGGTGTCGGTGCTGGGCGCCTATCTCGCCTGGTCGCTGATCTGCGCCGAGGTGCTGTTCACCGCCGCCAAGACCAAAGATATGCCGGCCCTATTCGCCCGGGAGAACAAGAACAAGGTGCCGGTGACGGCGCTGTGGGCGACCAACATCGTGGTCCAGCTCATCGTCATCACGACCTACTGGTCGCGTGACGCTTTCGCCTTGATGCTGAACCTGACCAGCGCGATGGCGCTGATCCCGTTCCTGTTCGTGGCGGCGTACGGCTTGATGCTGACCAATCGGCGCGAGACCTACGAGGTGCGGCCGCAGGAACGCAATCGCGACCTCATCATCGCCACCATCGCCACCCTCTATACGATCTTCCTGCTCTATGCCGGCGGCATGAAGTTCATCGTGCTGTCGGCGGTGCTTTATGCGCCCGGCACCGCGCTCTACTTCTGGGCCCGCCGCGAGCAGGGCAAGCCCGTGTTCTCCAACGTCTGGGACTGGATCATCTTCATCCTGGCGGTCATCGGCGCCGTCGTCGGCATCTATTGGCTGGCGACGGGCTACATCACCATCTGACAACGGAGTGTTTCATGGCACAGGCACCTTCCACGTCGTCCACGCCCTTTGGCGTCCACTCCGAGGTCGGTCAGCTGCGCAAGGTCATGGTGTGCGCACCGGGCCGCGCCCATCAGCGACTCACGCCCACCAACTGCGACACCCTGCTGTTCGACGACGTCATGTGGGTCGACAACGCCAAGCGCGACCACTTCGACTTCATGCAGAAGATGCGCGATCGCGGCGTCGACGTGGTCGAGATGCACAGCCTGCTGGCCGAGACCGTGGCCATCCCCGAGGCGAAGAAGTGGATCCTCGACAATCAGGTCGTGCCCAACCAGGTCGGGCTGGGCCTGGTCGACGAGATCAAGAGCTACCTCAACGGCCTCAAGCCACGCGATCTGGCGGAGACCCTGATCGGCGGCCTGTCGACCGAGGAGTTCCCGGAAACCCACGGCGGCGAGATGCTGACCCTGGTCAAGGACGCCGCCGGCGTCACCGAATACCTGCTGCCGCCGCTGCCCAACACGCTCTACACGCGCGACACGACATGCTGGATCTATGGCGGCGTCACGCTCAACTCGCTGTTCTGGCCGGCGCGGCACGAGGAGCCGATCCTGACCACGGCGATCTACAAGTTCCATCCCGACTTCGCCGGCAAGGTCAAGGTCTGGTGGGGCGATCCGACCAAGGATCACGGGCTGGCGACGGTCGAGGGCGGCGATGTGATGCCGATCGGCAAGGGCGTCGTGCTGATCGGCATGAGCGAGCGGACCTCGCGCCAGGGCATCAGCCAGGTCGCTGCGGCGCTGTTCAAGCAGGGCGCGGCCGAACGGGTGATCGTGGCCGCCATGCCCAAGCTCAGGGCGGCGATGCATCTCGACACGGTGTTCACCTTCGCCGATCGCGACTGCGTGCTGCTCTATCCCGACATCGTCTACAACATCCACGCCTATTCCTACCGGCCGAGCAACAAGCCGGGCGGCGTCGAGCTCCGCAAGGACGAGAAGCCGTTCGTGGAAACCGTGGGCGATGCGCTCGGCGTCAAGAAGATGCGGGTCGTCGAGACCGGCGGCAACGCCTACATGCGCGAGCGCACCCAGTGGGACAGCGGCGCCAACCTGGTCTGCGCCTCGCCGGGCGTGGTCTTCGCCTACGACCGCAACACCTACACCAACACCCTGCTGCGCAAGCAGGGCATCGAGGTCATCACCATCGTCGGCGCCGAGCTCGGCCGCGGCCGCGGCGGCGGCCATTGCATGACCTGCCCGATCATCCGCGACGCCGCGGATTAGGCTCGTGTCGCACGAGTCCCCGTCGTCTCGACCAAGGCCCGAAGGGCCGCGTGGAGAGACCTTTCCCTCCAGGATAGGCCGCTTATCGTGGAGAGAAGGTCTCTCCACTCCGCGCTTCGCGCTCCGAGACGACGGACTTTGTCAGCCGTCCGCCTAAAACGACCCGAGCACGCTCCCCAGCGCGATCACGGCGACCAGCGCGATCAGCGCGCCGACGATTCCCACCATGACGATGTCGAAGTAGCTCTTGCCATGCGTCGAACCGCAGACCGCCAAAAGCGTTACCACGGCGCCGTTGTGCGGCAGGCTGTCGAGCGTGCCCGCGCCGATCACCGCGACCCGGTGCAGCAGCGCCGGTTCGATGCCGTGCTGCCGGGCGAGCTGCATGTAGGTCGGACCCAGCGCATCGAGGGCGATGGTGAGGCCGCCCGAGGCCGAGCCGGTCAGCGCCGAGAGGACGTTGGTGGCGACGGCGAGCGACACCAGGGGGCCGCCCTCGATGCCCAGCACCCAGCCGCGCACCAGCGCGAAGGCGGGCAGTGCCGCGACCACGGCGCCGAAGCCCACCAGGCTCGCCACGCTGAAGGCCGGCAGGACGGCGGCGTTGGCGCCGGCGTCCATGCTCTGCCGCAGGTTGGGCAAGCGCCGTCCCGTCAAAAGCAACAGCGCCACAATCGCCGCGGCGAGGGCCACCGCCACCGACCACACCCCGCCGACGGCCGACAGCGAGGTGGCGCCCCAGCGCGGCTCGGCCAGGAAGGCGGTGTCCATGCGCGGCAGCACGATGAAGGACATCAGGAGGTTGACGGCGACGACCACGACCAGCGGAAGGGCTGCCAGCACGATGGATGGCGGCGTTTCGCTCTGTTGCGAATGATGGATCTCCGCCGGATCGAAGGCATGCGCCGTCGTCGCCCGCTCGCGCACCAGCGGATCCTCGGCGGCAGCATCGACGGGCACGGGGCCCGCATCGCCGAAGCCCTCGCCCCGACGCTGCGCCGCGGCGGCCGCGCGCCCCAGCCACCACAGGCCGAAGCCCAGCATGATGGCGGAGGCGATCACGCCCAGCCCAGGGGCTGCAAAGGGCGTCGTGCCGAAGAACGGCATCGGGATTGCGTTCTGGATCGCGGGCGTGCCGGGCAGCGCCGACATGGTGAAGGTCGAGGTGCCGAGCGCGATCGCCGCCGGCATCAAGCGGCGCGGGATGGCGGCGGTGCGGAACAGCGCCTCGGCCATCGGCGCCAGCACGAAGAAGGCGACGAACAGGCTGACCCCGCCATAGGTGACGAGGGCGCCGGCCAGCACCACGGCCAGCATGGCGCGGCCGGTGCCGAGACGCTCCGTCATCCAGCGCGCGATCGCCGAGACCGAGCCGCTGTCCTCCATCAGCTTGCCGAACAGAGCCCCCATCAGGAACAGCGGGAAGAACTGCGCCAGGAATTGCGCGGCGCTGCCCATGAAGGTCTGCGTCCAGTGCGCCAGCAACGGCTCGCCGGCGAAGGACGCGGCCAGCAGCGCCGCCGCCGGCGCCAGCAGCAGCACGGTCCAGCCGCGGAAGGCCAGCCATACCAGCAGCGCCAGCCCGAGCAGGACTCCGGCAAGGCCCATCAGACGCCTTCCAGCAGGCGATCGATGTCGAGGGTCGAGCGTTGGCCGAGATCGCCGCCATGTGCCGCCAGGAAAGCGTCGGCCGCGCGCCGGCCCTCGTCGCGCAGCAGGGTGAGGAACGCCCATTCGGCGTTGAGCTTCGACGACGAGCCGAGATCGACCAGCATGTCGCTGCGGATCATGTGGACGCGCATGTGCGCCCAGTGCGCGACCTCGGCGTCTTCGGCGGAAGCGACCTTGCGCAGCAAGGCGATCATGCGCAGTTCCTTCAGCAGCACCGCGTTGAACGATACCTCGTTCAGGCGGTTCAGGATGTCACGCGCCGAGCGCGGGATGCCCGGTCGCTCCACCGGGTTGATGGCAACCAGGATCGTGTCGTCCGACACGCAGTCCTGGATGAGCGGGGTCATGGTCGGATTGCCGGAATAGCCGCCATCCCAATAGGCCTCGCCCTCGATCTCGACCGCCTGGAACATGGCCGGCAGGCAGGCCGAGGCCAGCAGCACGTCGGGCGACAGCTCGCCGTTGCGGAACACGCGCGGCCGCCCGGTCCGCACGTTCGTCGCCGTGATGAAGAGCTTGATCGGCGCCGCGGCAAGGCGCGCGAAGTCGATCGACTCGGACAGCACCTTTGTCAGCGGGTTGGGCGCGCCGAAGGCGAGATCGTAGGGCGAGAAGACGCGCGCCATCATGTCGAAGGCGAGGTAGGCGGGCGAATGATCGAGCGACCAGCGGCCGAGCAGCACGTCGAGCGGGCTGCGCTGCAACGGGCTGAACGCGGCGGCCTCGGAAACCTTGCGCCAGAAAGCCTCCAGCGCCTTGCGCGCGCCCGGGTTGCCGTCCCGGGCGTGGCCGTCGGCCATCACGGCGGCGTTCATGGCGCCGGCCGAGGTCCCGGATATGGCCTCGATCGTGAGCCACGATTCCTCGAGCAGCCGGTCGAGCACGCCCCAGGTGAAGGCGCCATGCGAGCCGCCGCCCTGCAGCGCGAGGTCGATCAGCTGTGACGGTCGCTCACCGCCGGCCGGGGATGGATTCGTGGACATCGGCGCGGCACTCCATTCTCGCTAGATCGAGATCGCACCGGTCGCGAGGCTGTAAAGGCCGACGATTGCCGCGACAACGATAACCCCGAAGATGAGCCATTCGACAGGCCTGAAGACTGTCTTACTTTGCTCGCGTTTCGCAATGATGAACAGGATGGTGCCTGGCGCATAGAGCAGCGCCGACAGCAGGATGAACTTCGCACCACCTGCATAAAGCATGCCGGCGGCATAGATCGTCGCGATCGCGCCGCGTGTCCAATCGATGTTCCGATCGCGCCCGCCGACGGCGTAGGTCTCGCCCGTCCAGGCGAGCTTCAGCCCGTAGGCGGCGACGAACAGGTAGGGGATCAGCGTCATGGCACTCGTCATCTTGAGCGCCATGGTGAAGGCATACTCGGCGAAAAAAGAGACGATCAGGAAGAGCTGGATGACGCCATTGGTGAGCCACAAGGCGGCGGCGGGCGCCTTGTTTTCGTTCTCGTGCGCGAGGAAGGACGGCATCGTGCGGTTCTGCGCAGCCGAATACACGACCTCCGCCGCCAGAAGCGACCATGACAAATAATTGCCGAGGACGGAGATGAGGAGCCCGAGGCTGATGAAGATCTTGCCCCATGGTCCGACGATGGCTTCCATGACGCCTGCCATCGAGGGCGACGACAACGCCGCCAGGTCCGGTCGCAGCATCACGCCATAAGACAGCATTGTCACAAGGATGAGCAGGCAAAGGACGCCGAGGAAGCCCAGCACCGTCGCGACGCCGACATCGTTGCGATTCTTGGCATAGCGCGAATAGACGCTGGCGCCCTCGATCCCGACGAACAAAAACACCGTCACCAGCATCGAATTGCGCGCCTGGTTCGCCACGTTGCCGAAGCTGGGCTCCTCGCCACCCCAGAAATTCATCGCGAAAAGGTCGGCCTTGAACGCGGCGATGGCGACGACGATGAAAAGCGCGATCGGCACGATCTTGGCGACAGTCGCGATGGTGTTGATCGCCGCCGCCTCCTTGATGCCGCGCAAGATCATGAAATGCACGGCCCACAGCAGGATGGAAGCGCCGAGGATGGCGGTGGGCGTGGTGCCGTCGCCGAACACCGGGAAGAACAGGCCCAACGTCGCTTTGATCAGGATGAGGCACGCGACGTCGGCAAGGCAGGCGCCGATCCAATAGCCGACCGCCGACACGAAGCCGGGATAGTCACCGAAACCCGCCTTGGCGTAGGCGTAGATGCCGGCGTCCAGGTCGGGTTTGCGCCGGGCCAGCGTCTGGAAGACGAAGGCCAGCATCAGCATGCCGACGCCGGCGATCGCCCAGGCGATCAGCGCGCCCAGGCCGCCGGTCGCCCGGCCGAACGCCGACGGCAGGGCGAAGATGCCGGAGCCGATCATCGAGCCCACGACGAGGGCGACGAGGGCGCGCAGCGAAAGCTTTTGGTCCGCTGAAGAGGTCATGGCTTGGTGCCGATGTGGAAACCAGTAGAATCGGCGGGACAATGTACCACTATGCGTTCATCCGGTCGCTTTGAATGATTGGTCCAACCGCGCATATTGCCGACGATGGCGAATTGATGGGATCGCAATGACAGCCAAGTTATTCAGATTTCTTAGGCGCGTGCTGGTGCTGCTGATCGTGGTCGCCGCGACTCTCCTTGTTGCGCGTGCCTGGGATTCGCAGCGCGGACCGGACCTCGAGCCGTGGCACACCTACGTGCCGCACGACCTGCACGCCGACCAAATCGACAAGGCGGATTGGGCGTCCTACCTCAAGGCCGAAGAGGCGGTCTTTCGCGGCGTGCGGACTGAGGTCACCGACAAGCTCGACGCCGAAGCCCGCGTCCCGGGCAACCGCTACTATGACGGCAGCCCGATCTATCCCGGCCACTTCGCGCAGGACTGGAACCGCTCCTATACTCTCGCGCCCGACGGGCCGGCGGTTGGCGCGGTCGTCCTGCTGCACGGACTCACCGATTCGCCCTACAGCCTGCGCCACATTGCGCGCCGCTATCGCGACGAGGGTTTTGTCGCGGTAGCGATCAGGATGCCGGCGCATGGCACCGTGCCGGCCGCCTTGACCGACGTCGAATGGGAGGACTGGGATGCGGCCACGCGTCTCGCCGTGCGCGAGGCCGTGCGGCGAACTGGCCCTGGCAAGCCGCTGCACATCGTGGGCTTCTCCAACGGCGGCGCGCTGGCGATGAAGTACGCCCTCGATGTCCTCGACAACAAGCAGCTGGCGCGGCCCGATCGCCTCATCCTGATCTCGCCGATGATCGGCATCACGAGCTTCGCGCGCTTCGCGGGATTCGCCGCGCTGCCCGCGCTGCTGCCCGCCTTCGCCAAGGCGGCGTGGCTCGGCATCCTGCCCGAGTTCAACCCGTTCAAGTACAATTCCTTTCCCGTCAACGGCGCCCGCCAGTCGTACCGCCTGACGGCCGCCCTGCAGGGCCGCATTGCGCGCGCCGCGCGCGATGGTCTTTTGGACCGCCTGCCGCCCGTCCTGACCTTCCAGTCCGTCGTCGACTTCACGGTGAGCACGCGGGCGATCATCACCGGGCTCTATTCCCTTTTGCCGGCGAACGGCAGCGAGCTGGTGCTGTTCGACATCAACCGCGGCGCCACGCTCGGCCCTCTGCTGCGCAGCGCCTCCGAGACCGTGCTGTCGCGCATCCTCGCCCCGCCGCCGCGCAAGTTCCGGACGGTGATCATCACCAACGCCTCGGCCGACACCTACAAGGTCGTCGAGAACGTGACCGAGGCGGGCGCGGTGACCGAGCAGACGACCGAGCTTGCCCTGGCGTTCCCGCCGGGCATCTTTTCGCTGTCGCATGTCGCTTTGCCGTTCCCGATGAGCGATTCGCTCTATGGCATGGAGCCCGACAAGTCGGAGGATTTCGGCGTCAACCTCGGCGCCATCTCCCCGCGCGGAGAACGCGGCGTGCTGATCGTCAATCTCGACGCGCTGTTGCGCGTATCGTCCAATCCGTTTTTTCCCTACGTCCTGGGGCGGATCGACCAGGCCATCGCGGCGCCCGTGCACGCGAGCCCGTGACGCGGCGCTACTTCTTCGGCGGAGCCGCGCCCGGCCGGTCCTTCAACCAGTCCTGCACGTAGAAGCGCAGGACGGCGATGCGGCCCACCGCAAGCAGCGGCGCCGCCAGGGCAACGCCCATGGCGCCGAACAACGCGCCCATGATCACAATGGCAAACAGCGTCCAGGCCGGCGCCACGTCCACCGAACCCTTCTGGATCAGCGGTGCGATCACGAAGCCTTCGAGTGTCTGGATCGTGAAGTAGATCGCCATCACCCAGGCCAGGGTCGACAGGCCGAGCGGCATCGCGACAAGGGCAACCGGCAGGGCGGCGATCAGCGGCCCGAGATAGGGAATGAAGTTGGCCACCCCGGCCGTCAGCCCGAGCAGCAGCGCGCCGGGCAGGCCGAGCAGATGAAGCGTGATCGCGAGAACGACAGCGACCACGGCGCTGCGCACGAGCTGGCCCAGCAGCCAGCTGCGCAGCATCTGGCCCATCTCGTCCATGACCTCGCGAACGCGCGCCCGCGCGCCCACCGGCACGAGGATCAGCAGACCCTCGCGGTAGCCGCTCGGATGACCGGCGAAGAACACGCCGAGGCAGACGATGACGATGGTGTTGATGCCGATCGCATAGGCGCCGCTCACCGCATACTGGACGTGGCCGAACAGCCGGCCGGGATCGGCAATCAGGTGCGACAGGTCCTGCCGGCCGCCCGGACCGAAAAGATCGATGCCGAAGCTTTCGAGATGGCCCTCGAGGATGCCGAGCTGCGTGTCCATCACCTTCATCAGCATCTGCGCCTGCGCCGGGAAGCGGACGATGCCCCAGCCGATCGCCAGCGCGGCGAGTGACGCAAAAACCAGCGTGACCAGCGCGAAGCGCCAGGCCCGCGCCACCGGCAGGATGCGGCCAAGCCCGCGCGTGCAGGCGTCGAGCAATGTCGCGAACAGGA
>DASZJU010000433.1:0-6901 GCA_035947815.1 Reyranella sp.
CCGGGCAGGCCGCAGGAGATCAGCTTGTACGAGGGGAAGTTGGTGATGATCTGGCAGCCGTCCTTGGTCACCACGACTTCCTCCTCGATGCGCGCGGCGCCGGAGCCGTCCTCGGCGCCCTTCCAGGTCTCGAGCGCGAACACCATGCCTTCCTTGAGCGGCGTGTTCTGCCCGGTATAGCGCTTCGAGATGATCGGCCGCTCCCAGAGCGAGAGGCCGACGCCGTGGCCGTACTGCAGCAGGAACGCCTCGGCCTCGTCACGGTAGCCGAACTCCTGGGCGTCGGGCCACACCTGCGCCACCTGATCGGGGGTGATGCCGGGGCGGATCATGTCGATCGAGGCGGAGATCCATTTCGAGGCGGTCTCGTAGGCGTCGATCTGGTGCTTGTTCGGCTCGCCGCAGATGAAGGTGCGGTAGTAGCAGGTGCGGTAGCCGTTGTAGGAATGCATGATGTCGAGGAACACCATGTCGCCGGGCTGGATGATGCGGTCGGAGAAGGTGTGCGAGTGCGGCCGGCCGCGCGGACCCGACACCGAGTTGACGCACTCGACCCGCTCCGAGCCCATGCGGAACAGCCGGTCGTGGGCGATGGCGACCAGTTCGTTCTCGCGCGTGCCGGGACGGATGGCGCGGGCGATGTCGACATAGGTGGCGTCGACCATGGCGCAGGCCATCTTCAGAAGCTCGATCTCGTCGGCGGTCTTCACCTCGCGGGCGTCGAGCATCGCCTGCTGGCCGTCGACCACCTCGATGCCTTCCTTCTCCAGCGCGCGCAGCATCGGCAGCTCCATGAGGTCGATGCCGATCGGCTCCTTGTCGATGCCGAGGTGAACGAGCGTCTTCTTGATCTGCCGGGCGAAGTCGCCCTGCACGTTGAGCTGCGGCGGTAGGCCGCCCTGCATGGTCGAGATCGGCGCGGCGACGTTGTCGGCGATCCACGGCGAGGAGATGCGCTTCGCCGGCGGCGCCGGGTCCCACAGCATGGGCGGGCCCTGCACCGGGCAGAGCGCATAGCGCATGAACTTGTCGCGCGCCCATTCGCCGATATGGGTGCCGGTGATGTAGCGGATGTTGTCGAAGTTGAAGGCAATCACGCCGCCGAGCCCGGCGTGGCGGATCGCCTCCTGGGCGCGCGCCAGGCGCTCCTTGTGCAGGCGGCCGTAGTCGATCCCCTTCTCCCAGTCCTTGGCCATTGAGCCCCAGGACGCGGTCGCTTGCGGTCGGTTGTATTTCATCGGGCAATCCTCACGCTCTTTTTTCGGCCGACCGGCCAGGAAATGGGCTTCACCGGGCGCCAAGGCGAAGAGCATTAGCGTAAGGCGCGGCCCGCAC
This sequence comes from Reyranella sp., assembly GCA_035947815.1. Classification (GTDB taxonomy): domain Bacteria; phylum Pseudomonadota; class Alphaproteobacteria; order Reyranellales; family Reyranellaceae; genus Reyranella. The sequence continues at coordinate 1,336 of DASZJU010000433.1, forward strand.
CAACGGGATTTTCGGCGCCCCGATCGGGGGATTTTCCATGCGCCGCAAAAGCTGATAGGGCTCTGGTGCAACTCAACCTTTGCAGCAGAGACGGACACGATGATTGCTGTTGTCGGCGCGACTGGGAATACCGGGCGGGCGGTGGTCAAGGAGCTCAAGGCGTTGGGCCATGACCCGGTCTGCATCGTGCGCAACGCGCAGAAGGCGCAAGAAGTTCTGGGGCCCGATGCGAAGACGGCGGTCGCCGAATTGACCGACCGGCCGGCCCTCGAGAAGGCGCTCAAGGGCGTGACCAGCGTCTTCGTCGTCACCGGTCACAACCCGCAGATGGTCGAGCAGCAGAACAACGTCCTCGACGCGGCCTTGCAGGCTGGGGTCGAGTACGTGGTGCGCGTCTCCGGCAACCGCCAGCTGATCGCGTCCGATTCGGAATCGGTCATTGGCCGCGGCCATCATGCGATCGAGGAGAGGCTGCGGGCAAGCGGCATCAAATGGGTCATCCTGCGGCCCGGCCTGTTCATGCAGAACACTTTCACGCAGGCCGCCCTGATCAAGAGCGACGGCAAGATCGCCCAGCCGTTCGCCGCCGACCTGCCGCTCGCCTTCATCGACGTGCGCGATACCGGTGCCGTAGGCGCGCGCATCCTCGTCGATCCGGCCCCGCATATCGGCAAGATCTACGAGTTCACCGGCGTCCGCAGCAACTATGGCGAATTTGCCGAAGTGTTCTCGCAGGTGTTGGGCCGCAAGATCACCTACGTGCCGCTGACGGTCGAACAGAACGCGCAGGCGATGAAGGCGCGCGGCATGCCCGACTGGCTGATCGCTCACCTTGTCACCGTCGGCAAGCTCGCCGCCAACGGTGTGCTCTCCGCCGAGAAGACCGAGCCGATCCGCGAGATCGCCAAGCGCGCGCCGCTGACCACGCGGCAGTTCGTCGAGGATTTCAAGGCGGTGTTCAGCTGAGGAACTTGCATGATTCGTCATTGCGAGGAGCGCAGCGACGAAGCAATCCATGTTTATGCGCCGAAGGACTGGATTGCGAAGCAAGCCTGTTCTTTGCGGTCGTCAGGACTTGAACATTTCCGCTGGACAACCTTGGCGTGAGCCAAATGATTGCGGCTCAAGATGCTGTTTTCATGATAAACGGATTTCCTCCGCCCGCTCCATTGTTGATCCACACGCTCTTGGACTGGAGATAACCGTCGATCGCCTCGGCGCCATTCTCCCGGCCGAGGCCTGAGGCCTTGTAGCCACCGAAGGGCATGAGAAAGCTCACCGCCCGGTATGTATTGACCCACACGGTACCGGCCTTGATGCGCGACGCCATAGTATGAGCCCGCCTGACTGACTGCGTCCACACCCCTGCGCCCAGCCCGTAGGCGATGTCATTGGCGATTGCGACCGCCTCCTCCTCGTCCTTGAACTTGATGACGGAGAGCACCGGACCGAACACTTCCTCCTGCGCAATGCGCATCTTGTTGTTGACGCCCGTGAAGATGGTCGGCTTGACGAAGTATTGCCCTCCACCTTCGTCGCTGCCGGCCGCGCCGCCGCCCAGAACGCACTTGGCGCCCTCTTGCTTCGCGATATCGATATAGGAAAGGATCTTCTGGTACTGCGGGGGCGTCGTTACCGGGCCGACCTGCGTCTCGGCGAGGGCCGGATCCCCAAGCCTGGCGGCTTTCGCCATGGCGACGAGCTTCTCAACAAACTGATCGTGGATCGTCTCCTGCAGCAGCAAACGGGAGCCGGCGATGCACGTCTGCCCCGTGGCCGCGAAAATTCCGGAAATCGCGCCGCTGATGGCGTCGTCCAAGATACAGTCATCAAATACGATGTTGGGTGACTTGCCGCCGAGCTCCAGCGAAACCTTTTTGAAAGTCTTGGCCGCCAGCTCGTTGACCCGGGCGCCGGTGGCGCTGCCGCCGGTGAAGGCGACCTTGGCGACTTTTGGATGGGTCACCAGCGGTTCGCCGACGACCGGACCATATCCGGTCACGACATTGACAACGCCCGGGGGCAGGCCCGATTCCGCAATGACCAGCTTCATGAACTCGAGCAGTGAGGCGGACGTGAACTCTGAGGGCTTGATGACCACGGTGCAGCCCGCCGCCAGCGCCGGCGCCAACTTCCAGGTCGCGAGCATCAGCGGCGAATTCCAGGGCGTGATGAAGGCGCATACACCCACTGGCTCCCGCAAGATGTAAGTGAAATGATCCGGACGATCGACCGACACGACAGAGCCGTGAATCTTGTCGGCGAGACCTGCGTAGTAATAGAACCACTGCGGCATGTATTTGGTCTGCGCCACCATCTCGGAAATGAGCTTGCCGTTGTCGCGCACCTCGACCTCGCCCAGGTGTTCGGCGTGTTGCTCGATCAGCTCCGCAATCCGGCGCATGATCTTGCCGCGCGCGGTAGGCGTCATCTTCGGCCAGGCCCCGCTCTCGAAGGCCCGGTGAGCGGCGTCAACTGCCCTATCTACGTCCGCCTTGTCGCATTCCGGAATCAGCGCCCACGGCACTCCGGTGTACGGATCAAAGGTTTGGAATGTCTTGCCGGAGACGGCGTCGGTCCATCGGCCGTCGATAAAAGTCTGGTAGGTTTGGAGCGCAGTTGTACGATCCAGCATGATGAACTCCTGCTCTTGGGTGTTTTGTTGGTTATTTTCACAATATGGCCTGTCAGACAAATGGCCTCGATATCGTTTCCATCAGGGTTGGGCCTGCGCTCCCTCGTCCATTCGTCTTGTTGAGCCGCCGAGCCACCCTCTCCCGCAAGAGGAGAGGGTGCAATGACAACCCTCGCTATTTCACAAGCCCGCTGGCGCGCGCCTGGTCCTTCGCCATCACCGCCCAATCATGCTCGGCTTCGCCGTGAGCGACGGCGCCGACGAGCCGGTCGCGCCAAACGTTGCCGCTGGGAAGGGGCACGCCCACCGCCTCGGCGGCGGCGAGCGCGAGATTGGCGTCCTTGAGGCCGGCCATGACGCGCTGGCCCGCCGGCAGATAGCGCTCCTCCATGATGATCTTGCCGTAGGTCTTGTAGGCCGAGCAGCCGAACAGGACGTCGGTGAGCACGTCGTAGAAAACTTCCGAGGCGACGTCGTATTTGCGCACCAGCGCGAAACCCTCGCCGAGCGCCTCGATGGCGCAGCCGAGCACAAAATTGTTGGCGATCTTGATCGCCGCGGCAGACGCCGGATCGGCGCCGGCCTCGAAGCAGCGCCGGGCGATCGCCGTGAACAGCGGCCGGCAGCGGTCGACGCTCTCCTTCGCGCCGCCGAGCACCATGCCGGCCTGCCCGGCGGTGACGACTTCCGGGCGGCCGAGCACCGGGCTCGCGATCAGCACCTGCCCGGCCTTGGCGTGCAGCGCCTTGAGTTCCTGGATGGTGGCGACGCTGTGCGTTCCGGCGCAGATATGAATGCCGCCGCGCGGCAGCGATTCCTTGAGCCCGCCGGGCTGGTTCACGACCTCCATGACCGCCGCGTCGTTGGCGAGCATGGTGAACACCGCCTCGCCGGAAGTCGCCGCCGCCTTGATTGAGCCGACCGCCTTGACGCCGAACTCGGCCAGCGCCTTGGCCTTGTCCGCCGTGCGGTTGTAGGCCGCGACCTCGTGGCCGGCCTCGACGAGGCGGCGCGACATGACCTGGCCCATGCGGCCGAGCCCGATGAATCCGACTTTCATGACTATTCTCCGTCAGCTGAGTTGGCCGCGCACCCAGTCGATCTCGCGGCACACATATTCGACGATGTCGCCGGTCTTCAGGCTGTCCGGCAGCATGTCCCAGGTATAGGTCTCGATTTCGAGCTGGCGCGACAGCGGCCGCTGCTTGTGAAAGCGCAGCGCGTCGGCGATGGCGAAGCGCGTGGTGCGAAACTGCCCGAGATCGTCGAGGAATACCGGGACGTGGATGTGGATGCGCCATTCGCGCGGCCCCGGATCTTTCTCATAGGCGGCGATGGCGTCGTCGAGGTTGAGGAAGCGGTTGAGCTTGCCGTTCCGCTTTTCCATCGTCTGCGTGAGGTAGATGGTCTTGGCGTAACGCTTGAGCGTATCGACGGCCGCTTGCGTCACCTCGGGCACGTGCAGGGCGGCGGCTTCCTGCAGCTTGAAGATCGGGATGCCGGCGTCGGTGAGCTTTTGCAGCGACTGAGCGATGTCCTCGTATTCCACCGCCTGGTGACAGATGTCGTAGACGACGCCGAGATGGCGGCGCAGCGCGCCGTGCGCCTCGGAGACGGGAATATGCGCCAGCGTGGCGAGCTTTTCCGCCGCCGCGCCAGAGTAGAGGTGATCGGCGAAGTAATCGACCGTCTCGTCGGTGGTCTCGAGAAAGCAGAACGGCTCGGGTTCGAGCCCGAGCTGCACCGTGCAGCCGGTCTTCGCCTCGATCGCGACGAGATGCGCCACGACGCGCAGGACATGCTCGGTGTAGCTCGCGACTACGTCGTCCCCGGTGACGCGCGGCTTGAAGCCGAGCGGCGCGGTCTGGATCGAGGGCGCGATGTCGTCCGGCGCGACATCGGCGAGGATGTCGGCGACGTTGATCGTGTAGCGGGTGCGTTCTTCCGAGCGCCAGTCCGGCTCGTACACCTGCTCCTTCACCACCGTGCCCTTGAAGGCGCCGTAGGGGAAGGCGTTGACGGTGTAGAGGTACATGTTGTTGTCGCCCAGGAATTTCTTCAGCTTGTCGCGCTCGGCGGCGCTGCTCGCGAGAGTCTCTGCCGAGCTTGCCGACAGGCGGAGCGACACGCCGAAACGCTGGTTGCCGGCGATCCGCGCCTTCACCTTCGGCACGTAGGTGTTGAGGCTCGCCCACATCTGCTCCCAGTCATCGCCGGGATGGACGAGCGTCGAATAGGTCAAATGGCCGAGGCCGTTGCCGAGATCCATTTTGCTTTTCCTGCTTTTCCTGTTTGCACTCGGTCATTCCGGGGCCGAGCGAGCGAGGAGCCCGGAATCCATGTTCACGGATGGTAGTTATGCCTTCCGGACCCGGCGCTGCGCGCCGTGCCGGAATGACGAAGCCCCATCACTGCACCTTTTCGACCTGACCCGAGGCGGCCGAGCGCACGATGGCCTCGGTCGCGGCCACGCCCTGGATCACCTGGTCGAAGGGGATCGGATAGGCCGGTCCGCCCGCGGCCGCCTTAGCGAAGGCTTCCAGCGCGACCCGGGAGATGTCGAGCGTCGCCGCCTGCCAGACCTTGGCCTCACCCTTCACCGGCTGAAACTTGCAGGTGCCGAACAGCCGCATACGCCGCTCCTCCGAGGAGGCGCCGACCACGTGCGTCACGCCTTCGAGCCGCAGCCAGCCTTTCGAGCCGAAGACCTGGAAACTGAAACCGGGTCCCGTCGTGGTCATGGTGCCGAGATAGCCGGACATGCCCTCCTTCATGCGCATCAGGATCGACGTGGTGTCGTCGGCGTCGATCGGCGCGGCGCGGCGGAAGCTCTGGGCGAAGACGTGGTCGATCGGTCCGCACAGTTCGATCATGGCGTCGATCGCATGCACGCCCATGGGCATGAGGCCGCCGAGCGGCGTCTCCGCCCGG
>DASZJU010000434.1:0-7794 GCA_035947815.1 Reyranella sp.
CTCGACTACCGTGCACATTTCGTTTTGGCTGTGCCTGCCGCTCGCGGGCTTGCTCGCCGCAACCTGGGGCGTCATCCTGGGATTCCCCGTGCTGCGCCTGCGCGGCGACTATCTCGCCATCGTCACCATGGGCTTCGGCGAGATCATCCGCCTGGTCCTGCTGAACTGGGTGGACCTTAGCAACGGCCCGGCCGGTATCGGCAGCATCCCCGGCCCAACCCTGTTCGGGGCGGTGTTCGCGGAGACCGCGCCGGCCGGCAAGCAGACCTTTGCCGAGATGATGGGCATCCCGTTCTCCGGCAACCAGCGCCTCATCTTTCTCTATTACATCATCCTGGCGCTCGCCTTGGTGACCAACTTCTTCACGCAGCGCGTCCGCCGCCTGCCGGTCGGCCGCGCCTGGGAGGCGCTGCGCGAGGACGAGACGGCCTGCAAGGCGCTGGGCATCAACCCCACCAACACCAAGCTCACCGCCTTCGCGGTCGGCGCGATGTTCGCGGGTTTTGCCGGCTCGTTCTTCGCCGCCAAGCAGCGTTTCATCAGTCCGGAAAGCTTCAGCTTCATCGAATCGGCGATCATTCTCGCCATCGTCGTGCTGGGCGGGATGGGCAGCCAGATCGGCGTTGTGCTCGCCGCGGTGCTGTTGATCGGTCTGCCGGAATGGTTCCGCGACCTTGGCGCCTACCGCATGGTGGCCTTCGGCCTCGCCATGGTGCTGATCATGGTGTTCCGGCCGCGCGGGCTGATCGCCCACCGCGAGCCGTCGGTGCGGCTGCACCCCGTTCACCGCCCCGTTCATCGACGAGGCGTAGCATGAACGGCGCACCGCTGATCGAGGTCGAGCACCTCACGATGCGGTTCGGCGGTCTCGTTGCGGTCGACGACGTCACCTTCACCGCCAGGCCGCGCGAGATAACCGCGATCATCGGCCCCAATGGCGCGGGCAAGACGACGGTCTTCAATTGCATCACCGGCTTCTACAAGCCGACGGTAGGACGGCTTACGCTGCGGACCGACCGCGAGTACCTGCTGGAGCGTATGCTGGGCCACGAGATCGGCCAAAAGGCCAAGGTGGCGCGGACTTTCCAGAACATTCGCCTGTTTCCGGGCATGACGGTCCTGGAGAACCTGATGGTCGCCCAGCACAACAAGCTGATGCGCGCCTCGGGCATGAGCGTGTTCGGCCTGTTCGGCCTGAAGCGCTACCGCGACGCCGAGGCAGCGGCCATCGGGGCCGCGCGACGCTGGCTGGAGCGCATCAATCTCGTGGCCGACGCCGACCGGCCGGCCGGCGAGTTGCCTTACGGCGCGCAGCGGCGGCTCGAGATCGCCCGGGCCATGTGCACGGAGCCGCGGTTGCTCTGCCTCGACGAGCCGGCGGCCGGGCTCAACCCGCGCGAGTCGACCGAGCTCAATGCGCTGCTGATCTCGATTCGCGACGGCGACGGCATCGGCGTACTGCTGATCGAGCACGACATGAGCGTGGTGATGAGGATCTCCGACCATGTCGTCGTGCTCGACTACGGCCGCAAGATCGCCGAGGGAGCGCCGGCCGAGGTGCAACGGGATCCGGCCGTCATTCGCGCCTATCTCGGCACCGACGAGGGCGGTCCCGATGCCTGAAGCGCCAATGCTTGAAGTCAGGGCCGTGGCGACATTCTATGGCGCCATCCAGGCGCTGCACGGGGTCGACCTCGATGTCGCCCATGGCGAGATCGTGACGCTGATCGGCGCCAACGGCGCCGGCAAGTCGACCCTGCTGATGACGATCTGCGGCAGCCCCCGCGCGCGGGCCGGCACGATCAGGCTGGAAGGGCAAGACATCACCCGTCTGCCGACCCACGAGATCGTGCTGCGGGGCGTGGCCCAGGTGCCGGAAGGCCGGCGAATCTTCCCGCGCATGAGCGTCTACGAAAATCTGCAGATGGGCGCCATCGTCGCCGATCCGGTGCATTTCCAGAAAGACCTCGACCGGGTGTTCGAGATGTTCCCCCGACTGGCCGAGCGGCGCGAGCAGCGCGGCGGCACCTTGTCGGGCGGCGAGCAGCAGATGCTGGCGATCGGCCGCGCCTTGATGAGCCGGCCGCGGCTGCTGCTGCTCGACGAGCCGTCGCTTGGGCTGGCGCCGTTGATTGTGCGGCAGATCTTCGAGGCCATCCGCCGGATCGCGCGCGAGGAGAAGGTAACGATCTTCCTGGTCGAGCAGAACGCCTTCCATGCGCTCCGGCTGGCCGACCGCGGCTACGTGCTGGTCAACGGCCGCGTCCGGCTGAGCGGGACGGGGCGGGAACTGCTGGCAAACCCCGAGATACGCGCCGCCTACCTCGAAGGTGGCCACGAATGAGCGATTTCGACATGCTCATATCGGACTGGCTGGGCGACACGCTGGGCGTCGTGCTGCTGTTCAATTTCGTGCTGGTCGGTCCGGCAGCGTTTGCCGCCGGCCAGGGCGTGGCGATCACCTGGCGGTCGTTGCGGCAGCTCGTGCTCTATTCGGCATTGCTCTCGATGGGGCTGCGGTTCTTCGACTACGCCCTGGCCGGCGGCGAACTATGGTCGATCGGCGGCTTTTTCCTGGGCTGGGTTGTGCAATTCGCCATCGCCGCCTTTGCTTACCGGCTGACGCGCGCGCGTCAGATGGTCCGGCAATATCCCTGGCTCTACGAGCGCAAAGGCTTGCTGGGCTGGGAGGAGCGGCATTAAGCTCGACGCAGATCTCCACGGTCGTGGAGGGAAACCATGGGAGACCCTTATGAATAGGCTTTTGGGCATGCTTGCCGTGGCTGCCATCGCCGCCGCCACACCGGCTTATGCGCAGATCAAGATCGCGACGGTCGGGCCGATGACCGGCCAGTATGCCGCCTTCGGCGAGCAGATGAAGCGCGGGGCGGAGATGGCGGTCAAGGACATCAACGCCGCCGGCGGCGTGAACGGCCAGCAACTTGTGCTGCAGATCGGCGACGATGCCTGCGATCCCAAGCAGGCGACCGCCGTCGCCAACCAGCTGGTCTCCGACAAGGTCGTCTTCGTGGCCGGCCACTACTGCTCGGGCAGCTCGATCCCGGCGTCGGACATCTACAAGGAAGCCAAGATCCTGCAGATCACCCCGGCTTCGACCAACATCAAGCTGACGGATGACGCGCTCGCCAAGGGAAATACCACGGTGTTCCGCACCTGTGGCCGCGACGACGTGCAGGGAGCGACGGTCGGCGCCTACATCATCAAGAACAACAAGACCGCCAAGATCGCGGTGCTCCACGACAAGTCACCCTACGGCAAGGGCGTCGCCGACGAGACCGTCAAGGCGTTGGCGAAGGGCGGCATCAAGCCGGCCATGTACGAGGCCTACAACGATACCGACAAGGACTTCACCGCGCTGATCAACAAGATGAAGCAGGCCAAGATCGACATGATCGTGCTCGGCGGCTACCACACCGCGGCCGCCATGCTGGTCAAGCAGTCGCGTGAGCAGGGCTTCGGCGCCCAGCTGGTCGGCTTCGACGCGCTCGAGGATCCGGAGTTCGGCAAGCTGGGCGGGGCTGCCACCAACGGCGTGCTGATGTCCTTCCCGCCCAAGGCGGAGGATTTTCCGTTCAACGCGGCGCTGGTGAAGAAGTTCAAGGATTCGGGCTATGACCCGACCGGCTACACGCTGTTCACCTACGCTGCCGTCAAGGTGTGGGCCGATGCCGCCAACAAGGCCAAGTCGACCGACGCCGCTGCCATAGCCAAGGTCTTGCGTTCCGGCACCTTCCAGTCTGCCGTCGGACCGCTCACCTACGACGCGAAGGGCGACATCAAGGATCCGGTCTACGACATCTACATTTGGAAGGATGGCAAGTCGACGCCGTCCGGCAAGAAGTAAGCGACGCCAAGGTCGCTCGGAGGGCCCGGCGCAAGCCGGGCCTTTTTCTTTGGCATCATACCGGTTTGAAGCGGAGGCGACGGACCTCGCTCGGCGTGTGTTTGTAGACTTCTGCGAACACCGTGTTGAACCGGCGCAGGCTGGCGAAACCGGCGCGCGCCGCGACATCGGCCATCGGCAATTTCGTCCGGTCGAGCAGCCGTTTGGCGCGCTGCACACGCAGGGTGCGCGCCACCTGCAGCGGACTCGCGCCGATATGGCGTCGGAAGAGGCGGTCGAGATGGCGCGGGCCGATGCCGAGGCGTTCGGCCAGATCGTCGATGCCTGCGCGGTCGAGGGCGCCGCCGCGGATCAGCCGCATCGCGCGATTCACCGTCGTGCGCGATCCCTGCCAGGCGGGTGAGAACGGCGCCGTCTCCGGCCGGCAGCGCAGACAGGGCCGAAAGCCCGCGGCCTCGGCCGCCGCGGCGGTGGGATAGAACTCGACGTTCTTGCCCTGCGCCGGCCACACCGGGCAGACCGAACGGCAGTAGATGCGCGTGGTGCGAACACCCGAGAAGAAGCGGCCGTCGTAACGCCGGTCGCGGCTGACGCGGGCGCGTTCGCATTCATCGCGGTCGAGTGTCGCGATCAAGGGCATGGCGATGGAGTCCGATTCCGGCGAGCCGGCTTTCATCCGCCATGATACTTCGCGCGCCATGGCAATCAACCTTCTCGACAACCCGGTCTGGCACGCGCTCACCGGTTCCCATCGCGCCCACGCCTTCGGCTGCGGAGAGGCGCGGCACTATCCACGCGACATCGCGCCGTTCTCGGCGATCGCCGAGCCGAGCGCTCAGGCTTACGCCGATCTTGCGGCCGATCTGCCGGCCAACACCGAGGCACGGCTGTTTCGTCCATCCGTCGAGTCGCTGCCGGATGGCTGGGAAGAAATCGACCGCTTTCCCATGCTGCAGATGGTGGCAAGCGGCGGATCGAACGGCAGCGACAGCGTGGCATCGTTGCTGTCGATGGCCGACATTGCGGCGATGATGGATCTCGTGGTGGCGACCAAGCCCGGACCGTTCGGGCCGCGCACGCCGCTTCTCGGACGCTATCTCGGCATTTGGCACGGTGATCGTCTCGTCGCCATGGCCGGCGAGCGCCTGCGCGTGCTGGGCCATGTCGAGCTTAGCGCGATCTGCGTGCACCCCGAGGCGAGGGGCAAGGGATATGCCATCGCTCTGACAAAACGGCTGATGCAACTCGCCTTCGAAGGCGGCGAAGTACCGTTCCTCCACGTGCGGCCGGATAATGTCGGCGCCGTCGCGCTGTACAGGCGCCTGGGATTCGCGCTGCGCCGCGAACTTGTCGTGCTGTGGCGTCGGCCGAAATGAGCTCAGTCATCGTCTATGGCCGGCGGTTTTCCTAAGCCGGAAAAACCCTTACCCCCTCCTTGGTGCTTACTTATTCTTCTGCCACCGGCGACGATCTTGACGGCAGCTACATTGCAATGCTCGGGCCGGCGGCGGCTCAACCGACAGCAGCAACCGCGGTCTCCATACGTGGCTCGCGGTTTTCCTGAGGCGATTCAACGTCTTGTAGGCCACTTCCCACGATTTTGGGGGACCGTGACACCGCGGCCCCGGATATGGTATCCGGGAGATCAACAGCTAGAGGGGATCGATCGTCGAGATGCCGGGGGGCGCCATCGCGGTCGCGTCGGATCATGCCGGCTTCGACCTGAAGGAGATTCTTAAGCGCGACCTGCAAGAGGCGGGTCACGAAGTGCTTGATTTCGGCACCAATTCGACGGCGTCGGTCGATTACCCGGACTTCGGCAGGGCCATGGCCGACGTCATCGCCGCGGGCAAGGCCGGCCGCGATGTTCTGGTGTGCGGTACCGGTGTCGGCATCTCGATCGCGGCCAACCGCCATCCCAAAGTGCGCGCAGCGCTCGCCCACGATGTCACGTCGGCCAAGTTCGCCCGCGAACACAACGACGCCAACGTCGTGGCGTTCGGCCAGCGGCTGATCGGACGCGAGACGGCGCGCGAGGCGCTGAAGGTCTTCCTCACTACCGAATTCAGCGGCGGCCGCCATGTCGGGCGCGTCGCCAAGCTTTCCAAGGGTTGAACGACATGAGTCAAGCCGCTGCCAAGATGACCGATTCCCCGTTGCCCATGTTCACCCAGGGGCTCGCCGAGGCGGATCCGGCGATCGATGCGGTGCTCAAGGGCGAGCTGCACCGCCAGCGCGAGCAGATCGAGCTTATCGCCTCGGAGAACATCGTCTCGCGCGCCGTGCTGGAGGCGGCGGGCTCGGTGCTCACCAACAAATACGCCGAGGGCTATCCCGGCCGGCGCTACTACGGCGGCTGCGAGGAAGTCGACAAGGCCGAACAGCTCGCCATCGACCGCGCCTGCAAGCTGTTCAACTGCTCGTTCGCCAACGTGCAGCCGCACTCCGGCGCGCAGGCCAATCAGGCGGTATTCATGGCGCTGTTGCAGCCCGGCGACAAATTCATGGGCATGGCGCTCGACCAGGGCGGCCATCTCACGCACGGCTCGCCCGCCAACCAGTCGGGCAAGTGGTTCAAGGTCGTGTCCTACGGCGTCAAGCCCGACAGCCACCTGATCGACTACGAGCAGATGGAAGCGGTGGCGCGCCAGGAGAAGCCCAGGCTGATCGTGGCCGGCGCTTCGGCCTACTCGCGCCACATCGACTGGGCGCGCTTCCGCAAGGTGGCTGACGAGATCGGCGCCTTCTTCATGGTCGACATGGCGCACTATGCCGGCCTGGTCGCCGCCGGCGTCTATCCCAGCCCCTTGCCGCATGCCCACGTCGTGACGACGACGACCCACAAGACCTTGCGCGGCCCGCGCGGCGGCATGGTGCTGTCGACCGACGCCGAGATCGGCAAGAAGATTAACTCGGCAGTGTTTCCCGGGCTGCAGGGCGGGCCGTTGATGCACATCATCGCCGCCAAGGCCGTCGCCTTCGGCGAGGCGCTCAGGCCGGACTTCAAGATCTACGCCCAGAACGTCATCGATAACGCCCGCGCGCTCGCCGCGGCGCTGAGTGAGCGCGGCCTGAAGATCGTCTCGGGCGGCACCGACAGCCACGTCATGCTGGTCGATCTGCGGCCCAAGAAGGCGACCGGCGTGTCTGCCGAGAAGGTGCTCGACCGCGCCGGCATCACCGTCAACAAGAACAGCATTCCGGGCGACCCCGAGAAATACACGATCACCTCCGGCGTGCGGCTCGGCTCGCCGGCCGGGACGACGCGCGGCTTCGGCACGGTCGAATTCCGCCAGGTCGGTCACCTGATCGCCGACGTGCTCGATGGTATCGCCAAGAACGGCCCCGACGGTGACGCTCAGGTCGAGAAACAGGTGCGTGCCAAGGTGCACGCGCTCTGTGCCCGCTTTCCCATTTACCGCGACTGACAACGCGCCAAGCCAGAGAATAAACAGGGGGACGAGATGCGCTGTCCATTCTGCGGTCACGAGGACACACAGGTTAAGGACTCGAGACCGACTGACGATAATTCCGCGATCCGCCGGCGGCGTTACTGCCCGTCCTGCGGATCGCGTTTCACCACCTTCGAGCGCGTGCAGCTGCGCGAGCTGACGGTGGTGAAGAAGAACGGCCAGCGTGTGCAGTTCGACCGCGACAAGCTCGCCCGCTCGATCCAGGTGGCGTGTCGCAAGCGCCCGGTCGATCCCGAGCGCACCGAGCGCGTGGTCAACGGCATCGTGCGGCGCCTCGAAAGCTCCGGCGAGAGCGAGATTCCCTCGACGCAGATCGGCGAGCTGGTGATGGACGCGCTGCGCGCGCTCGATCCGGTGGCCTATGTGCGCTTCGCCTCGGTCTATCGCAATTTCCGCGAGGCCAAGGATTTCGAGGAGTTCATCTCCGACCTCGCCGAGACCAACCTCAAGGACTGA
>DASZJU010000435.1:0-4621 GCA_035947815.1 Reyranella sp.
GGCACACAGGAAAACGACATCCATGTCTGGCGCATGGCGCAGGCCACCGACATGCGCATGCAAGGCTATCCCGCCAAGGTGAAGTCGCTGTCGTGGACGGCCGACGCGCGCTTTCTCTACACCTCGGCCCAGCCTGTGTTCACCGCCTGGTCGTTCTCCGGCAAGGGCCCGGAGGGCAAGCCGCCGCTGCAGTTCGGTGAGGAAGGCGCGGGACTTTTGGCCGTCGTGGCGGCGCACCCGGCCGCCGAGTTCGTGGCCGGCGGCTACGATTCGGGCGAACTGCAGCTCGGCGACATCAAGACCCGCCGCTCGGTAGTGCTGAAGATGGCCGACGGCTCCGCCATCACCTGCCTCGCCTGGTCGCCCGACGGCTTTAGGCTCGCTGTCGGCAATGAGCGCGGCGATCTTTTGAGGATCGATCTCAGACGTTAGCATGGCCAGCGCGATGAGGACCGCCCCGCGTGTCGACTACGACGCCATCGCCCATCTCTATGATGGGCAGTCGCATCGGGCAAAAGCGGTCGACGCCGAACTCGTAAAGTTCGTGGCACAACGCGCCTCCTCGCATCGCCTTTCTGCACTGGATATTGCCTGCGGCACCGGAAACCAGCTCGTCGCAAATCGCTCGATTGTGCCCGAAGCACGGCTCGTGGGGCTCGATCGATCGCTTGAAATGCTGCGTCGAGCGCAAATCAAAACGTCGGACATCGACTGGATCCAAGCGGACGGTGCGATGCTGCCCTTTCAGCCCGGGAGTTTCGATTTCATCTCCTGCCAATTCGGCTTTCATCACGTGACCGACAAGGCGGGCATGCTCCACGCCGTATTCGACGTTCTTCGAGAGGATGGACGCTTCGCCATGCGCAATCTTTGCCCGCAGGAGCATCCGGACTGGCTTTGCTATGACTATTTTCCCGAATCCTACGCTCTGGATCTTGAAGATTTCTGGCCTATCGAAACCATCGTGGCGACGATGGAGAGGATTGGCTTTGCAGCGGTGACGGTCGAGCACGAGCACCTGCAGTTTGAGCAGGATATGCGCGCCTGGCTCGACACGGTGCGCCGACGCGATACGAACTCCCAATTGTTGACGATCTCCGATCGCGCCTACGAAGCGGGGTTGCGTCGCCTGGAGCGCGAACTGGCAGACGATGACGCTCGAAAGGTCCGAACCGATCACCTCTGTCTGATCACCATTCGCGGCGACAGGAAGGACGCGAACGCTACGCGAGCAACCCGACCTTCTTCGGCACGAACCGCGGGAACACGCCGCTCACCGCATCGGGGGTATTGAGCGGGCCCATCATCAGTTCCGCCAGGATGCTGCGAACATCCGTCGTCATCGCGAGATCGACGGCGTTGTCCAATCGGTCGGACGACAGCCCGGGCCATATTCCATGGATCCGGCCGCCCGCGATGCGCGGCGCGGAGACGATCGCGAGGCCGGCATGGCCATGATCGGTGCCGTTGCTCTTGTTGGAGCGCAGCCGCCGGCCGAATTCGCTCATGACGACGAGCACGATGCGATCCATCCGGTCATGCAAGTCGGTGTGAAACGCCGCCAGCGCCCGCGACAATTGCCCCACCAGATTAGCCAATCGGGGCGGCTGGTTTTCGTGCGTGTCCCAGCCGCCCATATCGACAGCGAAGGCACGAACGTTGACATCCATGCGGATGACGCGGGCAACGGCTTCCAGGCTGCGGCCGATCTCGGTGTCGCCATAGGTTGCATCGCCGGCCGGTTTGTATGGCAGCACCTTGCCGTCGGGCTGGCGCAGCGGGCCGTCGATCAGGGCGATGCCGCCGAGCGTCCGTCGGGTCGCGAGCTCGATCGGTCCCGAGCCGCCGCCATAAAGATGGTTCAGCACCGACAAAGCCTGCTTGCCGCCGGGCAGGTTCATGCCGCCGCGCAGGTCCGCCGCGCAGATCGTATTGCTGTGGTTGGCAAGTTCGTCGGGCACGCCGGAGATCGTGGCGAACGCCGGCTGCTGGCCACTGCCGGTCGCCGCGAGCCAGCGCGCCATCCATCCGCCGCTGACGTGAGCCGTCTCATCGGGATTGACGATGCCGCGTTCGATCAGTTCCTGGGCCCCGAAATGACTGCGCGTACCGTTGTCCAGCCCCGAGGCGTGGACCAGGGCAACGCGCTTGTCCTGGTAAAGCTCGCGCAGGGCGCTCATTTCCGGATGCATGCGGAAATCCAGGCCGAATGGGCCGCCGTCGAGGCGAAGGGCCGGCTTGTCGCCATCCGCGAGCAGCCGCATCTCGGGCGGCCGATCGGCGACATAGTCGCGATCGTCGACGGGCGCCACGACGCCGAGCGAATCCATGCCGCCGCGCAGGAAGACGGTGACCAGGATGGGACGGTGCGCCAAGGTCGAGGGAGGCGTCGAGGCGGGCGCGGCAAAAGCACGAACCGACGGTGCCAGGACGAGTGCCGTGGACGCGGCCAGGAAATGGCGACGGATCAACATGACATCACCTCGTCTGGAAAGCCGGCGTCATGGCGCAGTAGGCCAGCATGCGCCGCGCCAGCGGCAGGGCGTCCTTGCGGCTGTCGAAGGCCATGCCGGGCTTCAGCCCCATGCCCTCGACAATGGCCGTCGTGACCTTAGGCGGCGCTTCGGTGCCCAGCATCTGGCGGTACGCCGCACCCGCCGCCTGTTCCGGTTTCGCCTTTTCGGCGACGGCAAGGGCTGCCTGCGGGCCGCCGGCCTTCCAGGCGTCATCGGCCAACCCCAGAAGCAGCGACCAGCGTCGCCGCATCATGGCGGAACTCAGCCAATAGTTGTTTTCGTCGGGATGGCCGGTCGGCGGTCCCCACCCGAACAGCCGCTGGCCGCTGCCATCGAGCTCGCCGAGCAGGCCAGGTGTGGGCGCGACCGCAATCCCGGCGGAACGGGCAAACGATGCATAAAGTTCGAGCGGCCGCTTCACCTTGGTTCCGGTCGAGCGGCGGAACGCTTCGGAACGCACGATCGCCTCGACCGTGCGGGCGATCTGGTCGGGCTTGCGCCGCTGCTCGGTCCACACCTTGACCGCGGCAGCAACGACGGCAGCGTCGGGCGTGTCCGACACCAGGCGACGACAGAGCTTTTCGCAGACATACCGCGCCGTCGCGGGATGATCGGCCACCAGATCCAGTACGCGACGGCCATCGGCCAAGGGTGACTGGTAGGGGTCGAACTCAGTGGCGAGAATGCGCTTCTGATAATTGTCGTGCCAGTTTTCGACGTAAATGAACTTGCCGGTCATCGGCAGGCGTCGCCCGGCGCCGATTCCGGTGCCATCCTCGATCGACCAGCCGGTGAACGCACGGGCGGCTTCGTAAACGTCCTGGTCGATATAGCCCTGCGGTCGGCCTTCGAGCGCGCCGGGAACGTCGCGCCAGCGGTTGTAAAGCGCGTTGAGATAGGCGGGCCGGCCGAGCGTATGAAGTTCGAACAGCTCGCGCGCGTAGTTCTCGTTGGCCGCGCCGCCGCGCGAGGATCGGTTGTTGAGGTAGATCTGCATGGCGGCGCTTTTAGCCACGGCCTCCAGCAGCTCGCGGAAGTTGCCCAGGGCGTGGCGGCGGATCACCTCGTTGTCGTAGGTCGGCAACGCCACGGCGATGAGGTTGTCGCCGACCGCATTCACGTTGAAGTGGTTGTGCCAGAAATCCACCAACACCTCGCGCAGCTGCCAGCGGCTGTGCACGGCGCGGATCGTCGTGGCGCAGGCGACGGCGGTGCGGAAAAACGTCCGCTCCTGTCCCGCCAAGCCCTTCTCGACCACCTTCCAGTGCTGCTCGATCGGCTCCGCGAGCACGGCGAGCGAGCGGTCTTCGTCGACTTCGGCCTCGGGCGTCTTGCTGGAGTATTTCAGATGGATATGCGTCGACGCGATCCGCTGGGCGCAATCATCTTCGACGGGAGGGTTGAGTTGCTGGGCGAGCCATCCGTCGGCGCCCATTTTGGCAATGCTGTGGAGCTCGGCGTCGCTCGGCCCGAAGGCCAGCTTGTTCAGGAGAGTGCGAGGATCGACTTCGAAAGCCATGTATGCCTCCACGCGACGCGCCGTGCAGTCATGTTACGACGCGAGACGCAGCATCGTTCCTTCAGAAGGCAGTAATAGGGCTTACGGCTTTCTTACCGGGACGCCCGTCCCGTGATCAGCCATCCCTGACCAGCAGGCGGTTCGACAGCAGGCAAAGGATGCCGGCGATGCCCATGGCCGTGGTCATGGGCGCGATCGTGCCGTCGAAGGCCTGGCCGACCACGGCGCCGAAGATGGCGCCCACCCCGAACTGCATGACGCCCATCAGCGAGGAGGCCGTGCCCGCCATATGCGGATAGCGCTGCAGCGCCATCGCCATGGAGTTGGGCCCAATCAGGCTGATGCTGGCGATCTGCGGGGCGAAACACAGCAGGAACGGCCACATGCCGATGGTGCCGTAGCGCGCCTCGATGAAGCCCATGACCAGCGCCGCCGATCCGGCGATCGCCGGCACGATCACCGCGTAGCGCAGGA
Organism: Reyranella sp.; assembly: GCA_035947815.1. Lineage (GTDB taxonomy): Bacteria > Pseudomonadota > Alphaproteobacteria > Reyranellales > Reyranellaceae > Reyranella. The sequence continues at coordinate 4,510 of DASZJU010000435.1, forward strand.
TCTTGCCGGCGCCGAACACCGGCGCGAACTTGGCGTTGAGCAGGCTGCCCAGGGTCATGAACACGATCATGCCGCCGAAGATCAGGCCGTAGTAGCGCGGTGCGATGCCGTA
>DASZJU010000436.1:0-4718 GCA_035947815.1 Reyranella sp.
ACCAGCATCGAGCCGATACGCCGCGCGCTGAGTTGCTGGGAGAGCTGGGCAACCGAAGTACCAGGCGTCACGGTGAAAACGAGACCGCCCTTCTGCGCGAGAATGTCGGAGACGAACATGGTTCTTCCTCCCTTCCGCAAATTGTCTTGAGTATTGCAACACTGTGGCGCGGAGAAAGGTTGCGGGCCATAAAGCCCTCCATGAACGACGCTCGATCGGCCCTCGTCCTGTTCTCCGGAGGGCAGGATTCCACCACGTGTCTGGCCTGGGCGCTAGAGCGATTTACGCATGTCGAGACGGTCGCTTTTGACTACCGCCAGCGGCACCGGATCGAGCTGGATCAACGACTTGTGGTGCTCGCCGAGATCCGCGGGCGGTTCCCGCACTGGGCGGAACGGCTGGGAGATGACCATTTCGTCGACATGGGCGTGCTGGGCCAACTGAGCGAGACGTCGCTCACCCGCAACGTCGCCTTCGAGATGGCGAAGGACGGCCTGCCCAACACCTTCGTGCCCGGGCGCAATCTGCTGTTCTTTACTTTCGCCGCCGCCATCGCCTGGCGGCGCGCCATCCGCAATCTGGTCGGCGGCATGTGCGAGACCGATTTCTCCGGCTATCCCGACTGCCGCGACAACACCATCAAGTCGCTGCAGGTCGCACTCAACCTCGGCATGGACCGCAGCTTCGTGCTGCACACGCCGCTGATGTGGCTCGACAAGGCGGAGACGTGGTCGCTCGCACAGGAACTGGGCGGCGAGGCGCTGGTCGAGATCATCCTCGAGCACACCCACACCTGCTACGAAAGCGAGCGCGGGCCGCGCGAGGCCTGGGGTCATGGCTGCGGCGTGTGCCCGGCCTGCGCCTTGCGCAAGCGCGGCTACATCGCGTGGCGCGAGGGCCGGACGGTCGTCTAGAGCGGATTCCGAAATGGCGTGATTACTTCCTCCCCAGCAACGCTGGGGAGGTGGCGGCGTCTTACGCCGACTCCGCGCCTTCACAGGCGCTCGGGGGTCATGAGTGTCAGTTATGGTGCTCATGACCCCTCCGCCCCCCTTCGACTTCGCTCAGGGCAGGCGCTATGCTGGCACCTCCCCTTCGCGGGCTCCGCGAAGGGGAGGAATCATGAACCAGCGTAAGTCCGTTCCATCGGAAACCGCCCTAGCGGCTGCCGGCGAGGCGCTTGGCGTACTCCAGGAACATCTTCGACTTGGGCAGCATCATCTGCGCGTAGCGGCGCAACGGGGCGCCGTTGCCGTTCTGCGAGAAGGCGCCGAACTGATCGACCGCCTCGGTCTGGACGGCAAGCTGGGCGTTGGCATACGCCGCGTCGAAATCGGCGCCCTGCAGGGAATTGAGCTGGGGCAGCATCCGCTGCGCATTCGGCGGGCCATTGGGATCGGGCGCGTAAGAGACGCCGGCTTCGGAGCGCGACTTGCTGAGGTACGAGGCGGCCTCCGTATACTCGGAGACGGCACGGGTGGCGTAGCCGCGGATATTCTCATTCGCCGACTTGGCGAGCGCCAACTGGCCGGAGCGAATGCCGAAATCGTTGACGGCCTGGGCAAAGCCGACAAAGCGGGCGTCGGGCAGCGCGTCGACCGCGTGGGCGACGGAACTGTAGGCCGCCGGCGCTGCGGCCAGGGCGATCAGAAGCGAGCGGCGGGCAATCAATGTCATGGGGGCTCTCCGATGGGCTGAGATGTCATAACGCGCGCCCCCCGATCAGGTTCCTGGCAGGTTCCTGGCAGGTTCCCTGGCGATGGGTTCACGCGGCCCGCCAGACCTGCTAGGGAGCGCGCCGCATGACCACCAAACGCATGATCCTGACCCCGCAAAAGGCCGCCGCCCTGGCCTATTTCCTGGCTTTCATCGCCTGCATTCCCCTCGCCAACTGGATGATCGGCAATGTCGGCACGGCCTGCGCGCCGCCGCACGGCCCGTGCCTGGTGCCGGTGGCGCCCTGGGGACCGGATGGGCAGCCGCTGATGGCGCCATCCGGCGTGCTGATGATCGGGCTCGCCCTGGTGCTGCGCGACATGGTGCAGCGCCGGTTGGGCCGGGCGGTGGGGCTCGCCGCCATCGTGGCCGGTGCTGCGCTGTCGGGCGCCGTTGCGCCGCCGCAACTGATTTTTGCCTCGACGACGGCATTCCTGCTTTCGGAGCTTGCCGACTTCGCGGTCTATACGCCTTTGCAGTCGCGCGGCCTGGTGCTGGCGGTGCTGGCCAGCAGCGTGGTCGGCCTGATCGCCGACAGCATCCTGTTTCTGTGGCTGGCCTTCGGTAGCCTCGACTTTCTCGCCGGCCAGATCGTCGGCAAGCTTTGGATGGTGGTTCTTTCGCTGCCGTTCATTCACTGGATCAGGAAGCGTGAGATCGCCCGGCAAGTCGCCGTGACGTAGGCCGGATCGTTCGCCGGCCGAAAGTCTCGTCTTGCATGCGGGCCACCGGCCTTCTTAATCTCGCGTTCGTTGCCTTGGGGGAATCATCGATGTTCAGGTCCATTCTCGCCGTGTCCGAAGGCGGTCCCGATGCCGCCATGTCGTTCAAGCTCGCTGCCCGCGTGGCCGGCGTCTTCGACGGCACCGTGGACGCGCTCCACCTGCCGGTCGGTCCGGCCGGCGGCATGGCCGGCGGCCTCGCCATGAGCGGCGAAGCGATGCCGCTGATCATGGATCTCGACGACGAGCGGCTCGAGGAGCGCGCGGCCGAGAGCGAGCGCGCCTACAAGGAGATCGTGGCGCCGGTGAAGGGCGCCACCTATACCGCGGCCAAGACCGCGACCCTGGACACCCTGGTGGCGATGGGCCGCTGCGCCGACCTGCTGGTGCTGGGCCGTCCCGGCGCCGATCCGGAGAACGTGGCGCCCGCCACGGTCGAGGCCGCCGTCCACGAATGCGCCCGCCCCGTCATGATCGCGCCGCCCAATGCCGGCGAAGGCCCTTTCGGCTCGGTGATCGTAGCCTGGAACGGCAGCTTCCAGGCGGCGCGCGCCGTCGAGTACTCCCTGCCGTTCCTCGCCAAGGCCAGCCTGATCACCATCCTGGTGGCGGGCAGCACGCCCGACGATGTCGGCGCGCCTTACCTTGCGCGCAACCTCGAGCGGCACGGGCTCAAGACCACCATCGACGCCATCGATCCCGGCGCCGTGTCGGGCCGCGCCCGCGGCCGCGCGTTGCTGGACTACACCCACGGCAAGGGTGCCGACCTCCTGGTGATGGGCGCCTACGGCCGCGGCCAGGTACTGAGCTTCCTGGGCTTCGGCGGGGCCACCGGCAAGGTGATCTCGTCCTGCCGCGTGCCGCTGTTGATGGCGCATTAGTTCTTGGACCGCGGGCGTCCCGCCCGCTCATGATTCATGAGCGGGCGGGACGCCCGCGGTCCGCTTGATCAGAGCGTCTCGCCGATCTTGGCGAACACGCGGGCCGTCATCGCTTTTCCTGCCGAGCTTCCCTGATCGTCCGGCCGAAATAGACGTCGACCTCGGCGAGCTTGCCGCCTTCGAAGCGCAACAGCTCCATGTTGCGGAACTCCGCGCCTGTGAGCAGCTCCTGACGATAGCGGATGAAGACGTCAGGACCGTGTTCGCAAAGCTTCTCGATCGCGATCGTCCGGACGTTGGCGCTGTTGGGCCAGCATCTCTCGAAATAGGCCGCTCTGCCGATGTGGTCATCGCGCGGGCTCGAGAAAGTGAAATCGTCGCTTAAAAGCCCGTCGAGGACCGCGCGATCCTTGGTCTCGTAGGCGGCGAAGTACCTTCGCGCGAGGTCGGCAAGGTTCGCTGTGGACATGGCTGTGCTCCGTCAGTTCACCGCTGCGCGCTTGAGCGCCGCCTCGAGATTGTCGAACAGGGCGCGCGTGCCATGCTCGCGGCCGCCGGCATCGTCGTGGCCGTCGAGAAAGACCGATTGCTCGGTATAGACGAGCTTGGTTCCCTGGCCGGCTGGCTTGAACTCGGTGGTGCCGAGCGACACCGAGATGCGCGTCTTGTCCAGATGCATCTCGTAGGTCATCACGATGCGCTCGTTGGGCACGATGTCCTGGTAGAGGGCATTGTAGAAATGAACCGGACCGCCCGGCGGGCCGCCGCTCACGCTCTCACGGCCGCCGACCTTGAAATCGAGCTTGAGGTTCGACTTCTCCCATTCATCCGGCCCGCCGAACCAGCGCGCCTTGGCTTTGGCATCGGCGTAGGCAGCAAACACGCGCGCCGGCGGCACGGCGAAGCTGCGCTCGATGGTGAAGGTGGCGTGCTTGGTCGATCGCTTGCTCATTTTTTCCTCCGTGGTTTCGCCAAAAGCTCGTTCTCGGACAGGAAGTCGCCCAGTCGATCGAGGCGGCGTTCCCAGCTTGCCCGCCGCTCGCTGATCCAGCGCTCGGCGGAGCGTAGCCCCTGGGGCTCGATGCGGCAGGTGCGCACGCGGCCCACTTTCTCCGATCGCACCAGTCCGCTCGCCTCCAGCACCGCGAGGTGCTGCACCACTGCCGACAGGGTCATGTCGAGCGGTCGCGCGAGTTCGCTTACCGAGGCCGGGCTTTGGCTCAGGCGCTCGACCATGATCCGGCGGGTCGGGTCGGCCAGCGCCTGGAAGGCGAGATCGAGCGGGGTGGATGACTGCAGCACGTCGCTTCCTCTCAACCCGGAAACAGCTTCATGTACGGCTCGGCCTCGGCGAGCGAGCGGGCGAAGGAAGGACGCTTCGTCAGACGCTCGAAATATC
>DASZJU010000437.1:0-3968 GCA_035947815.1 Reyranella sp.
GGCGGCTGGCGGGCGAAGACGGCGACCTTGCGCATGCCCGATGGCCGACATGCGCCCTGCCATCCGCTGGTGCGCACCATCGCCACGCCGCCGGACGGGCTCACCGCCCAAGTGATCGATCTCGGCCGCGGCACGCCGGAGGAATTCGACTCGCATGCCGCCGACATCAAGGGCCGCATCGTGCTGGTGCGCCACGAGCTGATGTTCGCCGCCGGCACCATCCATCGCCGCCGCAAGTACGACATGGCGCGCGCCAAGGGCGCCGTGGGCTTCCTGATCGCGGGGCCGCTGGCCGGCCATGTTGTGGCGGGCTCGTCGGGCCGCCAGAGCGGCGAGGGCATTCCCGCGCTCGGCATTGCGCCCGAGACGGCGGCGCGCCTCGCCCGCCGGGCCACGGGGTTTCCGACAGTCACCCTGACCATCGCGACTGAGGAAGGACCGGCCGAGACCGAGACCCTTCTCTACAACTATCCCGGAACGACCGACGAATGGGTGGTGCTGAGCGCCCATGTCGACGGCCACGATCTGGCTGAAAGCGCCATGGACAACGGCACCGGCCTCGCCACGGTGCTGGCGGTGACGCGCGCCCTGGCGCCCCAGGTCGCGGGCTTCCGGCGCGGCCTGCGCGTGATGTTCTTCAGCGTTGAGGAATGGGCGCTCACCGGCTCGGCGCAGTATGTCGAGGCGCTGAGCGCCGCCGAACGCGGCAAGATCGCGCTCAACGTCAATCTCGACTCGGTGGCGGGCAGTCCCAACCTCGCGGCTCTCAGCAGCGGCTATGGCGGCGTCGAACCGTTCGTGATGGGCGTCGCCGAGGCCAACGGCCTCACCGTCCGCACCGTGCGGCCGCTGATGACCAACTCCGACCATGCCAACTTCGCCCAGGCCGGCATTCCCGCGCTGCGCCTGGTCGCCGGTTTCGACGATCCCGCCGCCCATCTGCGCGTCGTGCTGACGCCCGCCGACACGCGCGACAAGGTCGGCCAAGGCGAACTCCGCAGCGCGACCCTGTTTACGGCTGCCCTGGTCGCCGCCGCCTGCAATGCCGATCCGGCGGAAGTCGCGAAGTGGCGCTCTCCGTCATCCTGAGCGAAGCGAAGGATCTCATGGCGGTGGCTAGCGGCGATGAGATCCTTCGCTGCGCTCAGGATGACGGGAGTGGGTTGAAAGGCACTGCACGAGGCGCGCCCGCAAGTCTTCCAGATCGAGCTTCTGTCCGATCAGCACCAGGCGGTTGGCGCCGGCAACACCGCGCTCGTCTTCCTCCAGCGTGAAACGCTCGCCGACGAGATGGAAGACGTAACGCTTGCCGGTCTCGGCCAACCACAGGAACCCCTTGCCGCGGAACAATCCCGGCGGGCGGCCCGTGTCGAGGAAAGCCTGGAAGCGGCTCACCGAGAACGGCCTGTCGCTCTCGAAGGACAACGAGACAAAGCCGTCATCATGCAGATGACCATGCCCATGCCCGTGATCGTGCCTCGTGCACCTCGGTCGGAACAGATCGACATCGAGGATCAGGGGAAGCGGAACGGCGCTCCGCGTGGTGCGCACGAGCCGCGCCTCCGCGTTCAGCGAACGGATCTTGTCCTCGACCGTGTCGAGCCGCTCGGCGCCGGCCCTGTCGCATTTATTCAATAGGATGGCGTCGGCATAGCGCAGCTGGTTGCGCGGGGCGATGCCGTCGAACAGATCGAGGCTGAACTGCTCGGCATCGGCCACCGCGACGATGGCGTCGAGGCGCAGCGTGTCGCGGAATTCCGGGCGCTGGAAGGTGAGCGCCACCGGCAACGGATCGGCGACCCCTGTGGTCTCGACGATGATGTGATCGACGGGCTCGGTTCGTCCCAGCACGCGCACGATGCTGTCTACAAGGTCGTTGTTGGTCGAGCAGCAGATGCAGCCATTGTTGAGCTCGATCATGCCGTCCTGGGCGGCGACGATCAGGTCGTTGTCGATGCCGATGTCACCCAGCTCGTTCACCAGCACCGCCGCCCGCACGTCCTCCCGGTTCGACAGGATGTGGTTCACCAAGGTGGTCTTGCCGCTGCCTAAAAAGCCGGTCACCAGCGTCACCGGCAACCGGCCGCCGGCGCGGCGGGACGGAGGCTTGAACGTCGTGGGCGAGGGCGTCATGTCGAGGCTGGCGGCGCGCTGCTGTCGAAGATGTAGCTGGTGCCGACGGCCGACTGGCTGACCCGCTCGCCATAAGCGGCAGCGAGCGCGTGCAAGGCCCGCCAGCCAGTGCAGTGGCCGGTGATGATATTCTGGATGTCGAAGGGTCTTAGCGCCTCGACCGTCTCCGGGATCAGATGCTCCATGACGCCGCCCAGATGCAGGCCGCCCATCACCGCATGGATCGGCCTGTCGGGAAACAGGTGCCGTACCTCGGTGCAGACATTGACGATACCGGCATGCGAGCAGGCGCTGAACACGACTAGCCCGAGATCGCGCACGTTGGCCACCAGCATGCGTTCGTCCATCAGGTAGGGATCGGGCCGCCATTCCTCGGAGTTGTCGCGCCGGCAGAGATGGTCCTGGCGGCCGGTCTCGAACGCGCTGACGCGCGGGATCTCGCCGCTGTAATAGAAGTGGCCGTCCAGCAGCAGCCTCTCCTTGCCGTCGTTCAGCACCCTGGCGCCGCGCGCCTGCATCTGCTCGGGCGTCGGCACCCTTGCGGCAGGAAAGACGACACCGCTCTTCAGCAGCACGCCGCGCTCGTTGAACATGTCGGGATTGACGTGCACCGTGACGGAGCCGCGACCGCGCCGGCCGACGATGGCGTCGATCGCCGCCGGCAGTGCGCCCATATGGTCCCAGTGCCCGTGCGTGATGGCGATCTCCTCGACCTCGCCGAGATCGAGGCCCAGGTTCCGGCAGTTGCGGATGAAGATGGCGCCCTCGGTGCCGGTATCGAACAGCAGGACATGCTCGCGGCTGCCGAGACGCGAGCGCAAGCGCAGCCCGTAACCGAGATTCGCCGCCAGCAGCGTCTCGCCGGAGATTTCCTGGGCGCCCGCCAGCACCACGTTGGCGAATTCCGACACGGCGAACGAGGTCTTGCTGACATAGGTGTCGCTGACATTGTCAGTAATGACCTCGACCGCGAGCGAGTCGATGATGGCGAGGGAGTTTTGTTCGCTCATGCTGCCCTACGTCGATTTGAGAAACTGCACCAGCAGCCTGTTCACCTCGTCCGCCTTCTCCTGCTGCACCCAGTGGCCGGCGCCCTCGATCAGGTGGATCTCCTTCATGTTCGTGCAGGCGGTCTTCTGCATCTTCGAGAGGGCGCCCGGAGTCTGGTAGATACCCCAGTCGCTCCGGCCCGAGATGAAGGTCGAGGGCACGTCGATGGTGCGGCCGGTGAAGACTTCGAGCTCTGCGGTCACCTTGCCGCCGGTGCGCACGCGATACCAGTTGAGCCCGCCCTGGAAGCCGGTGCGCTTGTACTCGTCGCTGTAAACTTTCAGCTCGCGGTCGGGCAGCCATTTGTTGGCCGCGATCTCCGCCGCCCCGGGCATCTCCTTGGCCACCGTCTCGGCCATGCCGTCGGCCAGGTCCATGATGTAATAGGTCGGCATCTTGGCGAGCTCTTCCGCCGTCCAGCCGTTCAGCTCGAACGGCTTATTGGCTTTCCAGTCGGCGCTCTTGTGATGGTAGTAGGCGCGCAGGAAATCATGCACGCCCTGCCGCGCCTTCCACATGTTCTCGTTGGCCGGCCGCGTCGAGTAGTACCACTGGTAATGTTTGCGCGGCCGGGGCAGGGCGGCGAGTGCGGCATGGATGTCGGGCGCCTTGGCGGCTGGCGGCTTGTCGGCCGTGTCGAAGGGCACGGCGGGAGGACCGCCGGCGGGCGCGCTCATCAGCACCATGCGCTTGAAGATGTCGGGTCGCACCAGCGCGGCGTAGGCCGCGACCGAAGCGCCGAAATCGTGACCGACGGCGGCCTCCGCCGTGCGATGGCCGAGCGC
>DASZJU010000438.1:0-1535 GCA_035947815.1 Reyranella sp.
TGCCGACACAAGAGCAGCATGCCGAGATCAGGCGCCTGCTGCACGAGGCCATGGATGCCGGCGCCTGCGGCTGGTCGGCCCAGCGCATGCTGCCGACCGGACCGGCGGCGGTGCAGCGCGACTACGACGGCTCGGCAATGCCGACCGACGTCATGCACGACGAGACCTGCCGCGAGCTTGCCAAGGTGCTGGCCGAGCGCAACGACGGCTTCGTGCAGATGCTGCTGGTGTCGGGCGACAATGCCCGCGACCAGGCCTTCTACGAGGAGGTCGCCACGCTGAGCGGCCGGCCGGTCATCATGAACGTCGTGCAGGCCTTCGATCACAAGCCGCACATCCATCGTCGCGTGCTCGACTGGCTGAAAAGCTGCCGCGAGCGCGGCATCCGCGTCGTAGGCCAAGGGCTCACCACCGATGCCGGCTTCACCTTCACCTTCGAGGACTGGAACCTGTTCGACGATTCCCAAGCCTGGTGCGAGGCGACGACGGGAACGCGCGCGGAGCGCCTGGCCAAGCTCGCCGATCCGGCGCGCCGCGCGGCTCTGCGCGACAAGCTGCCGATCACGGCGACCGGGCCGCTGCCGCAGATCGCCATCGTCGGACCGCGGCTCGAGAAGAACAGGAAATGGCTCGACTACACGCTGGCCCATGCCGGCGAGAAGATGGGCAAGCATCCGGTCGACGTCATGCTCGACATGGCGGTCGAGGAGGACCTCAAGACCGAGTTCTTCGCCGCCCCGCCCAACGGCAAGATCGAGCACCTCAAGGAGCTGATGGACGATCCCTACGTGCTGTTCGGCGTGTCCGACGGCGGCGCCCACACCAAGTTCCTGACGGCGGGCCGCTATCCGACCGAAACGCTGTGCAAGGTGGTGCGCGAGCACAAGATGCTGAGCCTGGAAGACGTGCATTGGCGGTTGTCCGCCCTGCCGGCCGAGGTCGCGGGCTTCCACGGCCGCGGCGTGCTGAAGAAAGGCGCGCCGGCCGACATCGTGGTCTACGACTTCGACGGGCTGCGCGTGCTGGAGGGCGAGATCGCCCACGACCTGCCGGGCGGCGAATGGCGGCGCATCCAGCGCGCCCAGGGCTACAAGTACGTGCTGGTGAACGGCGAGGTCACGATCCGCGACGACCGGCCGACCAACACCCATTCAGGCCGCCTGCTGCGGCACGGCAATGCCTAAACGCTCAAAAGATTCCTCCCCATCGAAGACGGTGGGGAGGCGAAGCAATCTGACGTGCCGCCGGTTTACGGAGCGGGGCAGGGATAGACGTTCATCTCGGGGCCGAGATCGAACGGCGGCGGCACCTGCTCGAGCGTGGTGACCTGCGCCGACAGGGCCCAGTCGAACGCCCGCTTGCTGCGCGAGCAGAACTCCTTGTCGACCGGGGCGCGCTGCGCCGTGCGGTTGGCGAACTCGGTCACCGCGACGTCGAGGTTGAAGCGCTTGCGGCCGCCGAGTTGCTGCATGCTGCGCGCGTTGGCCGACAACTGGGTTCCGAACTTGCCGACGAAGGCGTTGTATTGCTCTTCG
>DASZJU010000439.1:0-12130 GCA_035947815.1 Reyranella sp.
GCGGCGCGATGAGCTGCGCGCGCTCGGCCTGCCCGAGACCTGATGCGGCCGCGCTCTTCCTTCGCCGGCGCCGCGATCGAGGTCAGCGACCTTGGGCGCTCGATCGCGTTCCACCGGCTATGGCTGCCGATGCTGGGCTTCCGTCGCGTGTGGGCGAGCCCCGACCGCGTGATGTGGTCGCGCGGCTACGACCATTTCGTCATGCGCCAGGCCAAGGACGGCGTGTCCTACGGGCCGGGCGCGCTGTGGCTCGCGGTATCGGCCGAAAGCCGCGCCCAGGTCGATCAGATCTATGCCGAGCTGCGCGATGCCAAGGCGGAGATCCTGCAGCCGCCGAAGGAACTCGACTATTTCGCGCCAGGCTACTACTCGGTCGGCTTTCGCGATCCCGACGGCGTGCCGATCGAGGTCGTGCATCGCTGGGACGAGCTGCCCGACATTGCCGATGCCGAGCAGGTTTCCGTGCCCGGCCACGGCGTCAACCTCGGCGGCTATCTGTTCAAACCGCAGGCCGGCACGCCGCCCTACCCGGCCCTGATCCTGCTGCACGGGTTCCCCGGCCATGCCCACAACATGGCGGGCCTGGCGCGCTTGGCGTCGGCCAATGGTTATGTCGCGCTGGCGCTCTCGCTGCGCGGCTGGCTGGGCTCGGAGGGCGAGAGCGACCAGGGCCTGCGCCAACCGCTCGACGTGCTGGCGGCGATCGACTGGCTGGCCAAGCGGCCGCTGGTCGACCGCGACCGGCTGGCGCTGGTCGGCGCTTCGATGGGCGGCCAGGTGGCGCTGCTGGCGGCCGCCCACAAGCCGCCGATCAAGGCCGTGGCCTCGTTCTTCGCCGCGACCGATCTGGCGCGCTGGCGCGAGGCCAACCCGTTCGTGCGCGACTATCTCGACGATCTTTGCGGGCCGGAGGGGCTGCCCGTACGCTCGCCGATCCTGCGGGTGGCGCAAATCGACGTGCCGGTGCTGCTGATCCATGGCGAGCGCGACGAGAACGTGCCGGTGGCCCAGACGCTCGCCATGGCGGAAGCGCTCAAGGGGCACGGCAAGGACGTCGAAACCTTCATCGTGCAGAGCGGTACGCATTTCTTCACCGAGCAGCAGAACGCGCTGGCACGGCGTAAGCTGTTCGACTTCCTGCGTCGCCATCTCAGTCGGAGCTAACCGTTCATGCGCGTGTCCGAAGCCGTCAACTCCCGTCACTCGATGCGGGTCTTCAAGCCGGACCCAGTGCCGCGGGCCGACATCGAATGGATCATCGGCACCGCGAGCCGCGCCGCGTCGAACGGCAACCTGCAGCCGTGGAAGCTTCACATCACCCAGGGCAAGGCGCGGCAGCGCCTGTCGACGGCGATCCTGAAGGCGATGGACGACGGCGACACCGGACCCGGCGGCGAATACGACGTCTATCCCAAGGAATTCACACCGGTCTACGACGCCCGCCGCAAGCTGGTCGGCAAGCAGCTCTACACCCTGCTCGGCGTGCCGCGCGGCGACAGTGCCGGCATGCTGAAACAGTTCCGCAAGAACTACGATTTCTTCGACGCGCCGGTCGGTATGATCCTGTGCGTCGAGCGCCGCATGGGCAACGGCCAGTGGATCGACTGCGGCATTTTCCTCGACCAGCTCATGCTGCTGGCGCGCGAGAAGGGCCTGCATACCTGCCCGCAGGCCGCCTTCAGCCGCTATCAGCACGTCGTGCGCCGCGAACTCAAGATCGCCGACGACGAGGTCGTGATCTGCGGCCTGGCGCTGGGCCAGGCCGATCCCGACGCGGTGCCCAACAACCTGATCACCGAGCGCGCGCCGCTGCAGGACTTCACGACCTGGTACGACGAATGACCGGTGGGGCGTGCGAAGCCCAACCCAAAGTCGAATTGCCGAGCGTGGCGACGGCGGGCTAAAACCGCAGCAATTCGCGGCGAAAAGCATGCGGGAGGAATCCATGGCCGATGAACTGATCGACGTCAGCCCCGAGTGGGCCAAGCGCGCCTATGTCGATGCGGCCAAGTACAAGGCGATGTACGAGGCCTCGATCCAGGATCCCGCCAGGTTCTGGGGCGAGCACGGCAAGCGCATCGACTGGATCAAGCCTTACAGCCCGGGCGCGGTGCGCGACGTCGACTACACCGGCAACGTCCACATCCGCTGGTACCATGACGGCGTGCTGAACGTGTCGGCCAACTGCGTCGACCGCCATCTGGCCAAGCGCGCCGACCAGGTCGCCATCGTCTGGGAAGGCGACGACCCGGCCAAGTCGAAGAAGATCACCTACCGCGAGCTGCACGGCGAAGTCTGCCGCATGGCGAACGCGCTCAAGGAGCTTGGCGTCAAGAAGGGCGACCGGATCACCATCTACCTGCCGATGATCCCCGAGGCGGCCTACGCCATGCTGGCCTGCACGCGCATCGGTGCGATCCATTCCATCGTGTTCGGCGGCTTCTCGCCCGACAGCCTGGCCAACCGCATCGTCGATTGCGACAGCCACATCCTGATCACCGCCGACGAGGGCCTGCGCGGCGGCAAGCCGGTGCCGCTCAAGGCCAACGCCGACGAGGCGCTGACCAAGTGTCCGGGTGTCAAGAAGATGCTGGTCGTCCGCCACACCGGCGGCAAGGTCGGCTGGGACGCCGGCCGCGACGTGTGGTGGCACGAGATCGCCGCCAAGGTGCCGGCCGACTGCGCGCCCGAGCCGATGGGCGCGGAGGATCCGCTGTTCATCCTCTACACCTCGGGCTCGACCGGGAAGCCCAAGGGCGTGCTGCACACGACGGGCGGCTACATCGTGTTCGCCTCGATGACGCACCATTATGTCTTCGACTACCACGAGGGCGACGTCTACTGGTGCACCGCCGACGTCGGCTGGGTGACCGGCCACAGCTACATCGTCTATGGCCCGCTCGCCAACGGCGCCACCACCCTGATGTTCGAAGGCGTGCCCAACTATCCCGATTCGAGCCGCTTCTGGCAGGTGATCGACAAGCACCAGGTCAACATCTTCTACACCGCGCCCACCGCCATCCGCGCCCTGATGCGCGAGGGCGAGGCGCCGGTGAAGAAAGCCACGCGCAAGAGTCTCAGGCTGCTGGGCTCGGTCGGCGAGCCGATCAATCCCGAGGCGTGGCTGTGGTACCACCGCGTGGTGGGCGACGGGCGCTGCCCGATCGTCGACACCTGGTGGCAGACCGAGACCGGCGGCATTCTCATCACGCCGCTGCCCGGCGCCACCAGGCTGAAGCCGGGCTCGGCCACCCAGCCGTTCTTCGGCGTGCAGCCCGTCATGGTCGATGCCGACGGCAAGGAGCTTTTGGGCGTCGCCACCGGCAATCTCTGCCTGATCAACTCCTGGCCCGGCCAGATGCGCACAGTCTATGGCGACCACCAGCGCTTCATCGACACCTACTTCAAGACCTATCCGGGCATGTACTTCACCGGCGACGGCGCGCGGCGCGACGAGGACGGCTACTACTGGATCACCGGCCGGGTCGACGACGTGATCAACGTCTCGGGCCACCGCATCGGTACCGCCGAGGTCGAAAGCGCCCTGGTCGGCAACAACAAGGTGGCCGAGGCCGCCGTCGTGGGCTTCCCGCACGACATCAAGGGCCAGGGCATCTACGCCTATGTGACGCTGAAGTCCGGCCAACAATCGTCCGATGCCCTGCGCAAGGAGCTGGTCGCCTGGGTGCGCAAGGAGATCGGGCCGATCGCCACGCCCGACGTCATCCAGTGGGCGCCCGGCCTGCCCAAGACCCGCTCGGGCAAGATCATGCGCCGCATCCTGCGCAAGATTGCCGAGAACGATTTCGGCAATCTCGGCGACACCTCGACCTTGGCCGATCCGGGCGTGGTCGAGGACCTGGTCAAGAACCGCGCGAAGTGACAGCAAGGAGTCCGATGGCCAACCCGACGATTCAGCAACTCGCAGCAGACCTGGCCGCCGGCCGCACCACCTCGCGCAAGCTCACCGAAGAAGCGCTCGCCCGCATCGAGGACGCCAAGGGCGAGGGCAAACGTGCCTTCATCAAGGTCTACAAGGCGCAGGCGCTCGCCGCGGCCGACGCCAGCGACGCGCTGCGCAAGGTGGGGATCGTGGCCTCGCCGCTTGCCGGCCTTCCGGTCTCGATCAAGAACCTCTGCAATGTCGCGGGCGAGACGACGCTCGCCGGCTCCAAGGCGCTGGGCGACGCACCGCCTGCCGAGCAAGATGCACCTGTCGTGGCGCGCCTGCGCGCGGCGGGCGCGGTGATCGTCGGTAGCACCAACATGAGCGAGTTCGCTTTCTCGGGCGTGGGTTTCAACCCGCATTACGGCACGCCGGGCAATCCGGCCGACCGCAAGCGCGTGCCGGGCGGCTCCTCCTCGGGTGCGGCGGTGTCGGTCGCCGATCGCATGGCTGTGGCGGCGCTCGGCACCGATACCGGCGGTTCGGTGCGCATTCCCGCCGCCGTGTGCGGCATCGTGGGCTTCAAGCCGACGGCGCGGAGGGTGCCGATCGATGGCGTGGTGCCGCTCTCGACCTCGCTCGATTCGATCGGCCCGCTCGCCAATTCCGTCGAGTGCTGTGCCATCGTCGATGCGGTGTTCGCCGGCGAGCCGGTCGTGGTGCCTGAGGCCGTGCCCCTCGCCGGGCTGCGCTTCGCCGTTCCCCGGCATTTCGTGATGGACGATCTCCATCCCGGCGTCGCCAGGGCCTTCGAGCGGGCGCTCAGGGCGCTGGCAGCCAAGGGCGTGAAGGTCGAGGAGATCGACCTGCCGCAACTCGACGAGTTGCCCGCCATCAATGCCAAGGGCGGCTTCGCCGCCTCCGAAGCCTATGCCTGGCACAAGGATCTGATCGCCCGCCGCGGCGGCGACTACGACCCGCTGGTGGCGCCGCGCATCCGCCGCGGCGCCGAGATGACCGCCGCCGACTACATCGAGCTTTTAGGCAAACGGACCGACCTGCAGAAGCGCGTGACCGCGGTCACGGCCAACTACGATGCGGTCGTCATGCCGACCTGCGCCATCGTGGCGCCGACGCTCGACGAAGTCGCCACGCCGGAGGGCTTCACCAAGAAGAACATGCTGCTGCTGCGCAACACCACGGTCGGTAATTTTTTAGACCGCTGTGGCATCAGCCTGCCCTGCCACGCGGAAGGCGAGCTGCCGGTTGGCTTCATGCTGATGGGCGAGGCGATGGCCGACAAGCGCCTGCTGGCGATGGCGCGCTTGGTCGCGCCGGCGGTGCGGGGGCACTGAAGGAAGAAGGAGCGCGGCACCGAACGAACTACTGATACCTCGGGTCGTCCGGCCGGCGCATGCGCCAGACATTGTCCGTCGTGGTGTATTCGCTGTAGCCCAGCCGCGCGACCGGCCTGAAGGCCAAGGTGTCGATGCGGCCATCCTTGATGATGCTGTCGTCGATATGCACGCCCACCACCTGGCCGAACACGACCGAGCCGCGCTTGGCCTCGTTGCCCTTCTCGGCCGGCAGCTCGATGGTGCGCCAGTACCGGCATTCCAGCGCCACTGGCGATTCCTTGACCCGCGGCGGCTTCACGAGATTGCACGGCGCCGGTGTCAGGCCCGCCAGCCTGAGCTCGTCGACGCCGAACGCCACCATGGTCGTGGTGACGTTCATCTGCTCCTTGAGGTTCTCGCTCACCATGTTGACCACGAACTCGCCCGTCGATTCGGCGTTCATGCGGCTGTGCTTGGTCGGCGTGTCGCCGTAGGTGCCGGTGATGGCGAAATAGACCATGGCGGGGTATTCGCTGACGCCGTTGTAGAAGCTGTAGGGCGCCAGATTCACGCGGCCCTGCTTGTCGACCGTCGAGATCCAGCCGATCGGCCGCGGCACGATCAACGACTTCAGCGGATCCTGGCTAAGCCCATGGTCGCGCTTGGCGGCATCGTAGAACATGGTCTCCTCCGTCTCAGCCGAAGTGCCGGCTCGCCTCTGCATAGGCCGCGTCGAAGGTGGCCTCGAGCTTTGGATTGAGCCCGCGGCATGACCGCACGACCTCTTCAGCCCACACGACATAGTCGCGCAGCCGCGCCTGTGTCCATCCCACCGGCGGGCTTTGCATCAGGCCACGCAGGTTGGAGGTCTTGTCGGCCAGCTTCAGCAGTTTCGCGCGTCGCGACTTGCCCGGTGTCTTGGTGATCTGCAGGCGCTTGCGCTCCTCCCTGGGTAGCGACTTGTCGTCCGTCACTTCGGCCACGAGGGCCGCGACCTCGGCGCCGAAGCGTTGTTCCAAATCCTCGTAGGTGGCGTCGGTGTCTTCGAGTGTGTCGTGCAACAGGCCGCCCATCAGCAGCACGACATCCTCACCCGCCGTCGCCTCGGCCAGCAGGGCGGCGACCTCGATCAGGTGGTTGACGTAAGGCTCCGCCCGCTCGCCCTTGCGCCGCTGCGCGATGTGCTGGCGGGCGGCGTAATCGGCAGCGCGCGCCAGTTTGACCAGATCAGTGCTCATCAACTCCTGTTGTGCGACCAGCGGTCCGGCTTGTCGAGCCGCCCGGCCCGGCCCATGTTCGGGCCATGTCACGCACCATGAAGGCGCTGCTGGGGGTCTGGATCCTGGCCCTCGCCACCGCTGCCGGGTGGATCGGCTGGGACGCCTGGCAGGGCGACCGGCCGGCCATCGGCGGTTCGTTTGCCCTCACCGACCAGGACGGCCGCACCGTCACCAGCGACAGCCTCAAGGGCAAGCCGACGCTGATCTATTTCGGCTTCACCTATTGCCCCGACGTCTGCCCGACCTCGCTGCTCCTGATGGAGACGGCGCTCGAGAAGCTGGGGCCGGACGCGGCCAAGAAGGTCAACCTGGTGTTCATCACCATCGATCCCGAACGCGACACGCCCAAGCTGATGAAGGGCTATGTCGAGAATTTCGGTCCGACCTTCATCGGCCTCACCGGCACGCCGCAGCAGATCGCCGACGCCGCACGCGCCTATCGCGTCTACTACCAGAAGGTGCCGGGCAAGGATGGCGGCCCCTACCTGATGGACCATTCGTCGATCGTCTACCTGCTCGACCGCAATGGCCGGTTCGTCACCCATTTCACCCACGAGGCCAAGGCCGAGGCGATCGCGGCTTCTGTGGGGCGTTTGCTGTGAGCCCCAAATAAACCACTGAATCCACACGATTTGTGCACCGCACTATGGGGGTGACAAGGACTCGCCGCCGCGTACAATCCGCGCCCCATGCTGTATTACGCGTACGAATTCCAGCGGCAACTCGCCAGGCCCGTCCGTCTTTGGGCCAACGCGTTGGAGCAGTTCTATTCCAGCCCCTACAACCCGCTGGCCGACACCTGGTTCGGCAAGTCGATCGCGGCGAGTGCCGAGATCGTGGCGCGGCTCACGCAAAACTACGCCAAGCCCGAGTTCGGCCTCAAGACGACGCAGGTCGGCAACGAGACCGTCGCGGTCAACCAAGAGATCCTGTTGCGCAAGCCGTTCTGCCAGCTCCTGCACTTCCATCGCGACACCCCGCAGCGCCATCCCAAGGTGCTGGTCGTGGCGCCGATGAGCGGCCACTTCGCCACCTTGCTGCGCGGCACGGTCGAGGCGCTGCTGCCCGAGCACGACGTGCACATCACCGACTGGATGGACGCCCGCGAGGTGCCAATCGACAAGGGCAACTTCGACCTCGACGACTATGTCGACTACATCGTCGAATTCTGCCGCTATCTCGGCCCCGACGTGCACGTCATCGCCGTCTGCCAACCCTCGGTGCCGGTGATGGCCGCCGCCGCGCTGATGGCTGAAGCCAAGGATCCGCGCCAGCCCAAGTCGATCACCTTGATGGGCGGTCCGATCGACACAAGGCTCAGCCCGACGACGCCCAACGACCTGGCGATGCGCAACTCGATGATGTGGTTCCGCCAGAACGTGATCTCGACGGTGCCGTTCAACTATCCGGGCGCGCTGCGCCGCGTCTATCCAGGCTTCCTGCAGCTCACCTCCTTCATCAGCATGAATCTCGACCGGCACATCAACGCCCACATGCGCCAGTTCGAGCATCTGGTGAAAGGCGACGACGATTCGGCCGACAGCCACCGCGCCTTCTACGACGAATATCTCGCCGTCATGGACCTCACCGCCGAGTTCTACCTGCAGACCATCGAGGTCGTGTTCAAGGAGCAGCAGCTGGCGCGCGGTACCTGGGTGAGCCGCGGCCGCAAGATCGATCCCTCCTTCATCGAGACCGCCCTGATGACCGTCGAGGGCGAGCTCGACGATATCTCCGGCGTCGGCCAGACCAAGGCGGCGCACGCGCTCACCCCCAACATCCCCGGCGCCCGCCACGTCCACTGGGAGCAGCCGCGGGTCGGCCATTACGGCATCTTCAACGGCCGCAAGTGGCGCGAGCAGATCATGCCGCGGGTCCGCGACTTCATCCGCGACAACGACGCGCGCTGAGCGCTCCAGCGAGGGAGGCATCATGTCGGATGTAATTCCCCATCTGTGGTATGCTGACAAAGCCGAGGAAGCCGTGGCTTTCTACGTGTCGCTGCTGCCCGATTCGCGGATCGACAGCGTGACGGCCCTGCCGGCCGACAGTCCGAGCGGCCCAGCCGGCTCGGTCAAGGTCGTGGAATTCACGCTACAGAACCGGCCCTTCCTGGCGATCAATGCCGGGCCCCTCGACCCGTTCAACCACGCCGTCTCCTTCGTCATCACCTGCGCCGACCAGGCCGAGATCGATCGGCTGTGGACCGCGCTGTCGAACGGCGGCTCGATCGAGCAATGCGGCTGGCTAAAAGATCGCTACGGTGTTTCCTGGCAGATCGTGCCGGCCGTGCTCACAGAGATGATGAAGGATCCCGACAGGGCCCGTGCAAAACGTGTGGCCGAAGCCATGCTTGGCATGATCAAACTCGACATCGCGGGCTTGCAGAAGGCCTACGACGCCCGCTAGGCCGGCAACCCGCGTGCTCCGGGTGGACGCGGTGGAGCGCCGCGCCGGATAGGGCTAGCATCGCGGGCATGGACACGCCCGTGGACCTTACCGCCAGACTTCCCGTCGAGATCTCCGACTGGAAGCCCGCGCCGTTCGACCTCAAAGGCGAGACCGTGTTCGCGATCGGCGACGTGCATGGCTGTGCGAACGAACTGCGCGCGCTCCTCGGCAGCATTGGTGAATTGGCGGCGCAAAGCAGTAGCAAGCGGCGTCTGGTCTATCTCGGCGACATGATCAATCGCGGGCCGGACAGCGTGGGCGTTCTCGATCTGTGGGCGGCGGACGAGGCAGCGCACGGCGTTGACCATATCGACCGGCTGATGGGCAACCACGAGATCATGATGATGCTGGCCGTCATCGGCGGCCCGCATGCACACAAGGCGGAGACCATGTGGCTCAGCCAGCGCATGGGCGGCCAACTGCTGCTCGACCAGATGCGCGCACGCGCCGGCACGCCCGCGGCCCCTGCCAGCCAGGCGCTGCTCAAGACCGCCTTGGGCAAGGCGATCGTGCATCGCCTTTATGCCATGCGCTCGCATGTCCGGCTGGGCAACACGCTGTTCGTCCACGGTGGGCTCGACCCGCAGGCCGATCCCGACGAGTTCCTGACCCGACCCTGGACGATCTTCACCGAGGCGCGCTGGGCGTGGATCAACCACGGCTTCCTCGACTGGAGGGGCGGGTTCAAAGGCACCCTGGTGGTGCACGGCCATACCCCGCCCGACAAGCACAGGGCGATCAGCGGCATGGCAGACCCGCACCTCTTCGAGGGCGATCGGCTGGGCCTGGATGGCGGCAGCGCCCGCACCGGCATCGTCACCGCCGCCGAAATCCAAGATGGCCGCTACCGCATCCTCAAGGCCGGCACACCCTTCGACACGCCGCTTTCCTCAGGCGAGGAGTAAGCGGGCGATTATTCTGCTCGTCGTGTCGGAATCCGCTCTCGTCGTTCGTCCTAGGCAATATCGAGGTCAATCCGCCCATGCTCTACGCCCTTCTTTGCTACAATTCCGAAGACGCCATCGGCTCGTGGTCCAAGGACTATCACGACGAAACCATGACCCGTCTGGCCGTGGTCCAGGACAAGCTCGACAAGCAGGGAAGGCTGGGCCCGGTCGCCCGCCTGCTGCCGACCACGGCCGCCACGACCCTGCGCAAGGGCCGCGAGGAAATGGTGATCGACGGCCCCTTCGCCGAGACCAAGGAACAGCTTTTGGGCTTCTACATCATCGACTGCGCCTCGCTCGACGCCGCCCTCGACGCGGCCAAGGATCTCGCCAAGGCCAATCCCGGCACGGGCAGCTACGAGATCCGGCCGGTGGCGCAGTTCCATGACTACAAGCTCGCCGAGCAGCGGAAACCCGCGGCGTGAATGACGTCGGCTGGATCGACGGGGTCCTGACATCGGCCCGTCCCCAGGTGATGGGGGCACTCCTGCGCTATTTCCGCGGTCTCGATACGGCCGAAGAAGCCTTCCAGGAAGCCTGCCTGCGGGCGCTCAGGACATGGCCGCAGAACGGCCCGCCGCGCGACGCCGCCGCCTGGCTGATCCTGGTTGGCCGGAACGCGGCGATGGACGATGTGCGGCGACGGGCCAAGCAGGTGGCGCTGCCCGACGAGACCGCGATCTCCAACCTCGACGATGCCGAGAGCGCGCTCGCCGACCGGCTCGACGGCGCCCACTACCGCGACGACATCCTGCGGCTGTTGTTCATTTGCTGCCATCCCGAACTGCCGGCCACGCAGCAGATTGCGCTGGCGCTGCGCATCGTCTGCGGCCTGTCGGTGACGCAGATCTCGCGCGCCTTCCTGGTGAGCGAAGCCGCCATGGAACAGCGCATCACCCGCGCCAAGGCGCGCATCGCCCAGGCCGGCGTGCCGTTCGAGGCGCCGGGCGCGCCGGAGCGTGCCGAGCGGTTGGCCGTCGTGGCGGCCATGATCTACCTGGTGTTCAACGAGGGTTATTCGGCACCGGGCAACGAGGCCAAAACACGCGCAATCCTGGCCGAGGAAGGCATCTGGCTGGTGCGCCTGCTGCTGCGCGTCTTCCCGGCCGAACCCGAGGTCATGGGGCTCGCCGCGCTGATGCTGCTGCAGCAGGCGCGCGCCTCCGCCCGCTTCGATGACGACGGCAATATCGTGCTCCTCGAAGACCAGGACCGCAGCCGCTGGAACCCCAAGCGCATCGCCGAGGGCCTGGCGCTGATCGACAAGGCGATGCGCCACCGCCGCCCCGGTCCCTATCAGGTCCAGGCCGCCATCGCCGCCCTGCATGCCCGCGCCCGGCGCGCCGAGGACACCGACTGGGCGCAGATCGACCTGCTCTATGCCAACCTTGAAAGGCTGCAGCCTTCGCCCGTGGTGACGCTCAACCGCGCCGTGGCGGTGAACAAGATCCGCGGCCCGGCCGCCGCCCTGGCGATGATCGAACCGCTGGACGAACGGCTTTCCAGCTATTTCTATTTCCACGGTGTGAGGGGTGCCCTGTTGCAGCAGCTCGACCGCCGCGCCGAGGCCCGCAAGGCCTTCGACCGGGCGATTTCCTTGGCCCACACGCCGGCCGAGGCCGCCCATATCCGCCAGCATCTCGACCATCTGAACAAGGAACGGGCTTAGCTGGGGGCGCGCGACTCCAGTCGCGCGTTCTTCCTTGATACAGATGTGACGCGCCACTGGAGTGGCGCGCCCCCAGCAAAAATCTTTGAGCCCGTGTCGGATCGGCGCTCGATCGTTCGTCCTTGGGACAGGTCCAACCAAGGAGATCGACATGACTGCTGCAAATCCCCCGGTGCTGGGCGGCGTCGCGCCCTATCTTGGCGTCAGCAATGCCGACAAGGCCGCCGACTTCTACAAGACGGCGTTCGGCGCCAGCGAAGCGATGCGCCTGCCGCCCGACGACAAGGGCCGTTATCTGCACATCCATCTCGTGATCAACGGCGGTTCGGTGATGCTGGCCGACGCCTTCCCCGACCACGGCCATCCGCTGGAAACACCCGGCGCCTTCATGCTCCACCTCCAGGTCGACGACGTCGACGCCTGGTGGAAGCGCGCGGTAGAGGCCGGTGCCGAGGCGCTGATGCCGGTCTCGGAGATGTTCTGGGGCGACCGCTACGGCCAACTGCGCGATCCGTTCGGCATCAAGTGGTCGATCGCCACGCCGATCAAGAAGAGCTGAC
>DASZJU010000440.1:0-3054 GCA_035947815.1 Reyranella sp.
GGCCAGCAGGTCAAGGTGCAGGTCATCCGCTTCAACCCCGAGACGCAGCGCATCTCGCTCGGCATGAAGCAGCTGATGAGCGATCCGTGGGACGGCGCCGGCGCCAAGTACCCGGTCGGGCTGAAGCTCAAGGGCCGCGTCACCAACATCACCGACTACGGCGCCTTCGTCGAGCTGGAGCCGGGCGTCGAAGGCCTGGTCCATGTCAGCGAAATGAGCTGGACCAAGAAGAACGTCCATCCGGGCAAGATCGTCTCGACCTCGCAGGAAGTCGAAGTGATGGTGCTCGACGTCGACATGTCCAAGCGCCGCATTTCGCTTGGCCTCAAGCAGTGCATGGCCAATCCGTGGGAGAGCTTCGCCGAGAAGTTCCCGGGCGGCACCGAGCTCGAGGGCGAGGTCCGCAACATCACCGAGTTCGGCCTGTTCGTCGGCCTGCCCGGCGACATCGACGGCATGGTCCCTTTGAGCGACCTGTCGTGGGACAAGGCCGGCGACGAGGCGATCCGCGACTACAAGAAGGGCGACCAGGTCAAGGTCAAGGTCCTCGACGTCGACATCGACAAGGAGCGCATCTCGCTCGGCATCAAGCAGCTCGCCAACGATCCGTTCGAGAAGGTGGGCGCGGTCGCCAAGAAGGGCGACGTGGTCACCGTCATCGTGGCCGGCATCCAGGACAACGGCATCGACGTCACGGTGCAGGACGGCATCCCGGGCTTCATCCGCAAGTCCGAGCTTTCCCGCGACCGCTCCGAGCAGCGTCCCGACCGCTACGCCATCGGCGACAAGCTCGACGCCAAGATCACCAACATCGACAAGGCCTCGCGCCGGGTCGTGCTGTCGGTCAAGGCGCGCGAGCTCGACGAGGAGAAGAAGGCGATGGCCGATTTCGGCTCGTCCGACTCGGGCGCCAGCCTGGGCGATATCCTGGGCGCGGCGCTCAGCCGGGCCCAGAAGAAGGACGACGAGGAAGAGAAATAGAGAAATAAGGTCGACATTTCCGACCGAACCAGGGGCCGGCTCCGCAAGAGCCGGCCCTTTTCGTGTCTCCGTCGGTCTTTCCTTTTTGATTCAAGGGCTTAGGCTTGAACGCCCCGGTTTTTTGCTTTATTGTCACAGCAATGACCAAGTCGGAGCTGATCGCCCGCCTGGCGGCCCGGAATCCTCATCTCTATCAAAGGGATGTCGAGCGGATCGTGGCCACGGTCTTCGACGAAATCTCCAAGGCCCTGGCCGGCGGGCATCGCGTGGAATTGCGCGGCTTCGGGGCGTTCTCGGTGAAGAAGCGCGAACCCCGGACGGGCCGCAATCCGCGCACCGGCGAGCAGGTCGCGGTGGCGTCCAAGCGCGTGCCCTACTTCAAGACCGGCAAGGACCTGCGCGACCGCCTCAACAAGGAAGCCGCTCGCGCCGCGGGCCTGACGCCCGCCGAACCGCCGGGCGACGACAAGAAGTAACTCAAGCGGACCGCGGGCCTCCTCAGGTCGGGGTTACCCCGACCGCGCCCGCTCATGATCATGATGCAGGCCTGGAGGCCCGCGGTCCGATGAGAGCAGACTCTCGCCTCTCAACACCGCGCTGTGCCATGCTGCGCCCCGCATGAAGATCCTGTCTCGCGCCCTGTTCCTGCTCTTCGTCCTGCTGGGCGTGCTGATCGCGGTCAGCAACAGCCAGCCTGTGCAGCTCACCCTGTGGCCGCTGCCGCATGTCATCGTGATGCCGGTCTACCTGCTGGTCGTGCTCCTGCTTCTGCTGGGCGTGCTGGCGGGGCTCGGCATGGGCTGGTGGGCGGCCCGCCATCACCGCCGGCGTGCGCGCGAGGCGGGCGGCGAGGCGGCACGCCTCGACCGCGAGATCCAGCGCCTGCGCCAGACGGCTGCCGCAGCGCCGCCAACCGCCTCAGGCGGCGGTCCGGCGCCGCGCGATCAGAAGGCGATCGAGCGCCAGAGCGCCCTGGTCGCGCCCGAACTGTCGTCGTCCGGTCCGCGCAGCCCCCCGCGCAGCCCATTGTCGTGAAGATCCTTTCGGCCGCCGAGGTCGACGCAGCGCTCGACGATCTGGCGCTGATCGATCGCCTCGACGCGCTGTTCCGCGCCGGCTGCGAGATGCCGCCGCGCCATCACCACACCGTGGCCGAGCCCAACGGACCCGGCTCGGCCGACGCCACCCTGCTGCTGATGCCGGCCTGGACGCAGGGCACCTCCAGTCACCTCGGCATCAAGGTGGTCACCGTCTTCCCCGACAACGGCTCGCGCGGGCTGCCCTCGATTTACGGCCAGTACCTGCTGCTCGACGGCGCGACCGGTGCCTCCCTGGCGCTGCTCGACGGCACCATGCTGACCAAGCGGCGCACCGCCTGCGCCTCGGGCCTCGCCTCGCGCTACCTGTCGCGGCCCGAGTCGCGGCGGCTGCTGATGATCGGCACCGGCGCGCTGGCATCCCAGCTCATCCGGGTCCATGCCAAGGTGCGGCCGATCGAGGAGGTCGCGATCTGGGGGCGCCGGCCTGAACGGGCGGCCGATCTCGCCAGGGAACTTTTGGACTCGCTGCCCAGCGCCCTGGGACGACCGATTTCGGTCCGTGCCGTCGCCGACCGCCAGCAAGCCGTCGCCCAAGCCGACATCGTCTCCTGCGCCACGCTCTCGAAGACACCCCTGGTCGAGGGCGACTGGCTGCGCGACGGCCAGCATATCGACCTGGTGGGGGCCTATACGCCCAAGATGCGCGAAAGCGACGACAGGGCGGTGTGGCGCGCCCGGGTCTATGTCGACACCCGCGCCGGCGCCCTCAAGGAAGGCGGCGACATCGTCCAGCCGCTGGCCAACGGCACGATCGACGCGGACGACGTGATCGCCGACCTGTTCGAGCTGGCGCGCGGCCAGCAGACCGGGCGCCTGCCGGGCGATGCCACGTCGATCACCCTGTTCAAGTCGGTCGGCGCGGCGCTGGAGGATCTGGCCGCGGCCGAGCTCGCGGTCGGCGCTTAGTCCTTCCTCCCCACGAAGTGGGGAGGTGGCCGCAGGCCGGAGGGGTCGGGAGCGCGACGGCGCCGAC
>DASZJU010000441.1:0-4623 GCA_035947815.1 Reyranella sp.
CTGGATCGTGTCGCCCACCACCATGATGGCCACGCTCAACACCGTGCGCGCCGTCCTGAAGGACGTGCGCATGCGCGAGCAGGCGGGCGAGATCCAGAAGACGGTCGGGCTGCTGCTCGAGGACGTGAAGCGGCTGGACGATCGGGTCGACAAGCTGAAGGGCCACTTCGCCGCGACCGAGAAGGACCTGCGCGACGTCGACATCTCCGCCGACCGCATCACCAAGCGCGGCCAGCGCATCCTCGAGGTCGATCTCGGCGAGGAGCCGACGGCGTTACCGAAGCCTTAGCCCGCTGATTTCAGCCCCAAGGCCCGCGGCGCGGTGCCTGCCGGGCGGCGCCCCACGGGCTGGTCTGCGGCCGCGGCGCGGCGGCAACCGTCGGCCGATAGCCATTGGCGCCGGCCATCGCCTCGAGGCGGGCGATGCGGTCCTCCATCGGCGGATGGGTCGAGAACAGGCCGCGAAGGCCACCGGCCGACAAGGGATTGGCGATGTAGAGATGGGCCGTTGCCGGATGGGACTCGGCCACCTGGTTGGGGATCTGCTGCGTGCCGGCGTGCAGCTTGGCGAGCGCCGAGGCGAGCCACAGCGGCTGGCCGGAAATCTCCGCGCCCATGCGATCGGCCTCGTACTCGCGGCTGCGGCTGATCGCCATCTGCACCAGCGAGGCGGCCAGCGGCGCCAGGAACATGGCGGCGATGGCCACCACCGGATTGACCAGTGGTCGGCCGTTCTCGTCGCGGCCGCCGCCCATCAGGCCGCCGAAGGTCGCCAGCATGCCGATGGCGCCCGACAGGGTGGCGGCGATGGTCATGGTGAGCGTGTCGCGATGGCGGACATGGCTCAGCTCATGCGCCATGACGCCGGTGATCTCCTCGCGGCTGAGATGGCGCAGCAGGCCGGTCGTCGCCGCCACCGCGGCATGCTCGGGATCGCGGCCGGTGGCGAAGGCGTTGGGCTGCTCTTCGTCGATCAGATAGACGCGCGGCATCGGCAGGCCGGCGCGCTGGGCAAGCCCTTGGACAATGCCGTACAGCTCGGGCGCCTGGTTGGGCCCGATCTCCTGCGCGTTGCTCATGCGCAGCACCATCTTGTCGCTGTTCCAGTAGGCGAACAGGTTCATGCCCAGGGCCACCACCAGCGCCAGTATGAGGCCGGATTGGCCGCCCAAGAGGTAGCCGACGACCAGGAAGAAGCCGGTCAAGGCCGCCAGGAGCAGGGCCGTGCGAAAGTAATTCATGGCCGGAAAGATGGTCCGCGACTGTGGCGAATCAATGCTGGGGACGGCATCATGCCGGCATGACCGACGACAAGAAACCCGCCGCTGCTGACGCCGCCAAACCCGAGCCGGCCAAGCCCGTTCCGCCCGAGAAGCCCAAGAAGGTCGAGGAGATCGGCGGCCCGCCCGGCCCCGAGCCGACCCGCTACGGCGATTGGCAGTTCAACGGCAAGGTGACGGATTTCTAGTACTTGCCGATAGTAAAGCGACGCTTTACAGTCGGGCGGCGTGATCAACAGCTTTCGTCACAGAGGTCTCAAGGAGCTGTTCGAATCCGGTCGATCGTCGAGGGTTGCCCCGGCCCTGCAGCGCCGCGTCATCGTTCGGTTGGACGCTTTGCATGCTGCAGCAGCACTGGACGAACTTCGACAGCCCGGATTCGACTTCCATTCCCTTCATGGCAAGCCACAACGATATACGATCCACGTGAATGGTCCGTGGTGCATCACTTTCGAATGGGCAGACGGTGCCGCTCTTAGGGTGGACCTGGAGCAGTATCACTAGATCCGAGGCAGATATGAGCGAGTTCGCAGTCCGCAATCAAACGCGAGCACCTACTCATCCGGGTGAGTTGATGCGCGAAATCATCGAAGAGCATGCGCGCCTGTCCGTAACGGAGGCGGCGCGCCGCATGGGGGTCAGTCGCCAGGCTTTGCATGCGGTATTGCGCGGCCGGAGTGCCATTTCCGCAGACATGGCCCTGCGATTTGCTCAGCTCACGGGAGGGCGCGCCGAACTATTCCTGCGCATGCAGGAGAATCTCGATCTCTGGACAGCGCGTCAGCGTCTCGGCGTACGCCTTTCCCGCATCGAGCCCGTTATTTCAAAGCGCGCGGCCTGATATGCGCAGCGACATCTTCCATCCCGACTTCAAGGCGCAGCCTTGGTGGTGGGAGGCCTGGACACCCAACAACGCACTCTCCCAGGATCCGCCGGCCAGGACCGACATCGTGATCGTGGGCGCGGGCTATGGCGGGCTGTCGACGGCGCTGGAGCTGCGTCGCAACGGCGTCGGTGCCGTCGTGCTGGAGCGCGGCAACTTCGGCGTCGGCGCCAGCACGCGCAACGGCGGCATGATTTCCGGCGGCACCAATCTCGGCAAGGGTCTGGGCGGCAAGAGCCCGATCGCCGAGGAGTTCGAGCGCAAGAAAGCCGAGCTGATGGGCGCCGGTGCGGATTCGCTCACCGTGCTCGAGGACATCATCGCCCGCGAGAAGATCGAGTGCGGGCTGCACAAGAACGGCCGCTTCGTCGGCGCCTGGACGCCCAAGCACTACGCCGACCTCGCGACCAAGGTCGAGACCTACAACAAATACGCCAATGCCGGCAGCTCGATGGTGCCGCGCGAACGCCAGCGCGAGATGATCGCGTCCGACTATTATTTCGGCGGCATGCATGCCACGCGCGCCGGTCATCTCCATCCCGCGCTCTACTACAAGGGCCTGCTCGAAGCCGCGCACCGTGCCGGCGCGATCCTGTGCGCCAATGTCGAGGCCGAGCGCCTCTCGAAGACCGCGACGGGCTGGCGGGTGCTGACCTCGAAGGGACCGGTCGAGTGCCGCGAGGTGGTGGTCGCCACCAACGGCTATACCGGCGACCTGACGCCCCGGCTGAAGCGCCGGGTGGTGCCGGTGGCGAGCCACATCATCGCCACCGAAGAGCTGCCCGAGCATGCCAGCTCCCTGATCCCCGAGCTGCGCGCAGTCGGCGACACCAAGCGCGTGCTGACCTATTACCGGCCCTCGCCCGACGGCAAGCGGCTGATCTTCGGCGGTCGCGCGCGTTTCACCGCGGCGCCGCCGGAGGTGAGCGCACCGGCGCTCTACCAGTACATGATCGATCGCTTTCCGCAGCTCGACGGCATCCGCATCACCCATGTGTGGACGGGCAACGTTGCCTTCGCGCTCGACTACATGCCGCACATGGGCACCGACCAGGGCCTGCACTATCTGCTGGGCTGCAATGGCAATGGCGTCGCCATGATGACCTATCTCGGCACCCAGACCGCCAAGAAGATCGCGGGCGGCAGCAACGCACCTATAAACCCGCTGGATGGCCGCGATTTCCCCGAGCACGCCCTCTACAACGGCGAGCCGTGGTTTCTGCCCATGATCGGCGCCTGGTACCGCACGCGCGACTGGATCGACCGCCGGCTGGCCGCCTGATGTCTTCGCTGCCGGTCACGCTGGAGGACGTCCAGCTCGCCGCCGCGCGCATCGCCGGCGCGGTCGTACACACGCCCTGCCTCAGGAGCGAGACGCTGTCGCGCATCGCCAAGGCCGACATCTGGATCAAGTTCGAGAACCTGCAATTCACCGCCTCGTTCAAGGAGCGCGGCGCCCTCAACACGCTGCTGCAGCTCACGCCCGACGAACGAAAGCGCGGCGTCATCGCCATGTCGGCCGGCAACCATGCCCAGGGCGTGGCTTATCATGCGGGCCGGCTCGGCATTCCCGCCACCATCGTCATGCCCTCCTTCACGCCCAACGTGAAGGTGGAGCACACGCGCGGCCATGGCGCGCGCGTGGTCCTGCACGGCGACACCTTGGCCGAAGCCGGCGCCGAGGCGCACCGCCTGGCCGCGGCGGAGAGGCTGGTATTCGTTCATCCCTACGACGATCCGCGCATCATCGCGGGCCAGGGCACGATCGCCCTTGAAATGCTGCAGGACGTGCCGGCGCTCGACACCTTGGTGGTCCCGGTGGGCGGCGGCGGCATGATCGCGGGCTGCGCCGTCGCGGCGCGTGGGCTGAAGCCCGAGGTGAAGATGATCGGCGTCGAATCGGCCGGCTACTCGGCCATGCACCAGCTGCTGGCCGGCGAGCCGGTGACGGTGGGCGGCGACACGATTGCCGAGGGCATCGCCGTGCGCGACATCGGCAAGACGCCGCTCGCCATTGCCCGCGCGCTGGTCGACCGCGTGCTGACGGTCGACGAAGTGGCGATCGAGCACGCCATCGCCCTCTTCCTCGAGGTCGAGAAGACGGTCGCCGAGGGCGCCGGCGCGGCGGGACTGGCGGCCCTCTTGGCCCATCCGCAGCATTTCACCGGCCGCAAGGTCGGGCTCGTGCTGTGCGGCGGCAACATCGACACCCGCCTGCTCGCCTCGGTGCTGCTGCGCGGCCTGGTGCGCGACGGCCGCATCGTCCGCCTGCGGCTGATGATCGGCGACCTGCCGGGCCAGCTCGCCCGGGTCGCCGGCCTCATAGGCAAGGCCGGCGGCAACATCGTCGAAGTGCAGCACCAGCGCCTGTTCGGCGTCGTGGCCAAGGCCACCGAGCTCGACGTCACCGTGGAAACCCGCGGCCGCGACCATATGCGCGAGCTGGTGGCAGCGCTGGAA
>DASZJU010000442.1:0-15617 GCA_035947815.1 Reyranella sp.
CGGAGTCGTTACCGAGGCGGCGATCGCCGCCGTTCTGACCAGCCTGATGATCCTGCTGTTCCTCGGCAGCTGGCGATCGACCATCATCATCGCCACCTCCATCCCGCTTGCCATCTTCGCAGCGATCGCGATGCTGGCCGCGGCCGGCGAGACGCTCAACATCATGACGTTGGGCGGCCTGGCGCTGGCGGTCGGCATCCTGGTCGACGACGCCACCGTCACCATCGAGAACATCAACTGGCATCTCGAACAAGGAAAGGGCGTCGTGGCGGCGATCACCGACGGCGCGCAGCAGATCGCCACGCCAGCCTTCGTGTCGACGCTCTGCATCTGCATCGTGTTCGTGCCGATGTTCTTCCTCGAGGGCGTACCGCGCTTCCTGTTCGTGCCCATGGCCTTGGCGGTGATGTTCGCGATGGCTTGGTCGTATTTTCTGTCGCGCACCCTGGTGCCGACCATGGCCGCCTATCTTCTGAAGCCGCATACCGAGCATGGCCATGATGGACCGCCGCCGACGCGCAACCCGTTGGTGATGGTCCAGAGAGGCTTCGAGGCACGGTTCGAGCGCTTTCGGGCCGGCTATCGCGACGTGCTGGGGCTGGCGTTGCATCACCGCGCGGTCTTCATCGGCGGCTTTCTCGCCTTCGTGGCGGCATCGTTCCTGCTGACGCCGTTTCTCGGACGCAACTTCTTTCCTTCGGTCGATGCCGGCCAGATCCTGATGCATGCCCGTGCGCCGATCGGCATGCGGGTCGAGGAAACCGCCAACCGGTTCGCCGACGTCCAGAAGGAGATCCGCCGCGTCATCCCGTCGCGTGAGATCGCCACCATGGTCGACAATGTCGGCATGCCGGTGAGCGGCATCAACATGACCTACAACAATACCGGCACGATCGGTTCGCAGGACGGCGAGATCCAGATCAAGCTGACGCCTGACCACCGGCCGACCGCCGACTATGTGGCCCAGCTCAGGCGCGAGCTTCCGGAGCGTTTCCCGGGTTTCACCTTTTCGTTCCTGCCGGCCGACATCATCAGCCAGATCCTGAACTTCGGCGCGCCGTCGCCGATCGACATTCAGGTGCGCGGCTCCGACCCCGACGCCACCTTCGACCACGCCAACCGGTTGCTCGCCCGTCTGCGCCAGGTGCCGGGCATCGTCGACGCGCGCCTCCAGCAGTCGCGCGGCGCTCCGGTGTTCGATGTCGATGTCGACCGCACGCGGGCGCAGTATGTCGGCCTCACCACGCGCGACGTCACCAACTCGCTGGTCGTCAACTTGGCGGGCAGCGGACAGGTCGCGCCGACCTATTGGCTGAACCGTGAGAACGGCGTTTCCTACGGCATCGTCCTGCAGACGCCGCAGTATCGGCTTGATTCGCTGTCCTCGCTGTCCAACCTGCCGATCATGGCGCCGGCGGCGACCTCGCTGCAGGTGCTGGGCGGCTTTGCCGACATCAAGCGCGACGTCGCCAATGCCGTGGTGACGCAGTACGACCTGCAAAACACCGTGCAGGTCTACGCCGCAGTGCAGGGTCGCGACCTCGGAGCCGTGGCGGCCGACGTCCGCCGCATCATCGACCAGCTCGCCAGCCAGGCCTCGCCGAAAGTCCGTGCAGTCAAACTGCAAGGCCAGGTGAAGACGATGGACAGTGCCTTCTCCGGCCTGCTGTTTGGTCTTTTGGGTGCAATCGTCCTGATCTATCTGTTGATCGTGGTGAATTTCCAGTCGTGGAGTGATCCTTTCATCATCATCACCGCGCTGCCGGCCGCGCTCGCCGGCATCGTGTGGATGCTGTTCGCCACCAACACGACCCTGTCGGTCCCCGCGCTCACCGGCGCCATCATGTGCATGGGCGTGGCGACCGCCAACTCCGTGCTGGTCATCAGCTTCGCGCGCGAGCGGCTGGCCGTGCTGGGCGACGCCACGGCCGCCGCCCTCGAGGCGGGCTTCGTGCGCTGCCGCCCGGTGGTGATGACGGCCCTTGCCATGATCATCGGCATGCTGCCGATGTCGCTTGGCCTGGGTGAGGGTGGCGAGCAGAATGCGCCGCTTGGCCGCGCCGTGATCGGTGGCCTGATTTTTGCGACGATCGCCACGCTTATGTTCGTTCCCGTCGTGTTCAGCCTCGTCCACCGGCACCATGGCAAGAAGGCCACGGTCTCACCGGACGCTGCGGGAGTTGCCCATGTCGCCTGACTCCACGTCCAGTCCCCCGAAAGCCCCGCGGCGCGGGCTCGCGATCACGGGCATCGTCGGCGGCGTGGCGCTTGCCTTGGTCGTGGTGAACGGGATCTGGAGTCGCAGTTCAAGTGAAGCGCAGCTCAAGGAACTGGCCAGTGCCACGGCGATCCCGACCGTCGCCGTGGTGGCGCCCGACCGCGCCGCCAACAAGTCCTCGCTCGACCTGCCGGGCCGTCTAGAAGCCTATTCCCGGGCGCCGATCTACGCCCGCGTCAGCGGCTTCCTCAAGGCGTGGCACGTCGATATCGGCGCACCGGTGAAGGCGGGCCAGTTGCTGGCGGAAATCGAGGCGCCCGATCTCGATCAGCAGCTCCTGCAAGCCAGGGCGGCGCTCGCCAGCGCCCAGGCGGGGGAGGCCCTGGCGTTGGTCACGGCCCAGCGCTGGCAGACGCTTGGCGGCACCAACACCGTGGCCAAGCAGACGGTCGACGAGAAGACCGGCGACCTCACCGTCAAGCAGGCGCTCAGCAAGGCCGCGCAAGCCAACGTCGACCGGCTGACGGTGCTTGCCGACTTCAAGCGCGTGGTGGCGCCGTTCGACGGGACCGTGACGACGCGCAACACCGATCTCGGTGCCCTGATCAACGCCGACTCGAGCACCGGCCTCGCCCTGTTCGTCATCTCCGATACGCGCAAGCTCAGGCTGACGGTGAGCGTGCCGCAGAACTACGTGCCGGCGGTGAAGCTCAACACCAAGGTCGATATCATGGTGCCGGAATATCCCGGCAAGACCTACACTGGCGTCGTTGAAGCCTCGGCCCGCTCGGTCGATGCCGCTTCCGGCACGACCCGCATGCAGGTCGTGGTCGACAACGCCGCCGGCGAGTTGATGCCGGGCGCCTTCGCGAACACCCGCATCGCGCTGCCGCAGGACATGGTGGCGCTCAGCATCCCGGCCGGCGCGTTGATCTTCGGCCAGAAGGGCCTGCGCGTGGCGACCGTGGACGCCAATAACAAGGTCGTGCTGAAGCCCATCACCATCAGTCGCGATCTCGGCCAGGTGGTCGAGATCGCCAGCGGCATCTCCCCCACCGACCGTATCATCGACAGTCCGCCCGACGGTCTTGCCGACGGCGATCCCGTGCGGGTGGTGAACACCGAGAAGGTGCCTGCGCGCTAAGTCCCAAAACGGAACCCCGCCCGCTGGCGGCGGGCGGGGTTCGTTCGGGACATGGTCCCCTCCCTGTTTTCAGGAGGTCGGCGAGCCGCCGTTGCGGTTGCCGGGGACGAACGGGTCGCGGATTTTCCGGTGCCGCGTCACCCTCTGTGGTCCGGTGGAGTCATAGGCGTTACCTACCCTCCTGCTGCGGTACCCACGAAACGTAGGAGCAGCGCCGGTGGACAATCAAGACAGCGAGGCTGACCCGTCCGCATCGGCCTACTTCTTCTTCGGCCGGATCGCCTCCCACTGCTCGTCGGTCCAGTCGATCATCGCCTGCGTATTGGCACCGCCGCCGCCGGACTGCAGCATCTTGCCGCCATCGATCACGATCGCATCGCCGTTGATGTAGGCCGCGCCGTCGCTCACGAGAAAGGCCGCGAGGTTGGCCAGTTCCTCGTGCTTGCCAACGCGCCGGAGCGGCACGGTCTTGATCAGCTCGTCATTGCCGCCGCGCTCCTTGGGCATCAGCCGGCTCCAGGCGCCCTCGGTGGGGAAGGGCCCGGGCACGATGGCGCAGGTGCGGATGCCCTTGGGACCCCATTCGACGGCGAGGCTCTTGGTCATGGCCAAAACGCCCGCCTTGGCCATGGCCGAGGGCACGGTGAAGGGCGCGCCTGTCAGCGAGGAGACGGTGAGGATCGACATCACGACCCGGTCGCGCAGGCCGGCGTCGATCCAGCGCCGGCCGGCGGCGACGGTGCAGTAGGCCGAGCCGTGCAGCACGATGCCCAGCACTGAATCGATGGCGCGCGTCGACATCTTGTTGGTCTGCGCCAGGATCTGGCCGGCTGCGTTGTTGACCAGGACGTCGAGCGGCCGCTTGGCCCAGATATGGTCCATCATGGCCTCGACCGCGTCGGCCACGCGAACGTCGCAGCCCACCGTCTCGATCTCGCCACGGGTCGCCTTGGCGAGTTCTTCGGCCGTCTGCTTCAGGACATCCTCGCGCCGCCCGCAGATCACCACATTGGCGCCGAGCTCGAGATAGCGCTGGGCCATCGACCGGCCGAGTCCGGTGCCGCCGCCGGTCACCAGGATACGCTTGCCCTTGAGCAGGTCGGGTTGAAACATCGGGCGCTCCCTATTTCCTGATCCCGGTCAGCGCCATGCCGGCGGCCACGAGCTTGTCGATCTCGGCCGCCGAATAGCCGTGTTCGGCCAGCACCGCCCTGGTGTCGGCGCCGAACGTCTTGGGCTTGCTGCGCGGGTTCGCCGGCGTGCGCGAGAGCTTCACCGGGTTGCCGACGTTCCGGTAGCCGTCCTTCTCCCACACCATGCCGCGATGCCTGGTGTGCGGATGTTCCATGACGTCGGGTACTTCCATCACGGCGCCCGAGGGCACGCCGTTTTCCATCAGCTCGTTGGCGAAGCTTTCGCCGTCGCGATCCTTGGTCAGGGCGCGCAATTCGGCCTCCAGCGCCAGCCGGTTGGCCACGCGGTCCTTGTTGGTCTTGAAGCGCGGATCGGCGGCCAGCTCGGGCTTGCCCAGCATTTGCGTGAGCTTGCGAAACTGCCCGTCATTGCCGGCGCCGACCACGATGTTGCGGCCCCTGGTCGGGAAGTTGGAATAGGGCGCCAGGCTGCCGTGACTGTTGCCAACCAGCTTGGGCGTGGCGCCGGCCATGAAATAGTTGGGGGCGTGCGGTTGGTGAAGCGCGATGGCGCTGTCATAGAGCGTGGCGTCGACAAACTGGCCCTTGCCCGAACGGTTACGCTCGTAGAGCGCCATCAGGATGCCGATGCAGGCATTCATGCCGGTCGACAGATCGACCACCGGCACGCCGATGCGCACCGGCCCGCTTTCGGGCGAGCCGTTGACCGAGACCAGCCCGGACGAGGCCTGCACCATGGCGTCGTAGCCCGGAAAGCCGCCCAGCGGGCCGTCGGCGCCGAAGCCCGAGACGCGGGCATGGATCAGCCGCGGGAATTTCTTGGCGAGCGTGTCGGCATAGCCGATGCCCCACTTCTCCATCGTGCCGGTCTTGAAATTGTCTATAAGCACGTCGGCCTGCTCGAGCAGCTTCAGCAGCACGTCGCGCCCCTCCGGCTTGGAAAGGTCGAGCGCGATCGTGCGCTTGTTGCGGTTGATGCCGGCAAAGTAGGCGGAGATGCCTTCGTGGTCGAATGGCGGGCCCCAGGCGCGGGTCTCGTCGCCTTGCGGCGGCTCGACCTTGATCACCTCGGCGCCATGGTCGGCCAGCATCTGGCCGCAATAGGGGCCGCCCAGGACACGCGACAGGTCGATGACTTTCAGGCCGTCCAGCGCTCCCTCGCTCGCCTCGGGCATATCGTTCCACTCCTCGGATTGCGTTGCGAGCGGCGGTTATAGACCATGGCCCGCAAGGCCGGTACCGTCCGGCCATGATCGAACGCGAGCTGGATATCGCCACGCAAGATGGCGCGATGAACACCTACACCGTGCGGCCCGACGACGGCGGGCCGCTGCCGGTGGTGCTGATGCTGATGGATGCGCCGGGCGTGCGCGAAGGCCTGCGCGAGATCTGCCGGCGCATCGCCCAGTCGGGATACTACGTGCTGCTGCCCAATCTCTACTACCGCACGACGCGCGAGTTCGTGCTGGGCGCGACGCGCGATCACCCCGACGCCGAGGCCAACATGAAGAGGATGTTCGGCATGGTCTCGTCGATTTCCAACGACAAGATCGCGGCTGATGTCGGCGCGATTCTCGACAAGTTGCCGTCGCTGGCCGACGCCAAGCCCGGCAAGATCGGGCTGGTCGGCTACTGCATGAGTGGCGCGTTCGTCACCGTGGCGGCGGCCAGGCACCCCGACCGCATCGGCTGCTTCGCGTCCTACTACGGAACGTGGCTCATCACCGACAAGTCCGACTCGCCGCATCTCATGCTGTCGGACATCAAGGCCGAGGGCTATTACTCCTTCGCCGAGCACGACGCCTACGTTCCGCTCGACCAGGTCGCCGCCTTCGAGAAGCTTTTAGCCGCCGCGCCCTTCCCCTCGCGTTCCGAGACGGAGAGGGGCACCCATCACGGCTACGCCTTCACCGATCGCGGCAACTACAACCAGGCGGCCTGCGAGAAACATTACGAGCGCATGCTGGCGCTCTATCGGCGCCACCTGTCCTGAGCGCAGCGAAGGATCTCATGCCCTTGGCGACCGGCGATGAGGTCCTTCGCTGCGCTCAGGACGACAAGAGAGGGAGGCAACCATGCTGAACGGCATCCACGGCCACCAGGACATCGAGCGTGTCGTCTACGGCAAGCCGGCAGGACCGGCCCTCCGGGCCGAGGCCGAGCGGCTGGGCGCGCGGCGGGTCTTCGTCACGACCACCAAGTCGGTGGCGCAGAGCGCGTTGCTGGCCGACATCGTGCGCGATCTCGGCGATCGCTACGCCGGCGTCTATTCGGGCCTCACCGCCCACTCGCCGCGGCCCTGCGTGATCGAGGGCGCGAAGCTCGCCCGCGAAGCCGGCGCCGACCTTCTCGTCGCCGTCGGCGGCGGCTCGGCGATCGATGCCACCAAGGTGATGCTGATCGCGCTCTGGCAGAACGCGACTAAGATCGAGGATCTCGACCTTCACCGTGCCGGTCGTCCCAAGGAAGGTGCCGCGCCGCCGGCCGAGACGATCAAGCCGCCGCCCGAGGCCATCCGCATGATCGCCGTGCCGACCACCCTGTCGGCTGCCGAGTTCAACGCCTTCGCCGGCATCAGCGACCCGCGCCATGGCATCAAGGAAAGCTTTGGCCATCCCCTGATCGTGCCGCGGGTGATCGTGCTCGATCCCGCCGCGACGCTGGCCACGCCGATGGATCTCATGCTGTCGACAGGCTTGAAGGCCGTCGACCACGCCGTCGAGCGGCTGTGCTCGCAGCAGGCGCATCCTTTCGTGCTGGGTACGGCGACCGAGGCGCTGAAGCTGCTGGCCCACGCGCTGCCCGCGCACAAGGCGCGGCCGGAGGATATGGCGACGCGGCTCGACCTGCAGTTCGGCATGTGGCTCTCGATCGGGGCCGGCACGTCGGGCGTGGGCGTCGGCGCAAGCCACGGCATCGGCCATGTGCTGGGCGCCGCCTGCCACGTGCCGCATGGCCATACGTCGTGCGTGATGCTGCCCTCGGTGCTGCGCTGGAACCTGCCGGCCAATGCCGAGCGCCAGAAGCGGGTGAGCCAGGCGTTCGGCAAGCCGGACGCGCCGGCGGCCGATCTCGTGGCCGGGCTGGTCAAGGCACTCGGTCTGCCGGGACGGCTGGGCGAGGTCGGTGTCGGCAAGGACCGCTTCCGCGAGATCGCCGAGAAGTCGATGCACGACCGCGCCGTGCTCAACAATCCGCGGCCGATCAAGGGGCCGGCCGAGGTCATGGAGATCCTCGAGTTGGCGGCGTGAAACCGGACATGACCCCATGAAATCTTCTCGTGGGGCAGGGGGCCTTTAACGCGGTAAAGGGCACACAATCTACAGGGATGTAACGCTTCAACGGGTGCGACCATGACTTCTGTCCGCCTTGCCGAATCGACGGCCCCGCGTGCTCCGATCCAGCCCTGGGTCGAGGCGCCGGTGAACTACCTGGCCGATCTCAGCATCAAGCCGGTGACCTACAACCCACCGCACGGCACCGGCGTGCCGCGGCGAGTCGGCAACTACCGCGACTTCACGGTGCGCATTCACGACGCCCGGCCGATCGCCAAGGATTTTTCGCTCGACCGCCAGGCCTTCATCCTGACGCATCACGACACGAAGGTGCGCGATTTCTACGACGAGGAAGAGCTCCGGGCGACGTACAACGCCGAGGTCGAGGCGCTGGTCAAACGCGAGACCGGCGCGGCGAAGGTGGTGGTGTTCGACCACACCGTGCGCACCGCCGACCGGGCGGTCGAACGCGGGCTGCGCACGCCGGTGCGGTCCGTCCACAACGATTACACCGAGAAGTCCGGTCCGCAGCGGGTGCGCGACCTGCTGTCAGCCGATGAAGCCGAGGCGCGGCTCAAGAAGCGCTTCGCCGAGTACAATGTGTGGCGCAACATCACCCACGAGCCGGTCGAGATGGCGCCGCTGGGCTTCGTCGATGCCGAAAGCATCGCGCCGCGCGATCTGGCGGTCTGCGACCTGGTCTATGCCGACCGCACCGGCGAGATCTATCAGGGCGTCTACAACGCCGACCACCGCTGGTACTACATCCCCGCGATGACCCGCGACGAGGCGATCCTGATCAAGTGCTACGATTCGATGCGGGATGGCCGGGCGCGCTTCTCGCTGCACTCGGCGTTCGACGATCCGACCTCGCCGGCCAATCCCAAGCCGCGCCAGAGCATCGAGGTCCGCGCCTTCGCCTTCTTTGATTAGGACTTGGCGATCGCCTCGAGGTGCTCGACCAGCTCCTCGGTGTTGCTGAAGAAGGGCGAGTGGCCGCATTCCATGGTGATGACCTTGCAGGGGGTCTTCTTGACCATCAGCCGCTGCAGGTTGATGCGGACCGCATTGTCGTGCGTGCACTCGATGTACCAGCGCGGCACCGAGCCGAAGCGATCCTCGGTCAAGGTCACCGGCGTGGTCGAGATCGAAATCGGTTGCGGGCGCAGCCGTTCCATGCCGCGGTAGCGGTCTTCGGGCGAGACGTCGGCGTAGAACAGCGCCGGCAGCTTGTCGCGCGCGAAGGTGTAGGTGAGGCCGTCGGGGCTGACCTGACGCGATAGCCGAAACATCGTGTCGGGCTCGAGCGACGTCATGTCCTTGCCGCTTTTGCCGGAGGTCGGCAGCAAGGCGCAGAGATAGACCAGAGCCTTGATCTTGCGTCGCCGCGCCTCGGCGAGCTGGCTGATGGTGATGCCGCCCAGCGAGTGGCCGACCAGCACCACCGGCTCGTCTATCTTGTCGAGAAGCCGCGACAGCTTCTCGACATTGTCGGCCAGGGTGACATTGGCGGGTGGCGTATTGTCCTTGCCGAGGCCGGGCAGGTCGGGCGCGCAGACCCGATGGCCGTTGGCCTCCAGGAGCGGCGCGACCTTTTCCCAGCACCAGCCGCCGGTGCAGGCGCCGTGGACCAGCATGAACGTCGCCATTGCCGCGGCTAGCCTCGGCCGACCACCGTGCGCGCGCCGGGCGCGGGCACGAAGAAGTCGGGCATCAGCGGCGTGCCGGGCGACACGGCGTATTGGTCGAAGTCGGTCACGCCCTCGGCCGCCAGCACCTCGTCGTCGATGAAGAAATTGCCGGTGCAGTCGCGCGCCGGCCGATTGAAGATCGCGTGGGCTGCATCGGCCATGATCTCGGGCTTGCGGCAGCGCTTCATGCCGTCCTCGCCGCCCAGGATGTTCTGGATGGCGGCGGTGGCGATGCCGGTGCGCGGCCACAGGCAGTTGAAGGCGATTCCCTTGTCCTTGAATTCCGCCGCCATCGCCCAGGCGTAGACCGACATGCTGAACTTGGCGAGCGTGTAGGCGGGGTGGCCGGCGAACCATTTGACGTCGAAGTCGAGTGGCGGCGAGAGATTGAGCACGTGCGGGTTCTTGGCCTTCACCAGGTGCGGGATGCATTTCTGTGAGACCAGGAAGGTGCCGCGCGCGTTGATCTGGTGCATCAGGTCATAACGCTTCATCGGCGTGGCGAGCGTGCCGGTGAGGCTGATCGCGCTCGCGTTGTTCACCAGGATGTCGATGCCGCCGAACTTCGCCACCGTCTCGGCCACCGCCTTGTCCACGCTCTGCTCGTCGCGGATGTCGCAGGGCAGCGGCAGCGCCTTGCCGCCGGCTTTCTCGATCTCCCCGGCGGCGGTGAAGATTGTGCCGGGCAGCCGTGGATCGGGCTTCACGGTCTTGGCCGCGACGGCGACGTTGGCGCCGTCGCGTGCGGCGCGCAGCGCAATGGCAAGCCCGATGCCGCGGCTGGCGCCGGTGACGAACAGGGTTTTGCTACCCAGGCTCATGGCGTCCCCAAGATTACCTCGGGCTCTATAGCCGGCCGTTTGGCAGGCGGCTAGTCTGGAGAACGTGCAGGGGAGACATGCATGGATCCGTGTTTTGAGACGGCGACGCGCCTTGGACGCGCCATACGAAACGGCCGACTGAGTTCGGTCGAAGCGACCCAAATGCACCTGGAGCGGATCGCGCGTCTCAACGGACCCATCAACGCTTTGGTGGTCGTCGACCGCGACGGCGCGATGAAGGCTGCGCGCATCGCCGATCGCGCCCGCGCGAAAGGCAAGGGCAGCAGGAAGAACGGCGGGCTCGGGCCGCTCAACGGCGTGCCTATGACCATCAAGGAGGCGTTCGACGTCAACGGCCTCGCCACCACCTCGAGCCACCCGCCACTCGAGCACAATGTCGCGCGCGAGGATGCGAGCCTGGTGGGCCGGTTGCGTGCGGCCGGCGCCGTCATTTTGGGCAAGACCAATGTGCCCGAACTGTGCGCCGACTTTCAGACCGACAGTCCGCTGTTCGGCACGACCAAGAACGCCTGGGATGGGCGACGAACGGCCGGCGGCTCGACCGGCGGTGGCGCAGTCGCGGTGGCGGCGCGCCTGTCGCCGCTCGAGATCGGCAGTGATATCGGCGGCTCGGTGCGCAATCCCGCGCATTACAACGGCATCTTTGCGTTAAAACCCACCGAATGGCGCGTGCCGGGTCGCGGCCATGTGCCCGACCTGCCCGGCCTGACGCGGACCACCCGCTACATGGGCGTGTTTGGCCCGCTGGCGCGCTCGGTCGAGGATCTCGAGACGGCGCTCCACATCATCGCCGGACCCGATGGCCACGACGCCGAGGTCCCGCCAATGCCGCTGGGACGTTCACCCCTCCTTGAGTCCAAGGACCTGCGCATCGCCGTGGTCGAAAGCAATCCGCTGGTGAAGGTTTCGGCCGACACGGCTGCCGTCGTGCAGGCGACCGTGCGGCTGCTCGCCAAGGCCGGCGCCAAGGTCAAGCGCGCCGAGCCGGCAGGGCTCGACTGGCGGCAGGGCTGGGACGACTGGTCCGATCTCTTCCTTTACCAGAATCGCGCTTTGCAGCCGCTCAGCGAGCGCGAGCCCACCTTCACCGTGGGCGAGTCGTCTGATCCGTCGACGCGCTCGACGGCGCGCACGGCCCGGCTCGACCTGGCGGAATTCTTCGCCGTCCTCGATCGCCGCGACCGCATCATGCGCCAGTGCGAGTCCTTCCTCGACGACTACGACGCCTGGCTGATGCCGGTGATGCCCGACGCCGCCTTCATCCGCCAGAAGCAGACCGAGCCGCTCAGCATCGACGGTGTCGACCACCCGTATTTCTTTGCCGGCACGGCCTACAACTTCCTCGCCAACCTGACCGGCCAGCCCTCGATCGTGCTGCCCTGCGGTTTCTCCCGTGAAGGCCTGCCGATCGGCCTGCAGCTCACCGGCAAGCGCTGGGGCGACGCCAGGCTGCTGGGCGTCGCCAAGGTGCTGGAGAAGCTGCTGCCGCCTTGTCCGGTGCCGCCGAATTACGCCTGAGCGATCGTGGTCATTCCACCTTGACGTTCGCCTTCTCGATGATCGGCTTCCATTTGGCGAACTCGGCGCGCTGGTAGGCGTCGAAGGTGGCGGGCTGCATCTGCTCGGGCGTTGGGATGTCCTGGCCGAGATCTTCCAGCTTGCGGCGGATCTCGGGGTCCTGCAGCGCGGCGACGGCGGCGGCGTTCAGCCGGGCGATGATCTCTGGCGGCGTACCCTTGGGCGCCCATAGTCCGTGCCAGATCGCGACTTCGATGCCGGGGAAGCCTGCCTCGGCCGCGGTCGGGATGTCGGGCGCTGCCGCCGACCGCTCCTTGGCGGTCACGGCATAGGCCCTGATCTTGCCGGCGCGCACGTGCGGCAGGGAGTTCGAGGACTGGTCGATGATGATCTGGATCTGATTGGCGATCAGGTCCTGTACGGCGGGGCCGGTGCCGCGATAGGGCACGAGCTGGTAGCTGGTGCCGGTCACGGCATTGAACGCCAGCGCGCCGATATGCGAAGCCGAACCCAAGCCGGCGGTGCCGCCCGAGACCTTGTCGGCGTTGGCCTTGAGGTAGGCCACCAGCTCCTTCAGATCCTTGGCCGGCACTTGGTTTGAAGTCACGACCAGCAGCGGATTGGACGGCAGGCGCGCGACCGGCACGAGATCGTCCAAAAGATCGTAGTTCAGGTTTTTATAGATGATGCCGTTCACCACGTTGGTGCCGACATGGCCGATGCCGATCGTGTAGCCATCGGGCGTAGCGTGGGCGAGCTTGCCCATGGCGATGGAGCCGGCTGCCCCCGTGACGTTGTCGATGATGATCTGCTGGCCGAGTTCCCTGCTCATGCGCTCGCCCACGATGCGCGCCATGAGGTCGGTCGGACCGCCGGCCGCGAACGGCACGATCAGGGTAATCGGCTTGATGGGATAGGCCTGGGCGAAGGCTGGACCGGCCAACGCGACGGCAAGCAGAGCGAGGGCAGATCTACGCAGCATTCTTGACGTTCCTCATGACGCGATTGGAGCCTAGCGGGGGCGGACACTCAGCGCCATCGCAGGACCGAACGCTCGACCGTGCCCAGTCCCCACGAGATCAAGAGGCCCAGGATCGACAGCACGACCACACCGGCCAGCAGCTGGTCGGTCTGCATCAGGTTGCCGGCGGTCAGAACGAAGGCGCCGATGCCGTACTGGGCGCCGATCATCTCGGCGGCGACCAGCAGGAGGAGCGCCACCGAGGCGGAGATGCGGAAGCCCGCCAGGATGCCGGGCATGGCGCCCGGCAGCAC
This sequence comes from Reyranella sp., assembly GCA_035947815.1. Lineage (GTDB taxonomy): Bacteria > Pseudomonadota > Alphaproteobacteria > Reyranellales > Reyranellaceae > Reyranella. The sequence continues at coordinate 13,118 of DASZJU010000442.1, forward strand.
GATCTTGGCCACGATGTCGGTGGCCGGCAGGCCGAAGCTCTGGCCCATGCGTATGAGATTGCGCGGCACCGAATCGCAGGCGCTGTAGGCGGAGATCACCGTCGGGAAGAAGACGCCCAACGCGATGGTTGCGACCTTCGAGGGCTCGCCGATGCCGAACCACAGGATGAGGAGCGGCAGCAGCGCGATCTTGGGAATCGGGAACAGCGCCGACACGATCGGCAGGCCGGCGGCGCGCGCGGCCGAAAAGATTCCCATGGCGAGGCCGGCGGCGAGCCCCGCCGCCGTGCCGATGATCCAGCCGGGAATGATGCGGCCGAGCGAAGCGCCGAGATTCTGCGCGAGGGTGCCGTTGGTCCACAGGACGTACAGGGCGTCGATGACGGCGGCCGGGCTCGGCATGAAAAGCGGCGGCAACAGGCCCGCGCTCGACGCCGCCTGCCAGGCCGCGATCAGGACGACGAACACGATCCAGGGCAGCAGGCGGCGCGGCACGGGCGCGAAGCCGCCGCCGCGGAACGGGATGGGGCGGCGATCGGACAGGCTGGTTTTGGGTACGTCCACGCCCTGACATCTACCGGGATTGTCCGTCGTTGCAATCGGTGAGATTCGCCGGAGAGACGCCCGCCGCGGCCAATGTGCGTGCTGTCACAGAAAAGCCGGCGCGCGGCTGCCACGATGACCGGCATGCCTCCTCCTCCCAACCCGGCAGCCGAAAAGGCCGCATTCCTGGCGTCGCACGTCTATTCGACGGCCCCTGAAGCTGGCCCGAAGCGGCGGATCGACGAGGCGCTCATGGGCAACGACTTCGCCAATCGCGCCAGTATCGACATGGACGACGGGGAGTATCTGAAGCAGCTGATCTATCTCGCCACCGGCGGCCGGCGCGTCGTGCGGATGGGCGTGAAGGGGCTGCAGTTCTTCATGATCAAGGGCGGCGGCGAGGGCTTCCTGCCGCGCCGCTACATCGGCAAGGACGCCAGCCGACACGTCGTCGGCGACGGTGCCACGACCGCCAACTCGGACGGCGTGGTCATGATCTTCGACAACAACGACCTGTTGGCGGTGTTCGACGGCAACGGCAAGCTGCTCGGCTCGGCCCTGCTCAAGCGGCCGATCTCCATCACCGATCCGAGTGCGAAAAACCCGCATATGTGGACCGAAGCCACGGCCAACAGGATCTACGACCTCTGGGACGGCCAACCCGTGACGCTCTACCGCAACAAGAACTTCGACATCGAATATTTTGGCCTGATGATCAACGACAAACTCGGCTGGTACACCTCGCACAAGGTGATGGTGGACCTGCACAAGCAGGAGGCGACGAACGGCTGCATCTTCATCGTCGATCCGGACACGCCACCGCTCTCAGATCCAGCGCGGCTCAACCGCTTCGAGCCCCAGCTCATCAGGGACATCCAGGAGCATGTCGGCGCACGGACCAAGTCCAACATCGGCACCATGCAGGTCATTGATATCAAGTAACGCCAGGGCTCACGGCCGAACAGGCTGGATCTCGCGGTCTGCGGTGGCCGCCTCGTCACGGATCAGCGACCATAGCCTGTGATGGACGTCGTGCAGGAGGCCCGCATGTTCGGGTCGCCCGCGCTCGGCCACCGGCACGTCGATTCCAATCACGTCGCGGATGCGGCCGGGGCGGCGCGACAGCACGACGACGCGGTCGGCAAGCCGCGCCGCCTCCTCGAGATTGTGGGTGACATAGACGCGCGTGCTCTTCTCGCGCGCCCAGATCGCCAGAAGGTCTTCCATCAGCAGCTCGCGCGTCTGGGCGTCGAGTGCCGACAGAGGTTCGTCGAGCAGCAGCACGGCTGGCCGCACGACGAGCGCGCGGGCGATGCCGACCCGCTGGCGCATGCCACCGGAGAGCTGCTTGGGATACGCGGTGGCGAATTCGCCGAGGCCGGTGAGGGCGAGGGCCGACGCAACGCGTTCCGTGCGCTCGGCTGTGCCGAGCGCACGATGTTCCAGTGCCAGCGCCACGTTGTCGGCGACGCTGCGCCAGGGCAGCAGGGCGAAATCCTGGAAGATGTAGGTGAACGGGTTGAGCGACTCCGCGGGTGGCGCGCCCGACAGGGTGACGCGGCCCGACGTGGGTTGCAGCAGGCCGCCCAGGATGCCGAGCAATGTCGACTTGCCGCAGCCCGACGGGCCGATCAGGACGACGGTCTCGCCGTCGGCGATGTCGAGCTCGATGCCGTCGAGGGCTTCGACCGGGCCGTAGCGGTGGGAGACTTTCTCAATGTGCAGCGGCATCGGCCGCCATTGTCACCAAAATGGTGCGATTGGATACCTGCTGGCCTTCGTGGACGGCGACGGATTCGATTTTTGCGTCGAGGGCAGCCTTGAGCTGGTGCTGGATCTTCATCGCCTCGAGCACGATCAGGGTCTGGCCGCGCGTGACGCTGTCGCCGGCCGCCACGTTGATGGCGACGATGCGGCCGTCCATCGGCGCGCGCAGCTTGCCGTCGCTGCCGGCCGC
>DASZJU010000443.1:0-3574 GCA_035947815.1 Reyranella sp.
CCGGCAGGGAGTTGTTGATCGTCTCGCCATGCACGGAGGTCGCCATGCCGGCGTAGTAGCGCAGCATGCCGAGGGAGCGCTGGCGGTTGTTGCGCGTACGGCTGAGCGGTCCGCCCATGTCGAGCGTGTCGAGCAGCGCCAACTCTTCCATGTTCTTGTCGATGATGTCGGCCAGCTTGAGCAGCAGAAGCTGCCGCTCGTTGGGCTTCATGCGGCTCCACGGGCCGTTGAAGGCGCGGCGCGCGGCGGCGACGGCGCGGTTGATGTCCTCGGCGTCGCCTTCGGCCACGCGGGCCAACAGCTCACCGGTCGCCGGATTGCGGGTCTCGAAGGTCTTGCCGGAGGCCGCGTCGACCCACTTGCCGTCGATCAGCAGCTTGGTCGGGCCGGGATAGGCGCCCATCGGCTGGGTGGGTGAACCGCTGAGAGCTGTCAATGTATCCATGGCTTCCTCCTTCGCGGTGGCGGTCATCGCCACCATTGCTGGTTTCGACTGAATTTTGCTGACGGGAAACAATTCTAATGTCGTTATATTCACTTGTATATATCGAGATTCGCCAGATATTGCGGGTCTCGGCCATTGGGAGACCGGATATGTTGCTCGACCTCGGAAAGTGCGCCCTGCTGGTTCTCCTGACCGTCGCCCTGCCGATGGTGGCGTCGGCCCAGGATAACGGGCTCGTGCTCTACGGCGCCGGCAGCCTGCGCGAGGCCATGACCGACATGGCCGCCTTGTTCAGCCGCGAACACGGCATTGCCGTGCGCACCGAATTCGGCGCCTCGGGTCGCATGCGCGAGCGGATCGAGGCCGGTGACAAGGTCGATGTCTTCACCTCTGCTGATATCGGCCATGCCGCCAAGCTGGTTGCAGAGGGCAAGGCGAACGTAGTGGCGATATTCGCGCGCAACGATCTCTGCCTGCTCGCCCCGGCCAACCGCGTTTCGGCAGGCAGCGCCGGCGCGCTCGATGCGCTCCTCAAGGACGGCGCCAAAATCGGCGTGTCTCCGGCCAAGATTGATCCTTTGGGCGATTACACCGTGCAGCTCTTCGACGTTGCCGACAAAGTGAAACCGGGCAGCGGCGCCACACTGTGCAGCCGCGCCGTCGTGATCGACAATCCGCCGGGTGCGCCGCCATCGCAAAGCGGTGACCACACCCTCGACGCGCTACGCGCCGGCCACATCGACCTCGCCATCGTCTATTGCTCTGGCAAGGCGCGTTTCGCCAAGCTCGACGCTACGCTCAGCATGGTTGCTTTCCCGTCCGAACTCACGATCGGCCCGCAATATGGGCTCGCCGTGATGAAGGCGACGAAGCCTGAGGCCATGCTGCTGGCGCTCACCATCCTCTCGCCGCCCGGCCAGAAGATCCTGGCGGCCAGCGGCTTCAGGCCGGTGGCCAGTCCCGACAGCCCGTAGACGCCGTCCGTTGTCATCTAATTGACGCTGATTCGCATCGTTATATATGATTGAATATATCGAGCGGCGTCATAACACCAAGAATACGAAGGCGCCGGCTCGGATCAAAACCAGGAGGAAACCATGGACGTTTCGGTGAATGTCGGGCGCCTCGGCGCCGCCGCTTCCGCTTTCATTTCCAAGCCGCACAAGCTTCTGATCGACGGCAAATGGGTCGCCCCCAAGGGCGGCAAGAGCTTCAAGGTGTTCGACCCCGCGACCGGCGTGCAGATCGCCCAGGTGGCCGAGGGCGGACCCGAGGATATCGACCTCGCCGTCAAGGCGGCGCGCAAGGCCTTCGAGGAAGGTCCGTGGTCGAAGATCAAGCCGGTCGAACGCGGCAAGATGGTGTGGCGCCTGGGCGACCTCCTGGAAAAGCACCTGGTCGAGCTGGCCGAGATCGAAAGCCTCGACAACGGCAAGCCGGTCAGCGACGCCAAGGCCGTCGACCTGCCGTTCGGCTGCGAGCTCCTGCGCTACATGGGCGGCTGGTCGACCAAGATTACCGGCCAGAGCATTCCGATCTCGGCACCGGGCGACTGGCACGCCTATTCGATGCGCGAACCGGTCGGCGTCGTGGGCCAGATCATCCCGTGGAACTTCCCGCTGCTGATGGCGGTGTGGAAGATCGCGCCGGCGCTGGCGGCGGGCTGTACCATCGTGCTGAAGCCCGCCGAACAGACGCCGCTCAGCGCGTTGCGGCTGGGCGAACTGGTCATGGAGGCGGGTCTTCCGCCCGGCGTGATCAACATCGTGACCGGCGACGGCGTGCCGGGCGCGGCACTCGCCGCCCATCCCGACGTCGACAAGGTGGCCTTCACCGGCTCGACCGAGGTCGGCAAGCTGATCGTGCAGGCGGCCGCCGGCAACCTCAAGAAGGTGAGCCTGGAGCTGGGCGGCAAGTCGCCGGCCATCGTCTTCCCCGATGCCGACATGGCGGTCGCCATCCCCGGCGCCGCCAACGGCATCTTCTTCAACATGGGCCAGTGTTGCACGGCGGGATCGCGGCTCTTCGTGCACGAGCGCGTGTTCGACAAGATGATGATCGGTCTCTCCGACGAGGCCGCCAAGCTCAAGATCGGCCCGGGCCTCGATCCCACGACCCGCATCGGGCCGCTGGTCTCCGAGGAGCAGTTCCAGAGGGTCACCGGCTATCTCGCGTCGGGCAAGGAGGAAGGCGCCGAGGCGATCACCGGCGGCAAGCGGCACGGCAACGAGGGCTATTTCATCCAGCCCACGGTGCTGACCAAGACGACGCCGCAGATGAAGGTCGTGCGCGAGGAGATCTTCGGACCCGTCGTCTGCGCCATGCCGTTCAACGACGACGATCTCGAGCGCATCGCCCGCCAGGGCAACGCCACCGAGTACGGCCTGGCAGCGAGCATCTGGACACGCGACATCGGCGTCGCCCACAAGCTTGCGCGCAAGCTCAAGGCGGGCTCGGTCTGGATCAACGTCCATAACTTTAACGATGTGGCGCTGCCGTTCGGCGGCTACAAACAGTCCGGCTGGGGCCGCGAAATGGGCTTCGAGGCGATCGAGCTCTACACCGAGGTGAAGGCGGTCGCCGCACTGCTATGATCTGACGGATCAACCGACGCTGACGGCCCGCCCGGCACCACCGGTGCGGGCCGTTTGCCGTCTGCTGCGAAGGCAATTCGCTGCCCCTTCGGACTGCGTTGTGCCTACAATCGCGCATACATCATCGGAGGGAGATCGATGACCGGAGAGCCAGGCGCCAGCGTTCGCGATCGCGTCGCCTATATTCCGATCCACAAGCGGCCGCGTCTTCATCTGCCCGACGGCGCCCGAGTGGCGGTATGGACCATCGTCAATGTCGAAAACTGGAGCCCGTCGGGCGCCATGCCGCGCGCGGTGCTGCCGCCGCCGATGGGCCAGCCGCTGCTGCCCGACGTTCCGAACTGGGCCTGGCACGAGTACGGCATGCGGGTCGGCTTCTGGCGCTTCCTGGAAACGCTCGGCAACCGCGGCCTCAAGGCGACCTTCGCGGTGAACGGCACGGCCTGCAGCCTCTATCCCGAAGCCTGCGCCGCGGCGCGGGACGCCGGCTGGGACTTCATGGGCCACGGATACGTGCAAAAGCCGATGCACAAGG
>DASZJU010000444.1:0-8641 GCA_035947815.1 Reyranella sp.
GTGCGTCGCCTGCTCGCGGCGATCGAGCAGGAGTTTCAGGCCGGCGCGGGAGCAGAAGGCCGCCGGCGGATCCTCGTCACGGACGGCTCCGTCGAAGCCCTCGCGGATGCGGTCGATAGCAATCCGTGCGGCGTGGTCCTCTGGCGCGACGACGCAGCAGGTTGGCTGCAACAGTTCACCTGCGGCGATGCACCTGTCGATTGGCCGGACGCCTGGGCGGCCGGCGCCTTCAGGCTGCCGGGTCGCCCGGCGCCCGTCGAGATCGCGAGGTTTCCCGTCAGCATGCTCGGTACGATCCAGCCCGACCGGTTGGAAGAGGCGCTGCACGACGGTGACGAAAGGCTGCTGGGGCGGTTCCTCTATTCCTGGCCCGACCTGCCTCTCTACCGCCCGCTGGGCGAGCGCACGCTGCCCGATGGCGACAACGCGCTCAGCAGGCTGCGGCGCATCGCCCGGCAGGCGCACACACCCGACGAGCCGCTGGTGCTCACGGTCGACCGGCAGGGCACCCAGGCGCTCGACGGTTTCCTTGCCGCGCTGCAGGCCGAGCGGCGCCATGTCGACGGGTTGGAGGCGGCGTGGATGGGGAAGGGTGGCCCCTCCGTGGTGCGGCTCGCCGGCATGATCGAGCTGCTCTCCTGGTCTGGCCTCGCCTCGTCCGGCCAGCCCGGTCACCTCGGCCGAGACCAGGTAGAGGCTGCGGTCGGCCTCTGGCATGGCTACTTCCGGCCGCACGCTAAGGCGCTGTTCGACCGCGCGGTGCCGACCCAGTTGGAGCAGCGCGTGCGGCGGGCGGCGCGCTGGCTGACCGAAACCGGCCGGGCGACGGTGTCGCGCGAAGACATCCGGCGCGATGCGCTGCTTCAGTCGGCGAAAGCAATCGACGTGGACTGCGTGCTCCACCGGCTCGAGGAGACCGGGTTCCTGCGCGCCATGGCGGTCGAGTCCTCGCGGCACGCCGGGCCGCGCGCCCGGCGCTGGCAGGTCCATCCAGCCCTGACCGCGCCGCCAAATGGCCTGCGCTAATTGCGCTAATTGCGCTAACCCGCAGCGGGCCGTTTCGCCGCAGGCGTGGCGAGACCTTCCGCCGCGCTGCCTTGTCGGCTGCCACCTCGCCGCTATAGTCCGCCCGTTCTCGCAGTCGGCGGGACGATAGGAGTAGCGTATGGCGGTATTCGGCAAGGCTCAGTACATCAAGCGTGTCGAGGACGACCGGCTTCTGACCGGCACGGGCGGCTTTACCGACAATCTCGCGCGGCCCCATCAGGCGCATGTCGTGCTGGTGCGCTCGCCGCATGCCCACGCCCGGATCGTCAAGATCGACGCCGCAGCCGCCCGCCAGGCGCCGGGCGTGGTCGCCGTCTTCACCTGGGATGACATGGCCAAGGAGGGCTGCGGCGATTTCGCTTTCCCCGCGATGTTCCCCAATGCCGATGGCAGCAAGCCCGAGATGACGCCTCGCCGCCCGCTGGCGCATGAGGCTGTGCGCTATGTCGGCGAGGCGGTCGCCGCGGTGGTCGCCGAGAGCCGCGGCCAGGCGCAGGACGCAGCCGAACTGGTCGAGGTCGAGTACGATCCCCGGCCCTCGGTTACCGAGATGGAGGATGCGCTGAAGCCCGGCGCGCCGCAGGTCTGGCAGGGCGCCCCCGGCAACATGGCCGGTTTCAACCGCTTCGGCGATGCCGCCAAGGTCGATGCCGCCTTCAAGGCTGCGGCCCACGTCGTGTCGCTCGACATCGTGCATCAGCGCCTGATCGTCAACGCCATGGAGCCGCGCGCCGTGATGGCCGAGTGGGAAGGCGACCGCCTGCTCGTCCATATCGGCAGCCAGAACCCGTCGGGCACGCGCGACGCGCTGGCCGATGTCATCCTCAAGATGCCCAAGGACAAGGTGCGCGTGGTGGTGCGCGACATCGGCGGCGGCTTCGGCATGAAGGTCGGCATCCAGCCCGACGAGTCGGTCGCGGTGTGGGCGGCCAAGGTGCTGAAGCGTCCCGTGAAATGGCGCGCCGAGCGCAGCGAGGAATTCGCCGCCGCCACGGCCGGGAGAGACCAGTTGCACAAGTGCTCGCTGGCACTCGACACGGACGGCAAGATCCTGGCGCTGCGCATGGAAGCCTTCGCCAATGTCGGCGCCTATCCGTCGGGCGCGGGCGTTGCCATCCCCTTGTTCGTGGGACCCAAGGTCACGACCGGCACCTATGACATCCCGGTCGTCGATTTGAAGATCACCTGCGTCCTCACCAACTCGGCCACCATCGGCGCCTACCGCGGCGCCGGACGGCCCGAGTGCCTGCTCAACCTCGAGCGCCTGGTGGACACCGCGGCGCGCCAGATCGGCATGGATCCCGCCGAGCTGCGCCGGCGCAACTTCGTGACGCCGGCGCAGATGCCCTACACCTCGGCGGTGGGCGAGCAGTACGACACGGGCGACTTCAACCTCTTCCTCACCAAGACGCTCGAGGCCGCCGACTGGAAAGGCTTCGGCGCGCGCAAGGCCGAGGCGGAGAAGCGCGGCAAGCTCTACGGTCGCGGGCTCGCCTCCTACGTCGAATGGACCGGCGCCATGGTCATGAACGAGATGGCCCATTACGAAGTGAAGGCCGACGGCAAGCTCGTGATCTGGATGGGCACCCAGGGCATGGGCCAGGGGCTCGAGACCAGCTTCACCCAGCTCGCTTCGGAGCTTTTGGGCATCGACGCATCCCAGATCGAGATCGCCATGGGTGATTCCGACCGCGTCGGCGGCGCGGGCTCGATGGGCTCGCGCTCGGCCTATATCGGCGGCTCGGCCGTGCTCGCGGGCAGCGAAAAGCTCGTGAACAAGGGCAAGGAGCTGGCGGCCGATGCGCTGGAGGCGAGCGCCGCCGATATCGGCTACGCTGCCGGCCGCTTCACCATCGCCGGCACTGACCGCGGCATCGGTCTGGGCGAGCTCGCCGCCCGGCAGCCCGACAAGCGCATCTTCATCGAGAACGTCAACACGGTCGACGGCATCGCCTGGCCCAACGGCGCCCATGTCGGCGAGGTCGAGATCGATCCCGACACCGGCCGGGTCGAGCTCAAGCGCTACACCACCGTCGACGACGTCGGCCGGCCGCTGCACCGGCCGATCGTGTTCGGCCAGATCCAGGGCGGCTGCGCCCAGGGCATCGGCCAGGCGCTGCTCGAGGAGAATGTCTACGAACGCGAGACCGGCCAGCTCATCACCGGCTCGTTCATGGACTACGCCATGCCGCGCGCCGACACCTTCCCGACCTTTTCCAACGCACTCGACGACAGCGTGCCGGCCAAGGCCAATCCGCTGGGCGCCAAGGGCGTCGGCGAATCGGGCGCGGTCGGTTCGACGCCGACGGTGATGAATGCCATCATGGATGCGCTGTGGCCGCTCGGCGTGCGCAATGTCCAGATGCCGGCGACGCCGCTCCGCGTCTGGCAGGCCATCCAGGACACCAGGCGCTGACGAGACGGCGATGAAGCAGCGCATCTTCGGCTGGATTTCGATCCTCATCGGCGTGGTGCTGGCTTTGGCCACGGTCGAGATCGCTGCTATCGCCTGGCTGTATGTCGAGGACGGCCACTACACGCCGGCGGCCGAGCTCTTCGAGCGCACCCAGAACACCTACGTGCGCGACGCGACCAAGGGCACGGCGTGCCGCTACGTCGACACGCTCTATCCGCACCCCTATGTGGGATTCGTCCACCACGCCAACCCGCCGTGCGGCCAATCCTGGGTCAACAATGTCGGGCTGTACGGTCCGGACTTTCCCGTCGTCAAGAACCCGAACTACTACACCGTCATCCTGACCGGCGGCTCGGTCGCCTCGCAGCTCGGCCAGAACCAGAAGGCGCCGGCGCCGCGTTATCTCGAGGAGGAGCTGAATAAGAGATATGTCAGCCCCACCGGCAAGCCCTGGCTGGTCCTGAATGGCGCCGATGGCGCGTGGAAGGAGCCGCAGCCCTTCATCCTGTTCTCGCTGTATGCCAGTTCGGTCGACGCTGTCGTCAGCCTGGGCGGCTACAACGAGTATTATTTCTTCTGGCCCCAGGTGTCGGAGCGCCTCGAGCGGCCGCTCAGCAACTTCATCGAGGTCAATCCGTTCGCGGCCGACGAGAATTTCGGCGACGCGGCGATCGGCTGGGTGATGGGGCGGCTGGCCGGCACGCTGGCCCTCAACCCCGTGCTCGGTCATTCGCACGCCGCCTACATGATCATTCGCGGCATCGAGCAGGTCGCCAAGGGGCAGGACGTCTTCAATTCGACCAAGAAAACGACGCTCAACAGCATCTTCAACATGCCCATGGAACTGCGCAAGGACCCCGAGGTGGAGTTCAATATCCAGCTCGGCCTCTATCAGAAGTACCTGCGGGCAACCGAAGCGGTGGCGCACGAATACAACGTGAAGTCGGCCTACTTCCTTCAGCCGGCGCCGGCCTACGGCAAGACGCTGACCGACGAGGAAAAGCGCAACGCCGGCGACCTGGGCTACCGCGACCTCTACCGCAAGCTCATCGCCGGCATGATGACGCTGCGCGAGCATGGCCTGCCGATCTACGATCTGGGCGATATCTTCGCCAACGAGACGGGCACGATCTACGCCGATCACATCCATTACCTGCGCGACGCCAGCGAAGAAAGCCGCGGCTATCGCCTGATGGCGGCCCGCGTCGGCGAATTGCTGGCCGAGACCTGGGGTCTGCAGAGGAAACCTTGACGCGGCAGCGCGTCGTCGCCGCGCGAGTCGGAAACAATTGATACCATTTGCGGCCGCTACGGAGATGCACGTTACAACCGAGCCGGATATAAGGCGCGGCGGCGCGCGGGAGGGGTCCCGGGTGTCGCATCGTGGGAACTGATTTTTGATCGATGTGGGTATGGCTCTCGTCCTGTCGGGCGAGGGCAAGGGTGCTGGCCAACAGGGGCGACGGGGTTCGCTCCGGGCCGGCGGGGTTCGAAACGTGGGGATTCACATGACGACCATTGTTGCGCTTCTGAAGGACAAGGCAGGCTCCTCTTCGACCAAGCTCGCGTTCATGATCGGCCTGTCGGCGTCGGCCGTACTGATCCTGGTCCGCGTCGGCGTGGCGGCTGCCGGCCAGTAAACCGCCCGGCAGAAGGCCGTTGCCTCCATTGATCGGCCGGCCGGGCTGAGCCATTCTCAAGGGCCGCCGGGCGCCTGGTCCGGCCCTGCCGTCTTGGGGAAAGACCGTGTCGCGTGCCGACCGCGCCAAAAGCGCTCCCGACGCCCAGCCATCCCTGGGGCGCCCTCCTTCCATCGATCGCATGGCCAGCTGGCCGGCACTGGCGCCGCTGATTGCGCGCGCCGGCCGTCCGCTCGTGATCGAGGCGCTACGCGTCTGGGCCGACGCCAAGCGCGGCGACGCAGAGGTCGCTGACGAGGCGGCCTGCGCGCGCTGGTGCGCGGCGCGGCTGGCCGATCTGGTACGACCCTCACAACGCCGCGTCTTCAATCTCACCGGCACGGTGTTGCACACCAACCTCGGGCGCGCGCAGCTCGCGGAGGAGGCCATCCAGGCGGCGGTCGAGGCCATGCGCTCGCCGACGACGCTGGAGTACGACCTCTCAGGCGGCGCGCGCGGCGAGCGTGACGAGCATATCGCGCCTTGGTTGCTGCGCCTGACCGGCGCCGAGGCCGCCACGGCCGTCAACAACAACGCCGCCGCGGTGCTGCTGGCGCTGAACGCGCTGGCGGAGGGGCGCGAGGTGATCGTCTCGCGTGGCGAGCTGATCGAGATCGGCGGCGCCTTTCGCATTCCCGACATCATGGCCCGGGCCGGCTGTCGCCTGGTCGAGGTCGGCACCACCAACCGCACGCATCTCAAGGACTATGCCGCCGCGATCGGCCCGGACACCGCGGCGATCATGAAGGTCCATCCCTCGAACTACGCCATCGCAGGCTTCACCAAGTCGGTGCCGGCGGCCGAGCTCGTGCCGCTCGCCCGTGAGAAGGGCCTGCCGCTGATCGAGGATCTCGGCAGCGGCACGCTTGTCGACCTCGAGACCTGGGGCCTTCCGCACGAGCCGACGGCGCGCGAGGCGATCGAAGCGGGCGTCGATGTCGTCACCTTCTCCGGCGACAAGCTGCTGGGCGGCCCGCAGGCCGGCCTCATCGTCGGGCGCAAGCATCTGGTCGAGCGCATCGCGCGCAATCCGATGAAGCGCGCGCTGCGCCTCGACAAGGTGCGGTTGGCCGCGCTGGAAGCGACCTTGCGCCTCTATGCCGATCCCGCGCGCTTGGCCGCGCGGCTGCCGACGATCCGCGCGCTCGCCCGTCCGGCGGCGGAGATCCGCGCACTTGCCGAACGCGTTCTGCCGGCGCTCGCCGCGGTGCTGAGTCATGGCGCCGAGGTCGCCATCGAGCCGGTCCGCGGTCAGATCGGCTCCGGCGCGTTGCCGGTCGACCTGCTGCCGTCGTTTGCGCTGGCGATCCGGGCCAAGGGGCTCGACCGCCTGGCTGACGCCTTTCGCGGCCTGCCGATCCCAGTGATCGGCCGCATCGGCGCGGGCAAGCTTTACTTCGATCTGCGCACCCTCGACGACGAGGCGGCGTTCGTCGCGCAACTGGACAAGCTCGGGGACGCATGATCGTCGGCACCGCGGGCCATATCGATCACGGCAAGACGGCGCTCGTCAAAGCGCTGACCGGCGTCGACGCCGATCGCCTGAAGGAAGAGAAGGCGCGCGGCATCACGATCGATCTCGGCTACGCCTACAGTGACCTGGGCGACGGCCGGCAGCTGGGCTTCGTCGACGTGCCGGGTCATGAACGCTTCGTGCACAACATGCTGGCTGGCGCCACCGGCATCGACGCCGCGCTGCTGGTCGTGTCGGCAGCGGAGGGCATCAAGCCGCAGACGGTCGAGCATCTGCAGATCGTCGACCTGCTCGGCCTCGACCGCGGCATCGTCGCCGTGACCAAGGCCGACCTTGCCGATGACGACCAGATCCTCGAGCGCATGGCCGAGATCGAGACGCTGCTGGCTTCGACGTCGCTCAAGGGTGCGGAGATCGTGCCGGTATCGGCCCTGACCGGCCAGGGTGTCGACGAGTTGAAGGTCAAGCTCCTGGCGTTGGGGGAAAGCGGCAAGGGCGCCACGGGCTTTGCACGATTGGCCGTCGACCGCTGCTTCGTGCTGGCGGGCGCCGGCGTCGTGGTGACGGGCACTGTCCATGCCGGCGAGATCAGGGTCGACGACCGGCTGCTGCTCACGCCGTCGGGGCTGGAAGCGCGCGTGCGCTCGCTGCATGCACAGAACCGCCCGGCGCAAGTCGGCCGGGCCGGCGAACGCTGCGCGCTCAACTTGACCGGGCCGCGGCTCTCGAAAGACGCGATCCGCCGCGGCGACTGGGTGGTGAGCCCGGAATTGCACGCACCGACCGACCGGCCCGACGTGCGCCTTCACGTGCTCCCCTCGGAGGGTCAGCCGCTCAAGCACTGGTCGCCGGTGCATGTCCATCTCGGCTCGGCCCACGTCATGGGCCGGGTGGCGCTGCTCGAAGGCGACCGGCTGGCGCCGGGCGATACGGCGCTGGCGCAGCTCGTGCTCGAGGACAAGATCGGCGCGCTGGCGGGCGACCGTGTCATCCTGCGCGATCCCTCGGCCATCCGCACGATCGCCGGTGCGGCGGTGATCGATCCGTTCGGCCCCCCGCGCAATCGCCGCTCCGAGCGCCGGCTGGCCGAGCTCGCCGCCTTGGGCGAGGCCGACGCTGACGTGTTGCCGAAACTGCTGCGGCTGGAATCGGGCTTCGTCGAGACCGGCCGATTCGGCCAATCGCGCAATCTCCGGCCGGTCGACGTGGACCGGCTCCTGCAGGCGGCCGGCGGCACCAAGCTGGAGGGCTTCGGCTTCCTGGCCGAGACGCTGGCAGATGCGCGCAAGGACATCGTTGACACGCTCGCGGCTCACCACAAGTCCAAGCCCGATGCGCCCGGCCTGCAGCCTGAGCGGCTGCGCGTTGGCCTCGGCAAGCGCTGGCCCGCGCCTGTGTTCAAGGCGCTGCTCGATCAGGCGGTACGGGCCAAGACGGTGATGGTCGACGGGCCGTTCCTGCGTCTGCCCGGTCATTCCTTGACGCTCGGCACGCGCGACGAGGCGCTGTGGCAGAGGATATCGGCTGAGCTGGTCCGCGAGCGTTTCAAGCCGCCCCGCGTTCGCGACTTCGCCACGGCCCATTCGGTGCCGGAGGCCGAGATGCGCCGGCTGCTGCAGCGGCTGGCCAAGGTCGGGAGGGTCGTCGAGGTGGCACCTGACCAGTATTTCCTGCGTCCCACGGTGGCTGAGATGATCGGCATCGCCCATGGCTTCGGCCACGACTTCACTGCCGCCGAGTTTCGCGACAAGCTCGACAACGGCCGCAAGGTGGCGATCCAGATCCTGGAATTCTTCGACCGTCACGGCATCACGATCCGCCGTGGCGATTTGCGCCGCACGGTGCCGCAGAAACTGGCGCAGTTCGGACCGCCATCCTCGCCTTCGGAACGGTGACAGTGTGCAGGTTCTGGGCAATTATCCGCGACGGAGGGGAAGCGCTCCCGGTGGGGCGGCTGGCCTTCAAAGCCAGAGAGGGCCGTTAGCCGGTTCTTAGTGGGTTCGACTCCCACTCTCTTCCGCCAAT
>DASZJU010000445.1:0-4313 GCA_035947815.1 Reyranella sp.
GCCGAGATCCTCCGGCAGCCAGCGCCGGCGCTCGAGATTGGCCACGATCTGCTCGATGCGCTCGTCGATCGTGGTGTTGAGCGACAGCGTCGTCTTGGCGCCGATGACGCCGTCGACCGTCAGGCCCTTGGTCTCCTGGTAGGCTTTCACAACGGCGGCCAGCGGCTCGTCATAGAGATCGGCCAGCGCGCCCGGCGCCGGGTCGGGAACGACGAGGTCGAGCTCGGCCAGGCGCTTGCGCAGGAGAGGCACGCGCGGGTCGATCATGCCGGGCTTGAGCGCGACGCCGTCGGGCAGCGGCGTGAAGGCCGCCTTGGCGCGCTTGTCGCGCCATACCGCAAGCGCCTTCTGCAGGGCCGGATAGTCGCCCTTGGGCGGCAGCGCGTCGAGGTAGATGGAGAAATCGCTGGCGCCGGCGGCCGCCTTCAGAAGTTCCGCGGGCTCGACCCTGCGCTGTTGGATGTCGATATCCTTGTCGACGCGATTGGCGCGCACCCGGCCGGTCGACACGTCGCTGGCATAGGCCAGGAAGGCGGCGGTGAGCAGGGTCTCGGTGGCCGCGGCGTCGGCGTCCGGCGCCAACGCCTTCTCGACCTCGCCGACGCGGTACCAGGCGGGTTCCAGACCGTGATCGGAAGCGCTGCGAATGGCCTTGAGCAGGGCCTCGGCTCGGACCTTGCCGGCGTCCGATCCGACCCATAGAGCTTCATTGGCCGAGGCCGGAAACCAGCCGAAGACGGGTACGACGAACGCCAGAACAACGGCGAGAAAGCGAAGGCGAATCACACCATAGATATAACTGGAAACGCCCGATTCGTCCATTGAGGCGCGAAGTCGTGGGCATGCAGGAAAGCCAGCAAATCCGCCGTCGCGCGCTGCTTCAGCTCGGGCGTTCCGCCGCCCGCCCGCGCACCCTTGGTCACGCAATGCTGCCGCGCCCAAGCCTGGTATTCGGGTTCGCTCATGGCGCGCCCGGCCGCCGGAATGAAGTGGCTTCCGTCATCCTCGATGAAATTTTTGCAGCACGACCAATTCTCCGCGTCCTTGATGTCGAACACCGGGCCGATCGACTCCCAGCCGTGATGGGCGCTGCTGTAGACCTTGACCTTGATGCGGTCGTTACCGGCTGCACGCATGCGCTCGGCATACTCGATGGCGAGCGGCGCCGGAGTGTAGTCGTCGCGGGCGGCCAGCATGAAGAACATCGGCCGCCCGTGCGTCGTGGCATCGCGGTGCTGGGCGGTGGCACCAGGGCAGATCGCGACGTGCAGGTCGAAAAGGTGAGAGAAGCCGCTCCGCCAGCGCTGCCGCACGGCGATGGCGGCATTGAGCGTCGCCACGCCGCCCTTGGAGACGCCCATGATGCCGATGCGCTCGGCATCGATGCGCGGATCAGCGCGCAGCAGGGCGAGGGCCGCGAAGGCATCGCCTTCCATCTGCGCCGCCGACACCAGGGTCTGGTCGGCCACCGTGCGGCGCACGCCGCGGCCGGTGAAGCTGTCGACGATCAGCGCCGCGGTGCCGGCATCGTTCAGGGCCCGGGCGTAATGGTGCTCGCGATGGCGTTGAACGCCGGCGCTGCTGGTCAGGATGATCATGCAGGGCGCGGGCAGGTCGCTCGTCTGCGGCAGGCAGAGCTGCGCGCCGAGCCGCGCCGGCCGGCGGCCCGCCGGATGATCGAACGTCAGCGTGTCGAACGACAGCGATTCCATGGACCCTGTTTAGCTTGTCCCTTAGGTTGCGCGCGACACAACTCGAATTTCTCTCCCTAGCCCCTGGCGGGAGCGGGGCTATCGCATGTGATGAATTTCCATCGTCTCGACTGGGGCCCTCGACTTCGCTCGGGGCAGGCTCCGTCCCGAGTAGAGAGACCTTCGGGAATCTTTGCCCTGCTAGCTAGCATGCCTTCTTGGGGCGCGTCGCCAACAGGATCATCAACGAGGTGCGGGGGATCAATCGGGTGACCTGCGACATCACGTCGAAGTCGCCGGGGAAGATTGAGGGGGCAGCGTATCTAGGACAATTGCTCAAGATGACCGGCGGACGTGCCGTTCCAGGAATGTCTTCACGCGCCAGCGCGCAAGATCATCGGCGCCCGGGCCTTCTTGAGGCATGACATCCTCGGGATTGATCGGCGCCCCAGTCTCGGCGTCGACCAGCGCCAATTTCACGCGCCGTCCGGATTTTCGATCGACGAAGCGAACCGGTGGCCCCTGATCGCCGGCGGCGGTCCATTTATCACCCACCTGCAATAGCGCCTGCGTAATGAGCGCGCTGTCCCAGCCTTTGCGCGTCAAGATGTACTCGTAACGTTTTGGATTGGATTGATACGGGCGCCGTTCGATCAACCCATTGTCCTCCAGAAGTCTAAGGCGATCCGATAGGGTCGCATGGGTCACGCCGGTCGATCGGCGCAGATCCTCGTATTTGCTGAGGCCGAACCCCAAATCGCGCAAAATCAGAACGGCCCAGCGATCACCGATCGCCTCCAACGCGCCCGCGATCGAGCAAGCCATGCCCTCGAAGCTCTTGGACCGCATAGGTCTCTTACCTCTGTGTCGCTCTTATAATTAGAGTGACAAGTATCGCTCTTATGATTAGAGTGAGTGAGTTCCGTCGTCAATCGGCTTCGCACCGAGGACCTCGGCCTCAAAAAAGGAGCACCGGCTGCGCATGTCGACCGAAGGCGACCGACCGGTTTTCGACCAGTCCCGAACAGTGAGCTGGGCCTCGATGGCGCCGTTCCATCCGCGAATGGCGAAGATGTCGGGACGCGGGGTGCTCGAGGCCATCCAGGCGGGCGTGCTGGCCCCACCGCCTCTGGGGCGAGTAATCGGCTTCCATATCGTGGCGGTCGGGGACGGGCAGGCTGAGTTCGCCCTGGAGCCGCGCGGGGATCTCGAGAATTTAGCCGGTGCTCTTCACGGCGGCGTAGCCGCCTCGCTCCTCGACAATGCCTTGGGTGCGGCGGTGCAATCGCTGCTTCCGGCCGGGGCGCGCTCGGCGACGTTGAATCTCAGCGTCAGCTATCTGCGGGGACTGACCGTCCGTTCCGGCACGATCACCGCGCAGGGCCGCGTCGTGCGGCTCACGCGCGCTGCTGCCTTTGCCGAGGGCACTGTGACCAACAGTCAGGGCGAGGTTTGCGCCCAGGCCCTGGCGACTTTCGCCGTCAGCTATCCGGAGGAGACATGATGCCAACTTCTTTGGCCCCGGGCGCGACCGTCAGCGCCCAAGACCGCAGCGACGTAATCGATCTGGTCAATCGGCTCAACATGGCGTTCGACGTCTGGGACCTGGACACCATGCTGGGCCTGCATACCGACGATTTCACCGTCCACCATCCCAAGGGCGTGGCCACAGGGCACGACCAGATGGTGGCGTTCTATGAGGCCTATTATCCACTCACAGTCGGCGTTCGTCGCCAGCATTTGAACCACGTTGTCACCGGCAACGACGACGGAACGATCACGGTACTCAGCTACAACCTGCTGATCCGGGTGGCCACGCCCGAACGGGCGGCGGCGCTGAAAGGCCAGTCGGTGATCGAGGCGGAGCCAGGTCTTCCGGCTATCGCCATGCACTCCGTGATGATCGACCGCTTCCGTCGTGATCCGGGGCACGGCTGGCGATTCGCCGAGCGCCATGTCGAAGAGACGGTGCTCAATCCGACCTATCGCTAGAGGCGCCATCGTGTAGACCGCCCAGGTGCTGGTGCGACTGCGGGGCGTTTCAGGCTTCACCATTCGACGGCGACCTTGCCGAAATGGGCGCCGCTGGCCTGGTAACGGAAGGCGTCGGCCAACCGATCGAGGGGGAAGCTGCTGTCCAGGACAGGGCGTACCCCCGACTGTTCGAGCGCAGCGACATAATCCTGCTGCTGGCGCCTGCTGCCGACCATAAGTCCTTGCAGGCGCGCCTGCTTGGCCATCAGATCGACGGTCGGCACTTCACCCTGTTGCCCGGTCAGTACGCCAATCAACGAGATCTCACTCGTTCAGGGCCTTGTCGCAATTGGCGAGTATGGCGAGGGTCTGGCGCTGGTCGACGAAACAATCGGACGGGTCCAGGCAAACGGAGACCTCGTTCACATGCCCGAGGTGCTGCGAGTTAAAGGAAATGTTCTTCTCTCGCTGCCGCGGCGCCGGCCCCATGATGCGGAGACGTGCTTTGTGCAGGCGCTCGACTGGAGTCGCCGCCAAGGTGCGCGATCATGGGAATTGCGGACAGCGGTCGATTTGGCGGCGCTGTGGGCCGATCAAGGACAACGGGATCGGGTTCAGGGTTTGCTGCAGCCGATCCTCGAGCAGTTC
>DASZJU010000446.1:0-7212 GCA_035947815.1 Reyranella sp.
AAAGGCCGCCACAAGGCGGCCTTTTCTATGGCGAGACAAACTATGATCCTGCAGCGACGCGCGTTTCTGGGAAGTGCCGCCCTGGCGATCGCGGCCCCCGCCATCGTCCGGGCCGACAGCTTCCCTGCCAAGCCGATCCGCTGGGTGATCCCGTTCGCGCCGGGCGGCAACTACGACGTGACCTCCCGTCTCGTGGCCGAGCCGATGAGCCGGCAGCTCGGCCAGACGGTGCTGATCGACAATCGCCCGGGGGCCGGCGGCGTGGTCGGCCTGGAGGCCACGGTCAACGCACCAGCCGACGGCTACACGATCGTCATGGCGAGCTTCACCGTGGGCTACGTCGCGCCGATCTTCGCCGGCAAGCCGCAGATGCTGCAGGTCCTGGCGCCGGTCAGCATGCTGACCACGGCGCCCACCCTCGTGGTCACGCGCTCGGACAGCCGCTTCACCGACATGAAGAAGCTTTTAGCCGAAGCGAAGGCCAAGCCCGGCACGGTCACCATCGGCCATTCGGGCAACGGCACGACCAATCACGTGGCGATCCTGCGCCTGCAGCTGAACGAACAGATCAAGTTCAACATCATCCCCTACCGGGGATCGGGGCCGGGCATCGCCGACCTTCTGGCCGGCAATATCGACTGCTTTGCCGATCAACTCACCAGTTCGATGCCGCATATCCAGTCGGGCAAGCTGCGGGCGCTGGTGAATTTCGGCCTCGAACGGATTCCCGATCTGCCCGACGTGCCGACGCTCAAGGAAGCCAACTGCACCGTATTCGAAGGTGGCACGACAGCGGGCGTGTTCGTTCGCCTCGAGACGCCGCAGCCGATTGTCGACCTGCTGAATGCGGCGGTAGTGGCGGGACTGAAAGACGAGGCGGCGAACAGGCATCTGCGCGAGCTGGGCGCGGTCGTGCGCCCCTCGACACCCGCGCAGTTCACCGAGGTCCTCAAGTCCGACGAGGCAAAGGTCTCGGAGTTGCTGAAGATCGGTGCCCTGAAGCCCGAGTGAGGTGGAGCGGAGTTCACAGCCTTCGGCTACAGAGGCTTGAGATAGTAGGCGAGAGGATTGGACGACGACGTGGCAAGGGCCTGGCCGGACGACAGCGCCAGCGCAAAACCCATCCGTTCATAGAAAAGCCGCGTGCGCCGGTAAGGTTCATAAGGGTCTTCGGGATGGAGCGTCATGACGAAGAGAAACCTGATTTTCTCTTCCTTCAACCGGCGTTCGACCGCGCCGATCAAGGCCTTGCCGATTCCCTGCCGGTGATGATCCGGGTCGACGCCCAGCCAGTAGATTTCGGCACTGACGGGGCTGTGCCTTTTGAGCAGAAGTAGGCCGCTCGCTTGTCCGTCGACGCGCGCAACCCAAGCTTCCAGGATCTCCGCCTGCGCGGCGTAGTGCCGGTTGGACTCGTCTTGGCCGAACCATTCCGGCAGGCGCGCCGTCAGGGTTTCCAGAATGCGGCGTCGGAGCGCCGGATCCTTTTCCTCGGCAATCGAGACTTCCATGCGGTCCTGCAGGCACATTCGAGCCCGTTGTCATCCTGAGCGCAGCGAAGCATCTCATCGCGATTGCGACCTGCATGCTCGTTGAAATGCCATGAGGTCCTTCGCTCCGTTCAGGACGACGGAAGCGAAATTAGTGCGCCGAGCCCTCCAGCGCCTTGACGATATTCTCGCACATCACCTTGGCGTCGGCGAACAGCATCATGGTGTTGTCGCGGAAGAACAGCTCGTTGTCGACGCCGGCATAGCCCGAGGCCATGCCGCGCTTGACGAACAGCACGGTCTGCGCCTTCTCGACGTCGAGGATCGGCATGCCGTAGATCGGGCTTTTGGGATCGGTCTTGGCCGCGGGATTGGTGACATCGTTGGCGCCGATTACGAAGGCCACGTCGGTCGAGGCGAAGTCGCGGTTGATGTCGTCGAGCTCGAAGACCTCGTCGTAGGGCACGTTGGCTTCGGCTAAAAGCACGTTCATATGGCCTGGCATGCGGCCGGCCACGGGATGGATGGCGTAGCGCACCTGCACGCCGCTCTTCTTCAGCAGCTCGGCCATCTCGCGCAGGGCGTGCTGGGCCTGCGCCACCGCCATGCCGTAGCCCGGCACGATGATCACCGACTGGGCGTTCTTCATCAGGAAGGCGGCGTCCTCGGCCGAGCCCGCCTTGACCGGCTTGTCGGTCTTGGCGTGCGCCGCGCCCGCCGCCGAGCTGTCGGTGCCGAAGCCGCCCAGGATGACGTTGAAGATCGAGCGGTTCATGCCCTTGCACATGATGTAGCTCAGGATCGCGCCCGAGGAGCCGACCAGCGCGCCGGTCACGATCAGCGCGGTGTTGCCCAGGGTGAAGCCGATGCCGGCGGCGGCCCAGCCCGAATAGGAGTTGAGCATCGACACCACGACCGGCATGTCGGCGCCGCCGATCGGCAGGATGAGCAGGAAGCCCAGCGCGAGCGACAGCCCGATCAGCAGGATGAAGGTGATGGGATGCCCGTGCATGGCGAACCACACCAGCAGCAGCACCAGCGCGATGCCCAAAAGGGCGTTGATTGGATGCTGGCCGCGGAAGACGAGCGGTGCGCCGGTGACCAGGCCCTGCAACTTGGCGAAGGCCACGACCGAGCCGGTGAAGGTGATGGCGCCGATCATGGTGCCCAATCCCATCTCGACCAAGCTCTGCGTCTTGATGTGGCCCGGCGAGCCGATGCCGAAGGCGTCGGGCGACACGAAGGCCGCCGCCGCCACGAACACCGCGGCGAGGCCGACCAGCGAGTGGAACGCCGCCACGAGCTGCGGCAGGGCCGTCATCTGGATGCGCATGGCGACCACGGCGCCGATCGCGCCGCCGACCAAAAGGCCGCCGACGATCAGCCAGGGCGAGACCACGCCCGGGGTGGCGATGGTGACGCCGATCGCCACCACCATGCCGACGACGCCGTACAAGTTGCCCTGGCGCGACGACACGGGCGAGGAAAGCCCGCGCAGCGCCATGATGAAGCAGATGGCCGCGATCAGATAGCCGTAGGCGGCCAGTTCCTGGGTGATCATCCCTTACATTCCCCAACCGCTACTTCTTGTCCGGCTTCTTCTTGAACATCGACAGCATGCGGTGCGTGACGATGAAGCCGCCGAAGATATTGACGGCGGCGAGCGTCACGGCGATGGCGCCGAACAGCTGCGCGGCGCCCAGGCCCTTCAGCCCGGCCGCCAGAAGCGCGCCGACGATGATCACCGACGAGACGGCGTTGGTGACGGCCATCAGCGGCGAATGGAGCGCGGGCGTCACCCGCCAGACCACGTAGTAGCCGACGAAGCAGGCCAGAGCGAAAATGGTGAGCAGCGACACGAACGGCATGTGGCCGTCGGGCAAAGCGAGGGTGCCTTGCGCGGCCATGTCGGTGATCTGCTGTGCCACGCCCTTAAGGTTGGAGGCGAGGTCCTGTGCCTGGGTCGCGAGTTTGGCGGCTTCGCCGGCAAGTCTGTCGTCCATTATCGGCTCCCGGAGTGGGTCAAACCACGGCTGTCATCCCGAGGGCGAAGCCCGAGGTACCTTTGAGGCAACAGGAAAGGTCCCTCGCTGCGCTCGGGATGACAGCCGTGGTGAATTAAGAAGCGACTCTTCATGACGCAGCCGGCGCCAGCGAGGGATGCACGATCTGGCCGTTCTGGGTCACCAGGGTGCCCTTCACGACCTCGTCGCTGGTGTCGATCTTGAGCGCCTTGGTCTCCTTGTCGACCATGGGCGTGATGAAGTTCAAAAGATTGCGCGCGAACAGCGCGGAGGCGTCGGTCGCGAGCTCGCCCGGCAGATTGGCCGGGCCGACGATCTTCACGCCGTATTTCTCGACGATCCGCCCGTATTCGGAGAGCGGGCAGTTGCCACCCTGCTCGACGGCCATGTCGACGATCACCGAGCCGGGCCTCATGGTCTTCACCATGTCCTCGCTCACCAGCACCGGCGCCTTGCGGCCGGGAATGAGCGCGGTGGTGACCACGATGTCCTGCATCTTGATGTGCTCGGCCACCAGGGCGGCCTGCTTGGCGCGGTACTCGGCGCTCATTTCCTTGGCGTAGCCACCCGCGGTCTCGGCCTCCTTGAATTCCTCGTCCTCGACGGCGACGAACTTGCCGCCGAGCGACTGGACCTGCTCTTTGGTCGCGGGCCGGACATCGGTCGCCGTCACGATCGCGCCCAACCGGCGCGCCGTAGCGATCGCCTGTAGGCCGGCCACGCCCACGCCCATGATGAAGGCGCGCGACGGCGCCAGGGTGCCGGCCGGCGTCATCATCTGCGGGAAGATGCGGCCGTAGTTGTTGGCCGCCAGCAGGACCGCCTTGTAGCCCGCGAGGTTGGCCTGCGAGCTCAGGATATCCATCGACTGCGCGCGGGTGATGCGCGGGATCAGCTCCAGCGCGAACGAGGTCACGCCCTTGGCTGCCAGCGCCTGCACGAGATCCCGATCGGCCAGCGCGCTGAGCGGCGACATCAATACCTGGCCCGAACGCAACAGAGCGATCTCGTCGCTGCCCTCCGCCGCCGACATCGGCCGCTGGATCTTGAACAGGATGTCGGCCGCCGACAGCGCCGAGATGGCATCCGGCACGATCATTGCACCGGCATCGGTATAGGCCTGGTCGGTGTAGGACGCCGCCATCCCCGCCCCGGCCTCGATCACGATCTCCTCAACGCCCAGCGCCTTCAGTTTCTTGACGGTCTCCGGGGTCGCGGCCACGCGGGTCTCGTGCGGCCGACGTTCTTTGACAATGGCGATTTTCATGGAGGCTTGGGCCGGTTGGAGACGCAGGAAGGCTGATTAAGCGGCGCACCTTGCACAGCGTGCCGTTCTTTGCCAAGGCGGTTTTTCGCCGCGTCGATGCGGAATACAAGACGATTTACGACGCCATCCGCCACGTCATACTACGGCCATGGCTCAGCGTCCCGTCATCCTCACCGGCTTCCACTTCACCAAGACCACGCTCGCGGTACTCTCCGAGAGTTACGAGATCGCCGGGCACATGGACAAGCCCGACCCGGCACTGGTGCCGGCCGCCGCCGCACCTCACGTGCAAGCGCTGGTGACGACCGGCAGCGTCGGCGTATCGGACGCGCTGCTGGCCGCGATGCCGCGGCTGTCGTTGGTCTGCTGCTACGGCACCGGCTACGAGCGCATCGACCTTGCAGCCGCCCGCAAGCGCAACATCATGGTGACACATGGCGCCGACGCCAACGCGCCCGACGTCGCCGAGATGGCCTTCGGCGCCCTGCTCGCCTCGACGCGCAGGATCGTGCGCGCCGACAAGATGATCCGCCGCGGCGATTGGACCAAGCGCATCCCCAACCGGTTCGGCGCCATCGCCGGCCTGACCGGCGGCAAGCTCGGCATCCTCGGCCTCGGCGCCATCGGCATGGAGTTCGCCAAGCGCGCCAAGGGCTTCGATGTCGAGATCGGCTACTGCAACCGCAACAAGCGCAGCGATGTCGACTATGCCTATTTCCCCAACGTGATGGCGCTGGCGGCCTGGGCGGACTACCTGATCGTCTGCCTGCGCTCGGACGCCTCCAACAGGCACATCATCAATGCCGCGGTGCTGAAGGCGCTGGGCCCGCGCGGTCACCTGGTGAACATCAGCCGCGGTTGGGCGGTCGACGAGGCGGCGCTGGCCGAAGCCCTGCGCAACAACGTGATCGAGGGCGCCGCGCTCGATGTCTTCGACGAGGAACCGTACGAAGGCCAGGAACTGCTGCCGCTCGAGAACCTGGTGATGACGCCGCATTTCGGCGGCGGCACCGAGCACGCCCAGCGACGCATGACCTCGCTGGTGCGCCAGAACCTCGACAACCACTTCGCCGGCAAGCCGGTGGTCTCGCCGCTCCCCGAGCTGCGCGACATGGCGGCGGTTCCTGAAGGGCGGCTGCGATAGCCTCATTGCTGGGGGCGCGCGACTCCAGTCGCGCGTCTTTGCCGGCATCAGAAGAAGATCGCGCCACTGGAGTGGCGCGCCCCCAGCTAAGACGGCGGGTCGACTCCGATAGCGATCTTCTTGCCGCTCTCGCGCGCCTTCGCGTCCGTCCACACGTCGTAATAGGCGCGTAGCGCCGAAGGATAGCGGCGCAGTTCGGTGAAGACGCTGTAGGGCGTATCGACGTCGCGGGCTTCCAGGCCCCAGGCCTCGATGCCCTCGCGGCGGGCGAGAAACAGCGCACGGTCAAGATGGAAACGCTGCGAGACGATCACGATGCGTTTCTGGCCAAAGACATCACGCGCGCGCAGCACCGAGTCCCAGGTGCGATAGCCCGCCGGATCGCGATAGATCACCTCGGCCGGCACGCCGCGCTCGATCAGGCCGCTGCGCATCGCGGTCGGCTCCTCGCCGCTGCCGCTCACGATGAAATACTTCACCTTGCCCGCCTTCCACAGCGCCGCCGCGGCATCGAGACGATAGACGAAGTAGCGGTTGGGTCCGCCCTCGGGACCGATCGGCGCCGTGCCCAGCACCAGCACCACATCGACGAACGGCATCTTGGCGATATCGGCAAACGACCAGGCCTCGGCCATCCGGTCGAGTCGGCGTTCGGCAAACCACGCCAGCAACGTAGCGGCGAGCGCCAACCTGCCCAGCAGGAAGAGCGCGATCAGGATCAGCCGCATGCGGCGCGCCTTGATCGGCCCGATGGCTGTCTGTAAGCCGTCATCATGCCGCGTCTGTCCACCGCCGAAGCCACGGTCGAATCCCTCCTGCGCCACGGCCTCGACACAGTCTACGCCCTGCCCGGCCTGCATAACGATCCGTTGTTCGATGCCTTCTACCACGCGGGCGCCAATAACACGGAGGGGCGGCTGCGCGTGATCCATCCGCGCCACGAGCAGACGGCAGCCTACATGGCACTGGGCGCCGCGCTCGCCACCGGCAAGCCGCAGGCCTTCGCCGTGGTGCCCGGGCCCGGCCTGCTGAATGCCGGCGCCGCGCTCCTCACCGCCTACGGCATGAATGCGCCGGTGGTCGGCCTGATCGGCCAGATCCCGCAGGCCGACATCGACAAGGGCCACGGCCATCTGCACGAGATCCACGACCAGCTCGGCCTGATGCGCCACATCACCAAATGGGCCGAGCGCATCCGCAGCCCGCAGGAGGCACCGAGCCTCGTCTCGCAGGCGATCTGGCATGCCACCTCGGGCCGTCCGCGGCCGGTGGCATTGGAATGCGCGC
>DASZJU010000447.1:0-6458 GCA_035947815.1 Reyranella sp.
CCCCAGCACCGCCAGCGCCTCGCCGGCGGCGCGCAGGCCGGAGGCGTAGGCGCCGCCCACGCGCGTCGCCCAGACCGGATCGGTCGCCTCGCCGGCGAAGAACACGCGGTCGTGGTGCGGCTGGGCCAGCACCAGGCGGGCTTCGACGCGGCCGGGAATGGCCATCGACCACGAACCGCGGGCAAACGGGTCCTTGCCCCAGCGTGTGGCAAAGGAATGCGCGACCAGGCCGCGCAGCTCATCGCCGTATATTTCCGCCATCGCCGATAGCGCGAACGAGGCGGCGGCGGCGCCGCCCTGCTCCTCGAGCTCGCGGGCCTGCGCGCCGCCCACGAACACGACTGCGGCATCGCGGTTATGGGGGCGCACGATGGCGTCGAAGGCCTGACCCTTGCGCGTCAGCCCCGACACGCTGCGGCCGGCCGGCGCGTCGATCACCTTGCGCGCGAACGAGATAGCGATCTTGTTGTAGAGCGCCATCGGCAGCTGGGCGATCGCTTCGAGCTTGGCGGCCTTGAGCTGCGGGGCGAAGCCGAAGGGCCCGGCCGCCAGCACGCCGGTCGGCACGGTGACGATGACAGCCCGGGCGTTGAGCTCGCCGCCGGTCGTCACGATCTGCACCAGCGTTCCCGTCGAATCGACGCGCACGACGCGCGTGGCGAGCTTCACCGGTACCTTGGCGCCCCACCGTGCGATCAAGGCGCCCAGCCCCTCGGCCACGGAATATTGCGGCTCGGTGTCGGGCTGGCGCGTGAAGTCGCGCGCCGATAGCTCATTGTTCTCCACGCCCGCCTCGAGCGGTCCGACCAGGGCATAGGCCAGGCGCTCCAGCGGGTCCTGGGGCGCGAGCAGGCGGCCGACGATCACGTCGGGCTCCTTGCCCGGCGTCACGCCGAGCGCCGACAACGGGGGCGGCTTTTTAAGCGCGGCCGCAATCTTGCGCGAGGCATCGACGGCGATCTTCTCGAAGCGGGCGTATTCCTCCCTCGGCAGTTCCTTGCCACCGAGATAGAGCATCTGCTCCTGGCGATCGAGGATCGGCTTGGCATTGGCCTCGCGCAGGATCGCCATGGCCGGGTTGGTCTTGCCGGCCTCGATCCATTGCGCACCCTGATCGAAGGGAAAGCCGAAGGTGGTGCCGTCGGTGACGGCGCGGCCGCCGATCCGCTCGCGTGCCTCGACCACCAGCACGCTCTTGTGCGCCGCCAGCAGGGTGCGCGCCGCGGCAAGGCCCGCGACGCCGGCGCCGACGATGACGACATCGAGATCGGCGGCGCGGGCCGGCCGGCCAATGCCGAACGCCAACGCCGACACGGTGACCCCCGACAAGGCGGCCGACCTCAACAGGCCGCGGCGCTTCATTCCTTCCAGGTGAAGGGAAAGAGCTGCTGGCGCACGAAGCCCGGCGGCATGTAGTCGCCCAGCACGCCATACTTGCCGGGAAACCGCCGATCGGACTTCACGGCCGTGCCGAACAGGTAGTCGATGAAGGCGAAGTGTGCCGCGTAGTTGCGGTCGATCGCCTCGCGTTCGGAGCTGTGATGCCAGTGGTGGAAGTCGGGCGTCACGACCAGCCATTTGAGCGGGGCCCGCGCGAAGGCGTCGGGCAGGCGGACATTGGCGTGGTTGAACACCGCCTGGAAACCCACGATGACGATATAGACGTTCATCGAGGCCTCGCTAAAGCCCAGCACATAGAGCACGCCCAGGATCGACACCCGGGTGGCCAAAAGCTCGAAGATGTGCAGCCGCGAACCCGCCATCCAGTCCATGTATTCGGCGCTGTGATGGACGGCATGGAAGCGCCACAGGAACGGAATCTCGTGATAGGCGCGATGCGTCCAGTACTGCACCAGATCGGCGACCAGCAGCACCAGGAAGAGCTCGGCGAAGAACGGCAGGCCGCCCACCCATTTCTGCAGCGGTGGCCAGACCAGCCAGCCGAACAGGCGATGGATGGCGAAATTCACGACGACCAGCGCCAGCCCGACCATCAGGTGGTTGACGATGAAATGCGTGAAGTCGGTCTGCCAGCCCGGCCGGAACACCGGCTGCTCGCGGTGCAACGGGAACATCTTCTCGATCAGGATGAAGACCATGCTCGAGCCGAGCAGATCGAGGATGAACCAGTCGAGGCCGATATAAGGCGTGTTGTCGGGAAAGTCGCCGACCGGCACGCGATGCCCGCCCATAGCTGTGGCCAGCAGGATCAACGCCAGCGCCGTGCCGTTCAGCCAGCGATTGCGCAGGCGAATCAGGTTGGCGAGCGCTATGCCGCCGGCGATCACCATGCCGACCAGCAGGATCTCGCGCAGCACGTTGACGTCGTATTTCTGCCGCAGCTCCGGCGTCGTCAGGTATTGCGGGAAATGGAACGCCAGCACCGACAGCACGGCGAGCCCGCCCAGAGTGAGGGCGATTACGCCGGTTATCTTGCCTTTGCCCACTTCCATGGCGCCGGACTGGTGAAAGACGGCGGTGGGCTTCCTGATGATGGGCGGCGGCTTCATCCCCTCGCATGTTAGATGCAATGGACGATCACTGCATCGGGCAATTGGCCTATGCTATCCACCTTTCGTGTCTCCTCCGCTTCCCTGGCCTGCCCTGGTCGCGACCGCGCGCGGGGCGTTGTGGCGCGCGGGCGACGGGACGATCGAGCGGCTGTCGGCGGCCGACGCGGCGATGCGCGCCGTGGGCAGCTTGCCGCTGGTCTGCCATGGCCCGGCGGTGGCGGCACGGCTTGGGCTGGACGATCTGCCGGCGCGCGACCTTCTGGAACTCTTCGCCTTCGTGCGGCCGGCGCGCTTCTGCCTGCCGACGCCGCGCGGCCTTTGCGAGGCGCTCGATCTTGGCGTGCCCGCGACGCCGGAAGAAGAAGTCGCGGCCCTGCCCGAGGCAGCGCGCGCGCTACTCGACGAGCTGGAGGACATGGCAGCACTGGCCTCGCCTGAATTCAAGGACACCGCATCGGCCATGGCGCGCGGCCGATGGTCATGGGGCGATGCGGTGCTGACTGCCCTCGGCATCGATCCTGCGACCCGGAAGCCGCGCGGCTCTTTGCGCCAAGGGGCCGGGCTCGATGTCTGGAAAAGCCTGCCGGTTTGGGAGGAGCCGCCGCCCGCGCCGCCGCCGGGCAGCCAGCCGGTCGAGCCGCGCGAGGCCCGCCTGCGTCTTGCCCAGCTGATCGCCGCCGGTCCCAACATGGCCGAGGCGCGGCCGACCCAGAGCGACTATGCATCGGCCGTCTCGCAGGCTTTCGCGCCGCGCGAGCAGGAGGACAAACCCAACGTCGTGCTGGTTGAGGCGGGCACCGGCGTCGGCAAGACCCTCGGCTACGTCGCCCCTGCCTCGCTGTGGGCGGAGAAGAACGGCGCGCCGGTGTGGATCGCCACCTTCACCCGCAACCTGCAGCGCCAGATCGACAACGAGCTCGACCGCCTGCACCGCGATTCGGCCGAGAAACGCCGCAGGGTAGTGATCCGCAAGGGCCGCGAGAACTATCTCTGCCTGCTGAACTTCCAGGAAGCCGTGCTGCGCACCGGCCTCGCCCCCGAGAACGCCGTTGGCTTGGGCCTGCTGGCGCGCTGGGCGCTGGCCAGCCGCGACGGCGACATGATCGGCGGCGACCTGCCCGCCTGGCTGCTCGACCTCTTGGGCCGCAGCCGCATCACACGCCTGGCCGACCGCCGCGGCGAGTGCATCTATTCGGCCTGCGAGCATTACCGGAAGTGCTTCGTCGAGCGCACCATCCGCCGCGCGCGGCAGGCCGACATCGTGATCGCCAACCACGCGCTGGTGATGATCCAGGCGGCGATGGGCGGCCTCGATGACGCAACGCGCCCGCTGCGCTACGTGTTCGACGAGGGCCATCACCTGTTCGATGCCGCCGATAGCGCGTTCGGCGCGCATTTGAGCGGCGTCGAAGCCTCTGATCTCCGCCGCTGGATTCTCGGCGCCGAGGGACGCCGCGGCAGCCGCGCCCGCGGCCTCGAACGCCGCCTCAGCGATCTTCTGGGCGAGGACGCCGATTCGCAGGCAGCCCTTCGCCGGCTGCTCCAGCTCGCGCAGTTGCTGCCCTCGCCCAACTGGCAGACGCGGCTGGTCGACGGCACGGTGCTGGGACCGGCCGAGGAGTTCTTGGCACTGGTGCGCCAGCAGGTTCGGGCACGAGCCTCGGGCGACGACCAGGGCTTCGGCCAGGAATGCGACGTGCGTCCGCTCAATCCTGGCCTGATCGAAGCCGCCGACCGGCTGAGCGAGGCGCTCGATCAGATGCTCTCGCCCGTGCGCAAGCTGCGCGCCGCCCTCCGGGCCAAGCTCGAAGGCGAGGCCGACAAGCTCGATTCGGGCCAGCGGGCGCGCATCGAGGGCGTGGCGCGCTCGCTCGCCAACCGCTGCGAGCTGACGCTCGAAGCCTGGCGCGCCATGCTGCGCGGCCTGCACAACGATCCCGACCCCGCCTTCGTCGACTGGTTCGCCATCGAACGCATCCAGCAGCGCGAGATCGATGTCGGCATGTACCGCCACTATCTCGATCCGACCGAGCCATTCGTGAACGCGGTGATCCGCCCGTCGCACGGCGCGGTCATCACCTCGGCCACGCTGCGCGATTCGCTGGGCGTGCCGGCTGCCGCCAACGACGAGAATAGCGAAGCGCTGGCCGACTGGCCCTCTGCTTCGTGGATGGTGGCCGAGGCGCGCACCGGCACGCGCCATCTGATGGCGCCCGCCATGCGCGCCGCCATGGCCTCGCCCTTCGACTATCCCGACGCCACCAGGGTGCTGATCGTGCGCGACGTGAAGCGCGACGATGCCGGCCAGGTGGCCGCGGCCTACCGCGAGCTGTTCCTGGCCTCGGGCGGCGGCGCGCTCGGCCTGTTCACCGCCATCGGCCGGCTGCGCGCGGTGCACCAGAGGATCGCCCCGGCGCTCGAGGAAGCGGGCCTGCCGCTCTATGCCCAGCATGTCGGCGGCATGGACGCCGCCACGCTGGTCGATATCTTCCGGGCCGAGGAACATTCCTGCCTTTTGGGCACCGATGCGGTACGCGACGGCGTCGACGTGCCGGGCCGCTCGCTCCGCCTGATCGTGTTCGACCGCGTGCCCTGGCCGCGCCCCGACATCCTCCACCGGGCGCGCAAAGAAGCGTGGAAAAAGGCCGGCGCCGGCGCCAACGCCTACGACGACATGCTGGCGCGGCTGCGGCTCAAGCAGGCCTACGGACGCCTGATCCGGCGGGCCGACGACCGCGGTGTGTTCGTGATGCTGGATTCGCGGCTGCCGACGCGGCTGCTGGGGGCGTTTCCGCCCGGAGTCAGCATCGAGCGGGTGGGCCTGGCCGAGGCGGTGACGGCGGTGAAAGCCTTTCTCAATCCTTTAATGTCATCGCAGGCGGAGTAACCTCCGCCTTGGAGCGTAGCGAAGGATCTCATGCCCGCGGCAAATGGCGATGAGATCCTTCGCTACGCTCAGGATGACATTAGAGTATTATCGACCGCGTCCGCTTGAGGCTCTGACTCAATGGAGCCTTAATCGGCCTGTAGCGTTAACTTCTTCAGGATAAGCCTAAAGGGCAAGCATGCAGCGTTTCTTTGGGGGTTGGCTGGCGGCAATGACCGCCGTGCTGTTGTTCATTTGTGCGGCAAGCCAGGCGGCGGAGCCGCCGCAAGGCGGCGTTCCCATCCTGCTCTATCACCGCCTCGGGCCCGAACACGCCGATGACATGACGGTGACGACCACGGTGGTCGAGAGCCAGCTCAAGCTCATCCAGGAGCGCGGCTACCACGTCATTCCCTTGAAGTCGCTGCTGGCCACTCTTGCCGATCCCGCGGCCCCGCTGCCGGAACGCTCCGTGGTGTTGACCGCCGATGACGGCCATAAAACCGTCTACACGGACCTGTTCCCGCTGATCAAAAAATACCAGATCCCCGTCACCCTGTTCATCTATCCCTCGGCGATCTCCAATCCCAGCGCTCCCTATGCGATGACCTGGGAGCAGCTCGCCGAGATGAAGGCATCCGGCCTGGTCGACATCCAGTCGCACACCTTCTGGCATCCCAACTTCAAGATCGAGAAAAAGCGCCTGGCGCCGGCGGCCTACGAGAAGTTCACCCAGGACCAGCTGGTGAAATCCAAGGCCGTCCTCGAACAGAAGCTGAGCATCAAGGTCGACCAGCTGGCGTGGCCCTTCGGCATCTACGACGACCAGCTCATGCAATGGGCCCAGGCAGACGGCTATGTCGCGGCCTACACGATCGACCGCCGCGCGGTCACGCGGGCCGACAAGATGATGGCGCTGCCGCGCTCCATCGTCACCGACGCCGACCGCGGCGCCCGCTTCGAGGCGCTGCTCTCGGCACCGAAATGAGGAAACCCATGAAGCCCTTTCTCGCCCTCGTCGCCGCGCTTTGCCTTGTCTCGGCGGCACACGCTCAACAGGCGACAGGCCAGCCTGAAAG